>DUDF01000064.1:3380-4163 GCA_012959435.1 Candidatus Poseidoniales archaeon
ATTCACCAGGCTTGAAAGTAATAACAGCATGTTCCTTGGAAAGAATGGTGAAGGAATCAGGGAATTCAAATACAGTGCCTGTGCTATTTCGGAGAGTCCATCCATCCATTTGCTGCATTGCAGGTCCAGGATTGTAGATTTCAACCCACTGTTCGGAATATGTATCGCCGGATGATAGAAGGATTTCATTGATGACCACTGAACTTTGTTGGGTATCTGGAATAACCGTCCAATCTTCCTGTGAATTGATATAATGTTGTTTCAGTCTAGCAATGCCTTTTCCTTCGGGTAAATCTTCTATGTCAAGGAAGTAATCCTCTTCCCATAATCCTGCGGCAACAGCATCTGCTAGGGTGCCATCAGCCCCTCCTGAACTGTCCTCCCAGCGGAGATAATCTACAATCTCGTCATTGGATGTCCACAGGCTAAAAGAGTGTGTAAGTATTATTGGTGAACCCGCGCGCGCTGGCTCAGACTCTTGATCATTAGCCTCCTCTGTTAAAATAAGACTGTCAGGCATGACGTAAACTTGTTGAATACTTGCTGATTCAGGAACTATTCCTGCCTGTTCTACGTGAATATACATTGATGTAAACGCGCCAAGAGTGGTCGGTTCAGAGAACTGATGGACCACTTCATATGATTCAGCCAGTATTTTCCAGCCCGAAATATCGGCAGATTCTGTACCATAATTGCGAATTACGATTACACTCGCACCAGATGTATCCCCGAGTGGGTCCAAGAGTACTTCGCTGATCATTACACTATTCGTTGTTGAATGTG
>DUDF01000065.1:0-313 GCA_012959435.1 Candidatus Poseidoniales archaeon
CCTGACCAAGCCGCCTACCATTTCATATCAGGTTATACAGCAAAGGTTGCTGGAACTGAAATTGGTGTTGTTGAGCCTCAAGCTACCTTTTCGGCTTGTTTTGGCGCGCCTTTTATGCCAATGCATCCTAGTGTTTATGCAAATCTATTATCTCAGAAAGTTGCTGAAAACAATGCTTCATGCTGGTTACTCAACACAGGTTGGGTTGCTGGAGGGTATGGAAAAAGCGAACGCATCAAGATTCGTTGGACGCGAGCACTTCTCAATGCTGCATTAGATGGCACACTCAATAATGTTGAATTTGTAGTTGACC
>DUDF01000065.1:440-4144 GCA_012959435.1 Candidatus Poseidoniales archaeon
TTGATGTTTCAAGAGAACTTCAAACAGTTCGCTTCGGGATGCAGTGATGCGGTTTTAGATTCTGCACCTAGAGTATTGACCGAGTGAAAGCATCAAGCCTATTGAGGTACTCGGCCTAGTATGGCAGTACCTCTAGCCAGCCTCACTTCGCCAAATCTATGGCCTAGTATGGTAAAACGAAATGAATATCCGGGTTATATTCCAAAACTACCTGAACAGGATGAACCAGTATGGTTAATCTTAGACCCATCTCACGAAGATTCACTGACCAGTCAACTGGAATCTTTACTTGAACAATATGGCCATGTTATCCCTGATTTACCCGCTTCAGTTTCTATTGATGATTCAAAGGGCCCTATTTGCATTGACGATAGAGCGAGCATTGGAGAATGTGTGAGAATTGAAGGCCCATGTTATATTGGACCAAACGCAGAGGTTAGGCACGGTGCCTATATTCGTCCGAATACTTGGTTATGCTGTGATTCAGTTGTGGGCCATTCATCTGAAGTGAAACATTGCCTCCTACTTCCAGGCGCAAAGGCGCCTCACTTCAATTATGTCGGGGATTCAATATTAGGTAAAGATGTGAATCTAGGGGCTGGTTGTAAATTGTCTAACTTACGAAATGATGGGCGTTCAGTTCTCGTGCGCGGGCTTGACGAGGGAGTCGTCGATAGTGGACTAAGAAAATTTGGTGCTATTATCGGAGATGGTGTTGCAATAGGTTGTAATGTGGTAACAAATCCTGGAGTAATTATTGGCACAAATACAAACATTTGGCCAAATCTCAATATCAGCGGAGTATTTGGTGCAAATTCAACTATTGAGGAGTGAGCCTGAATGGTCGGCCAAAGATTGCACGGAACTGACGGCATTCGCGGTTTAATTACCGAGAGTAGTGACTCTGAAAACCCAATTGAAAAATTGATTTTGCAACGGGAAATTTCTCCTGCCTTAATGCAAATAATCGGCTTTGCTACTGGCTCAGTCATCATAGAACAGAAGACCGATAGAGATCCACCAATTGTGGTGATAGGTTGGGATCGAAGAAGTGGTAATGACAAATTGGTGGCGTCATTACAGGCTGGGCTCCAAGAAGCTGGATGCGTAATTCAATTGGTTGGTGAATTACCTACGCCGGGATTACACCATTGCCTACTTTTGTTAGAAGCTGATGCCGGAATGATGGTAACGGCAAGTCATAATCCTGCTACAGATTCTGGTGTGAAATTGTTTGATAAAAATGGTTACAAATCAATGCCACAATTAGAAGATTTGATTTCAAGCCGTGCTTGGAATTACCTTACACAAACCCCAGCGGAGCAATCATTTCAAGCAAAGGCTTCTCAAGAATTACCTCTATTCGATGGGCTGAAAGCCTACCGCCGTCATTTGAAAACTTGGTTGGGTGTTCTTTGCACAACACTTGATATTGACATGGATTCAATGGGTGACTCTATTTCTCCTCAAGGATTAATTCTTGATTGTTCGGGAGGAGCGAGTACTGATTGGTTTAGTTTTGGGCTTGCTAGACGGGGTCTAGAATGCGATGAAGTCTCAAATAGAGAACAACCAATCAACCATAATTGTGGAGCGGGAGAGTTTAGTTCTACAGACAGTTGGAGCATTGCTGAAATTTTGGAAACTGAACATGAACATATGCTCTTAATTGAAATCGCTCAACGACTCAAAGAGAATGATGGAATGACACCATGGTCTGAAGGCCAATTAATTGGCGCTGCATTAGATGGTGATGGCGACCGTTGCCTACTCATAGAAGCGACAAAAACAGGAATTAAAATTGTTGATGGAGACCAGATGGCTTTTGACTGGCTTCACGCCATGAAAAAATCTGGACATTCACAATTGAAATTAGCCCACAGTATTGAATCTGACCTTTGTCTTCCTGCGACTTGTAGCAGCCTTGGTATTGAGACAATACAAACTGCTATTGGCGACCGCTGGCTGTCTGATTCACTGCGTCCAAGAAGTGACTCTAATGGTCAAATAATCTATTCAGAAAACATGCCACCAATCTGTGGATGTGAAGATTCGGGCCACCTCGTTATGCCAACACCATACCCCGCAAAACCATCGCACTGGGCTCTTACTGGAGATGGCGCTGCTACTCTGCTTGCTCAACTTTTTGCTCGCGCAAAACTTGGCAAAAACCGAGTGAATGTAGCGCGTGGCTGGAAGGCGAGAGTGGGGGTTAAGGATACGGACCGCACTCTATGGGATGGGTGCAACGAATTATCGAAAGAGGTTGAACAATTAGTTTCACAAGAGTTGGGTGTGGGGCTATTACACCGAGAGGACATTGTTGGTGAATCGAGCCTCTTGTTATTGAGTGGGAAAGTTGGCGAAGTAAACGTCAGTATTGGTATCAGGAATTCAGGAACAGAAGCCAAAACTTCTGTTACCACACGTACATCAGATGCAAAGTTCGAACTATCTCAATTAACCAATAAAATTGCTGAATTATTAAGGTTAAATCTTATCCACTAATCAGAGGATGAATTTGGGTAAATGCCGCGCAACAATTGCATGACTTATTACACCAATAAGAGCGCCTTCATGGTCAACAACTGCGATCTGATTGATATCGTGAGTGATCATCAATGCTGCAGCTTTGAGAAGTGGAGTCTGACTTGAAACCTGCATGGGTGGTTGGGAAATTAGTTGACTTGCTTCAACTGCTTGCATCCAAGCCAAATCACGGTTTACTCGCTTTCTTTGAATCAATTTTAACATATCTAAGGCATGAATTCGTCCTACTGGAACACCATAATCATCTACCAAGAAAAGATGGTCCCAATCTCGCGATGTCAAGGTAGTAAGGACTCTATCCATCGTCACTGCTGAAGAGAGAACTCTTGGCCTTTTCATAACCTGGCCACAAGTAACTTTGCGTGCAGCATTCTTCTTGCCTGAAGATGGCTTATTTGGGGTCGCGGTTCTCCCGAAAATACCTGACATCGCACTCACTCCTAAGTTCGGCCGGCCCACCCACCCTATTTGAAGCAAGTGTGTTGATGTAATGAGATAAATTTAGTGTTAACAAGGTTGCATAACCTTGATGATAGGCGGCAGACCGCCAACAAAATGATGTCACAGTTGAGTAACAGTGTTCTGAGCGAGTTAGCGAACATGGATGAATACGACAGAATGCTTGCTCTTGACCGTATTGCTCGCCAACATAACTTGACAGTAGCCCAAGTTGAAGAACAGGTGAAAGCGTTCCAGCAAGGTGGCACCACTCAGCCAGAAATGAGCATCGAAGAAAGCCATTCAACCCCTGAGCCATCCAATGAACAAACCCCAACAGGACAACAACCAAATTATCTCCAAGATGCACACAAGTACCGGGTTCGCTATGACCCAAGCCATGACGGTCAATCTAGACAGTCAAGCGTAGAACAGGCAATTCTTTGCCCAAATTGTGGAGCACCACTTGGAATTCCTGCGGTCAGGCCGATCAAAGTTACATGCCCGAATTGCATGACTGAAGCGATGTTTGAAAATTGAGCGCTCTGGCCCTCACCTCAACAAATCTTCTTGCCAAAGCCTCAAAAGTCACCGCATTGAACGAAGAGTCATGCACATCATGACGAAGATTACGCTCGGACTTGGAGTTACATTGCTCATCGGTAGTGTCATTCTAGCAGTTGCAGGAGGTGGCTCAACAGTTTCTGACCTTGCTG
>DUDF01000066.1 GCA_012959435.1 Candidatus Poseidoniales archaeon
TCAACAGTCACTGTTTCTTACGACAAGCATGGAATTTACCGAGCGACTCTTGGGGCAAATGATTCTGAGGGTAATTCAGGCGAAGTAGAGGTTCTTTTGCGGGTTGAGTATGAGTTACACTATGATAATCCCCAGGAAACTGACAACCCATATCCTGTTTGGTTCGACACCTCTCCTGGTTCTTCCGAGGCTTCACCAAGACGTGTTGATTTGATTAGCAATGCGACTAATCCGAATGTCTTCTTTGAGATAGGCAATAACCCCTCTACGGTAACTTGGTCTGTGCGTAACCCTACTGATGCAGAAGAAGATGCATCAACCAAGGAAATTGCCAATGGGGCATCAGATTCGTATGCGTGGGGGACAAATGACCCACTTGAAGGTGGTTGGAGAATGGATATCGATGTTGAAGGTGATCAAATAGAAACTGAAACATTCCTGACTATTGAGTACGAGCCGTTAGAGACAGTATTACCTGAACCACCTGTTGCAGAATAGTGGATTGGTCAATGTTGATATTTGTTGACATCTCCGTTGAATCGTGGATGAGAAGACTTTGGAAGGGATTCCAGGTGACCGCGAATTTGCTGTTATTGGTGCAGGGGAAAAACAAGAGAAGCAACCACATCCTTTGATTATGGAAGAACCGTTCTGGATATATGCTGGTAGCGGAGTAATCCTTGTTCTTGGGGGATTATTGAAAGTACTACTAGCACTTAACTTTCTAGTAGATATTCCGGATTTTGGAGAGTTACAAGAGTATTCAACGTTGAAAAATCTAATTCTTGGAATTATTTTTCTAGTTTGTGGAATTATTATTCTAAGACAGAAAAGAGATGCAGGGTGGGTTGTAATCGGTGCAGTTTCAATTAATTTAGTAATTGCTAGTGATATTTTAGACAACAATCTAGGATTTTCAGCATTATGGAAATTAGGAAGCGCATTGTTTGATTTCATTATCTTTGGATTAGCAGGGTTAATTCCGCTAGTATTTGGCTTGAAACGAGGAATGAAAGGCAAATATTAGGTTTCAGTTTCAGTTTATGGTGAATGAAAACTGAAAGTGAACAATAGTGATTTTTAGCAATAAATAGTGATTTTCTATTGGCAATCACTTTCAACCGGGTTAACTCCCTCCATAATTGGTTGATATACCCCTGCCAACAAAGGTCGGTTCAGAAGGAGTTGAGAAGAATGGCTGCAAAAAAGGAAAATGATATTGATGAGGAAGAGTTGAAGGTGGACGATGTACCCCTAGAAGAAGAGGAGGATACGGTGATGGTAGAGGTACCCGATGAAGAGCCGACACTTGATGACCTACCAGGTGTAGGTCCTGCAACCGCAGAGAAGTTGAGAGAGGCTGGATTTGATGACATGCTAGCAATTGCTGTTATGACACCAAGCGCACTAGCAGATGCTGCAGAGCTTGGTGAAGCAGTGTCAGCAAAAATCATCGCTGGTGCTAAGAAATTAGCGAATATTGGTGGCTTTTTGAGTGGTAATGCATTGCTTGAAAAGCGAAGCGAAGTAATCAAATTAACTACTTGCAGCGTCGCATTAGACGAATTATTTGGCGGCGGTTTTGAAACCCAAGCAATTTGCGAAGTGTATGGCGAATTCGGTTCCGGTAAGACCCAAATTGGTCACCAGCTGGCTGTTAATGCCACAATGCCAATTTCCGAAGGTGGACTTGGTGGCGAGGTTTTCTACATAGATACAGAAGACACTTTCAGGCCAGAGCGGATAACCCAAATGGCTCGAGGCAATGGTTTAGATCCAGAATTAGTTCTTGAGAGAATCCACGTTGCTCGTGCATACAATTCAGCCCATCAGATGTTGTTGGTTGATGAAATTAAGAGGATGTCAAAAAATATTGAAGTCAAGATGGTAATTGTTGATTCGTTGACAAGCCATTTCAGGGCAGAATTCCTTGGGCGAGGTAAACTTGCTGAGCGTCAACAGAAGTTGAACAAGCATTTGAAAGAACTCAAACAGTTAGCTGATATTAGCAATGCATTAGTGTTGGTAACTAACCAGGTTCATTCCAAGCCTGATGCAATGTGGGGCGACCCAACAAAGCCAATTGGTGGCCATATTGTTGGTCACGCAAGCACATTCCGTCTATATCTCCGAAAATCAAAAGGTGGCCGAAGAATTGGTCGATTGGTCGATTCACCGAACCTGCCTGAAGGCGAAGCAGTCTTCATGGTGACTGGTGAAGGAATCAGAGATTAATTCAGGAAATCGAATGAGGACCATTTGCCAATTTGTAGTCACTCCGACTCCATTTTGCACATTTCCATGTAGCTAATGCCTGTTCTTTAGCGGCTTTCATCTCATCAGTTGAAGGATGCTCTGGATTGGCTTTCAAGGCATAACAAGGTAGGCAAAATCGCTCACCGTTCAAATCAAGAAAATGTCCTGATGCATTAGCAACGCCACAAGTGGCACACAAGCGGTACCCATGAAAGCGGCTCATACAACTATTTGGGCTAGGTCATCGCTCTATGAACCCAACGGAATAACCATCTAAATTGATTGACAATCAATCAATATCTGTTATAGAAAGTTGCATCATCAACATTTCTTCAATGGTATTCCTTGAATCTTTCAAATCAGATTCTATTTGGAGTCGATTTAATGCTTCATTAGATGGTGTTGGGCGCTCAGGAATATATTCAGACTCCAACCAACTCATTAATTCATAAGCCTCAGAATCATGAGTTCCATTATCATGATTGAGAAGTATTTCATCATCCTTATCATGCCACTCTGGTAATCGAATTAACCAAGCTTTTTCATCCCCTGCTTGAACTCCTGCTCGCTTGAATGCGACACTCATTTGGTGTGTTCCAGCAAGTAATCGAATAAATTCACCATCTAGGGATACGCTAATCATTTTCTTGGCTAATGCTCTCTCTCTGAGTGCAAGCCATACACTCCACAAGTGTCTTTCAGATACTGGTGCAGGATGTCCTACTAACAACCAGCGTTCATCTTTCCGCTTCTGTAACAACATTGCGGCAACGAGTCTTGGATCAGAAATCGGTTCTGAAAATTTGATTGACCAAGCGCTGAACCAAGGTGGGCTCGCCTCTTCCATCAAGCCATCGCTGTTGGCTCTCTACCATATCACCTGCGGCGAGGGCTGCCTCTAACTTTTGCAGCTTGTTCAATGATTCCATCAACTAATTGGAGACTCCATCCACGCTGGTCTGCTAATCCCTGTCTGTCCTTTTCTGTCAACTCAAGAATATCTTCTATTGTTCTTACACCCATCTTTGCAAATCTACGTGCCCTGATTCTACCAACTCCACGAATTGCTACTAATTCAAGTAAATCTGGTTTACATCCGTTTGAAATACGTAATCGTAATTCATCTAATAGTCTAATCAATTGTTTCCTTGGTTGTTCAAGTAATTCGTCATCGCCTTCATCATATCTCATGATTTCTCGGCCAGCATAAAGGAGCCAATCGGCTAATTCAATTCGTAGACGTAAATCACCAGGGGCAACTCCAAAGTTTCTTTCAATATCTCTACTGCTAATTTCATCAATCCATGCTTCCATTGCTGCTGCACACTTGACATGTACGAGTGGGTCTAAATCTAATTTGGATTGCATTAGTAAATCACGGGTGACTAATTCGTGAGATTCCCCAGATAGTAATCGTCGTTGTAACCGCTCTCCTTCGGAAACTCGTGGCCAAAGCACCATGAAATCTGGCACAGTAGAAATCAGATGAAGTAGACTGTAAGGTGAAAGTGTCAACTCATCATCAAGACCTGCAATTATCTCACATGCTTTCCTCAATCCAACTTGTAGCACATGGCCAGAAAGTGGGTCAAGATAGAGTCGCGCGACTCTCTCTCCAAAGGGTGTGGCTCTGTACGTCATCGCCTCTTGTTCTGGTAAAACTGGTTCAAACCGATTACTTCTGACGATATCTGATGCAGACTGGAAACCCATCACTGCGGCTCCTTTTCTCTTCGGACGTGGTTCTTTTTCTGGGGTGTTATCAATTGTCACCCCAGTAGTTGCTGAGGCGACACTAGCCCAGGGTGGCAAGGTATCATCCCAATCCTCTGCTGCCTCTGATGGGTCTAGTTTTTCTGAATTATCCTTATTTTTTTGTTGATGATTAGATTCGATAGTTGCAGCCAACTTTTCATCTAATCCCATTCTTTCAACCATGCCATGGCCACACAGCCAATCAACAATCCCGTCAATGTTGTCAGCAAGACTTTCGGATGGTACATCAGTGGCTAAGAAAGTATGACTAAAGAACTCACCAAGTGCTAATCGATTGTATTTCCCACCGGTTGCAATCGCAGAAAGAACATGCATTCTCATTGGTGATTCTAGGTGGAGTTTTGAGACAATATCTTCTGGGTCTGATTCAAAGTATCGTTGGGACATCACATCGGCATCAAGAATGCTCTTACAGCGGATCCATGCTTCCCCATAATCATCAAATTGTGGTCTACCAGCTCGACCCATCATCTGTTGTACTTCCATCGTTGAAAGAAGTTGACTGCCATTACCATCCCAACGGCGTAGGTCGCGGATTAGGACTCGTCGTGCTGGTAGATTAACACCTGCAGCCAAAGTAGGAGTGGCACTGATACAAACTAAGTCACCGCGCTTGAAAGATTGTTCAATCATTTTTCTTTGCTTTGATGTCAATCCAGCATGATGAAAAGCCACTCCACCGGCTAGACAATCAGCCAGTATGTCTCCGGTTTGGGAACCTTCTGAACCGGTCCTTGATTTCTCAGCAAGGTTTTGCCAAATTTTTAGGGACTTTTTATCATTATCTTTTGTAGCCTTAGTCTTCATTCTTTTCGCTAAGTCTTTGGCTACAGATTGAGCCGATTTTCTTGTTGATACGAAGCATAATAGTTGGCCATCATCCTTGATGGTATCACTGAGTACGGCCCAGATTTGATTTGATTTTGGCCCATCAAGAAATTTTGGTGGTGGAAGGGGTACATCCTCTGAATGCCCACTGATTTCTTTCCGCACTTCAACTTGTAAATCTGCCAATGTTGCGTAACGGAGTGGCACAGGTCGCCAATTTGAAACTACTAGTTTTGCCTTCAGCCAATCGGCTACATCCTGAGAATTGCCAACGGTGGCCGATAGCGCGACAATCTGTGCATCTGGTTTCTCGTGCATGATTCGAGCCAGATTGATTTCTAATGTGGGACCTCTCCCTGCATCATTTACAAGATGAATTTCATCTGCAATTACTATGCTTACTTTGTCAAGAAAATTGTTGCGATTACGAAGCAGTGAATCGAATTTTTCTGATGTACAAACAATGATATCAGCATCATCAATCTTACGATTTTCAGAACTTCTGTCGCCGATTCCAATACCAACTGTTAGGTTAAGTGGCCCAGCAAGTTCTTCCATTTCAGTTACTTTTTCGCTCGCTAATGCCTTCAATGGAACGATGTAAATGGCTCTACTACCTGGTTCGATTTCGATTAGTTTTTTGAAAATTGCCAACTGCGCTACCAGTGTTTTACCACTAGCAGTTGGCGCCGCTAACAGTAAATTTTCACCGGCTAGTACAGTTGGTAAAGCCTCTATTTGAGGTGGATGGAAACTAGTAATTCCCCAGGTGTCTGAGAGGAATTCAACCATTTTTTTAGGCAAGCCGAATTGAGAGGGTGAACCACTCGTTTCCTTCGCCATGCAAGCAAGTCTAGGAACCAAGGTTCAAGAGGATAGCGATGGTAATTTACATTTCTTCTCAATTAATTCCATCAATCAACGAAAAAAATATACGTAGCAATAACCTCTAAACGACCGCAATAATTTCACAAGTAATTAGGATGTTGACAATAGGTAAACCCCTTCTTTCAGCCTAAATATCGGTTGAATTTGTGGATAGTTTGAAGGGGTATTGTGCATCGTGTCAAAATGATGACAGAGGATGAGCCGACACTAGATGACCTCGCTGATGAGAAAGATGTCAACGATTGGTTAGAGATGTTTTGGGGCTCTCTTTTAATTGTCATTGGACTCAATCAATTAATGCATCCAGGCTCACTTTTCGCACCGGCAACCATGCAGTGGCTCGGTTCGGGAGTTATCGCACTAGGTATAGCATGGGTTGGGCACGGTTTGAAAGACATGGCAGTGAAGGAGATACGCGCCTCGTTGGGTGTGTCCTCTCCTACATCAAAGAGAATAGTTGACTATGGCCTAATCAGAGATGTTCTTTTGCACCCAGATCAATATGGCAAGTTTCTGCTTGAGGCATACCATCGCGCCTACGAGGATGGCGTTCTGACACAGGATGAGCATGATGAATTGACTCTACTTTCGGCTGCATTGGAAATTCCACCTAGGCAAGCAGCAAGGATTGCTACAAGGGCAGCAATTAACGCAGCGGTTGATGATGGCAAGGTTACAACTGCAGAATTGGCATTGATTGAAGGTGCAATGGAAGTAGCAAATCTGAGTGAAGAAGAGTGTAGTAAGATCCGCGAAGCTCTAGAAGATGGTGTCATTGATGATGAAGAGAAGAAAATGCTGGATGAAATCCTAGGCAGTTTTGATTGAATCTAAAGAACAGCAGGATTCTTTCTCTGAACATTATTGCTGAATTATCTTAAAGGTATTTTTTGGCAAGGTTTTCAGCCGCTTTTACCCTATAATATTCAATTGCGCCAGCAAATAGCAGTAAACCAATACCACAAGCAAGCCATATATTCTCATTTGATACTAATCCGCTGGCAACTGAAATTCCTTCAACTTGCGGAATACTGTTGGAATCAAAAACATCGCTTGACCTCCAACTTACTTCCATTCCATCAATTCCACAGTCACAATATGAAATCGTCAATAATTGTGGGTAAAGTTCCCTTTGTATGGTTGACCAATCTGATGAAGAAATTGAATTAGGACGAGTTGACCAAATTGGCTCGGTTGCTGAGCCAGCAGGCTGGGTGGTTTTCATTTCCCATTCAATATGTACTAATTCCCCAGCAGGTTTCTCATCCACTACGAGTAACGCCTCTAACATCAGTAAGTCAAGAGTGAGGGAACGGCCTGCTTGCAATATGAATTTCACCTCATCAGTTGCACCCATTGGATGATTACTAACCCAACCGAATACGTGGCTATCAAGTCTGATATTCTCCATTTCTTCTGTGTGGATTTGCCACCTACCATCACCAGTTGGATGAACTCCTGTAATATGCATCCTTAGTGACAGAATTTCGCCAGGTCCCAATCCAAAAAATCCAGCCGCCTTATTTGCATCTGATTCGGATTGGCTTGCATCATCAACTGTTGCCATACGATTATCTAGCACCTCATCAAGAGTCAATTCACCAGCAAGAGGTGCCTCTCCAGTCATACTGACAAGCGGTGAAGTAACTGCGCCAATAATCAACAAGAATAGTGCTACAGGTAGAACATAACGCTTTGACCAAGGATTATTGCTAGGGATTGTATAGCCCAAGAGTCCAGCAATCGTTCCGATTAACCCAATTGACAATGTCAATCCGTGTGAGACAATACCCTGTGAGGTTTGTTCTACTTCCCCAACCCAAGCCTCACCTGCGAGCCAATTTGCATCTCCTGAGAATTGTGTAGGTGACGCACTCCCTAATCCCTCATGAGATAATCTTCCGAACCATGAATATTCTTGGAAATGGTTATTTTCACCCGACCAGCAAGCCAAATAACTTCCATCGGGAGGCTCCTCATAGAAAATTTCGGTAATTTGTTGCCCTGCTTCAAAAGTAGTTTTTACTGCTGGATTCCGCGGTGTTTTCCCCCCTTCTCTAATCAACTCAGGTGGAGTGTGAGGTTGCTCAATCTCAAGTGGCACTGAGGTCCAATGGATGACCATCGTCATTGCTCTCAGATGGTCTGGTAGTTGGAATCTAAAACAGTCTTGGTCAGCGTCTAGGAGCGCACCTTTTGATATTGTTTCAACATCTTCTACAATAACCGGATTACTCGCACTGCTCGGCTCATCGACGTTTGCTGAAGTAATGTCTGCACTCCACTCTATTGGGATGATAATTCTAGATTCACCCCTGAGGTATAGTTCCCAAGTCACAGGTTCTGCGACTTCAAATGATATTGAAAGTCCAACCCCATCCCCCGGTCTTACTAATCGGCCATGTGAAAGATCTAGTTCGGCATCCTCTAATTGATAGGTGCCGATTTTTGGTGAGGTGGGACTCCCTCCTGTAAGAGTCCAACTATTGCTACTTGGCCCAGCCCAGAATTCAACCACTAAGTCAGGAGAACTCACTCCTGCTGTATCCTCGCGGATACGAAAATCAATTACTAATTCATCAATCATCGTTGGTAATAATGCAAGATGAATTTGTTCAGGGTTCATGATAAATTCAATTTTCACAGTTTTTGGTGACAGTGGGGAAGCAGAATTCTCTTGCCGAGACATGACATCAACCCCGGTTTCAGCATTGTCAAGTAGGCAACTTGAATCCGACAGACAAGCTAGGTTGAGAGTAGTAGTTGATTGTGAAAGTTCTGCGGTTGTTGTTGGAGACAGAAACCCGAGAATCAGAACTAGTAGAATACTGGTCGCAAAGCCGCGCTTTGCGTAAGCAGGCTTCATCATCAAACAGAATGGAGTTCCGTCGCAGTAATGAACAATGTTCTGAATCGTTTGTGAAACCAGTATTAATTTGCTGTCAAAACACAATCAACTAATTTCACCTTACAACTGCGACAAAGGTAACGGCCAGCAGAGCGAACCGAACGCTCAGTTTGCCAATCACAAGTTGGGCATTTCCAAGCAAATTTTGCATTACGCTTTCGCAAGTGGGCTGCAAAATCGACACCCATCTGTTTTGCTTCTTTGTCTGGCCATTGGGCCTCTAAATACCTGAATTCTTTGTCATGGCCACCGTGACCAAGAGCGTGAAGAAACTCGTGAAACATCAGAAATTCGGCATATTGAAGCCATTCACTTTTGAGAGATTCAGGATGTAATGCAACCTCTCTAACATCAGATGGGCAGAGTTTTTCATCACGCTTGTCGACACCTTTGTTGAAGCGACAAACGCCATGGAGTCTTGTTGCATTTCGGCGTAACCGCCCCAAAGGAACGCCAGCCAAGGGCTGCAGATTTTTTCCATGCAGAGACTCCATCTGTGACATTATTCCCATCACTCGAAAGCGTAGGAATTCAAGAGATGTATCTGCCAATGTCATTCAACTCCATCTGTGAAAAGCAGGATGTCCTTCACTAACGGCGACAAACAAGCCTTTGCCTTTAGCACATAGTTTTCCATCAGCGTGTAATTCCATCTCAACATTTGCTCGATCTTCCGAAAGTTCACTTACTCTTGCAGTTACGTGCAGTGGTACATTTACTGGTGTAGGACGACGGAGTTGAACAGAGTAAGATGCGGTCACCGTACAAGGTGGTTCACTGTCTCCATTTGCATCCATTAGTGCTATTGCGGCAGTCCAATTCCCATGGCAATCAAGTAAAGTTCCAATAATTCCACCATTTACCATCCCAGGGAATGCTTGATGTTCATCAGAAGTCGTGAACCATAATTCTAATCCATCTTCAGTTCTAGTTGAATTTATCTTCAATCCCTGTTGATTAGCAGGCCCACAGCCAAAACAGATTGATGAAGGTGCAAATTCTCTCTGAACTCCTATCTCTTCGTCAGCCATTACCTAGCCGCTAAGCGGGCCACCCATCTTTTTTGCCCCTGTGTGGGGTGGGAAATACTTGATATTGATGAGATTTTTATCGGCGGCTTTTTGTTTTAATCAGTGCCAGCAACAATTAGCGGAGTCGCTACGGTTTGGATGGGTGAAGTTTGATGCCTACAAAAGATGACTCTGATTCTGCCGATATTGATGCCGTTAAGAAGGTGGCCAATAAAGAAATTAAGGCCAAAAAAGTAACCTCAAAAAACCCTAAGGGTAATACTAAGGTAAAATCAAAGCCCAAGACCAAATCAGCAAAGAAACCAAAGTCTAGCGGTAAAAAGAAGGCCACTACCAAGGCCAAATCAAAGCCCAAGACCAAATCAGCAAAGAAACCAAAGTCTAGCGGTAAAAAGAAGGCCACTACCAAGGCCAAAGTAAAGTCAAAAGTGGCTAAGACAAAAAAGACAGCACTCAAAGTTAGCAATCAAATTTCAAAAGAGCGCCGCGCTACTATTGAGAAATCACTATCTAAGGCAAAGAGAAGAAAACGCCAAGATTGGGACCGCGCTGAAGGTGTGAAACAGCATCGAATCGCAAATAAGAGAGTAAAACCCAATACGATTCGCAGAATCTCAATGCCACTACTTGATGTTAAACTCGGTGAGAGTTGGGATACTCCAATCACAGTCATTCATGGTGCTCGCCCGGGGCCAGTAGTAACAATTACAGGCGCTATTCACGGGGATGAGTTGGTTGGGCCACTTGCTTGTAGTATGTTATGCCAAGAGTCAATGACAGGATATGGCCGCGCTCTCGACCCTGCGGCAATGGCTGGCACAATTCGTATTGTCCCGGTTCTCAATCCCCCTGGGTATAGGAGACATGTACGATATTTCCCAGATGGGCGCGACCTTAATCGCCAATTCCCTGGTACTGTTGATGGCAATACTACTAGCCGAGTTGCTGACAAAATTTGGGAAAATCTTATTATTTCAACTGATTACTTACTTGACCTCCACTCTGCCGCAAGAGGTAGGACAAATTTACCTCAAGTGAGAGCAAATCTCGCACATTCTGAGAGTAACAGGGTTGCTAGAGCATTTGGTGTTGAAGTGGTACTTGATTCAAAAGGACCACGAGGTACACTTAGGAGAAATGCCACCGAAGAAGGGATTGGAGCACTCACCTACGAAGGTGGGGGTGCTACTTTGACTGACCATGAAGCAGTAAAGGTCGCAGTGTACGGGGTTCTCAATGTGTTACGTTCATTGAAGGTAATTCCTGGTTACCCAAACCGTCCTCGTTTCCGCTTACTCGCCTCAGGTTCAACATGGATTCGCTCTGAGGAAGGCGGGCTCGTTGACATGTTTGTCCAGTCAGGCTCTTTTGTTGAGAAAGGCGATATTATCGGGCGAATAGTTGACCCGCATAAACCGGGGATGAGTGCTGACATTTTGTCTCCTGAGCGCGGATTGTTGATTTGTTCTGCAACAAATCCGTTCGTAACTGCTGGTACTCCAGTGGGTCATTTACTGCCGATTTCTAGAGGCGTGAAACTAGTGAAAAGTCAACTCGATGAGAAAAATCGGCTGATAGTTAGTGGAAGCGTCGCTGACCCTCCTTGGCGCGAAGAATACGAAGTCGATGAGATATCAATTCAGGGTCAATGGCAGGGCGAAGACGTTGACTCAGAATGGCAAAAAGATTGGCTGCAAGGTAGTGACCAATTGGCATCAAGTTCGGCAGAAGAAGAGGATTCCGAAGAAGAATTTTGAATGTTTCCAATAGTTGTTGGAATTTTAAATCTAAAATTACTGTAGTATGTTTTGAATAGTACCATATATTTCAGCAATGTGGGGATAGCATGGAAGAGGTTGGTTGGACTCCTGCAGAAGAGTCAATTTTGGAATCTGAGGTTGAGAGTAAGTTAGCCGAGATGATTGAGGAAGAATCATTGGAAAGTCTACGTAAAAAATCAGATTTAACCCAGACCACAGAGGAAATTGCTAAGGCAACTAGGGCCGCTAAAGGTGATCGCCGATTAGATACCACTCCTGCTGAACATGAGCATGCTAAGCAGTTAACTGAAGTTGTAAGTTGGGTTTTAGTTGGAATCGCAGTAATCATTGTACTTGGTGGAGCTGCTCTCTCAATCTTGTTTGGCACCTCATTATTTTGAGAATTAATTACCGATATAGTTCGGGCATCTTTGGTGGACGCCGTCCTTTTGGTGTTTTTTTCCGAGTTACCATCAAGAACACTACTAGAAGAACGAGTAAAGCTGCTAATCCGATTACAATTTCATTAGAAATAGTTGGGCCACCAACACCAAGTTCACCAGTCCCATTGTTTGTGTTGTCTCCAGTGTTATCACTAACATTGTTTCCATCATCAATAGTATCTTCATTAGGTGGATTCCAAACTTCGAAGAACAGTGGCGAACTAAGTTCGACTACTTCATCACCATCAGTTAGGGTGAAAGTTACGACCCAAGGGCCAACCGTCTCATTGTGTCTAGGACAAAGCATCTGTTCAATTGTCGAGTATCCTAGGGGTTCAGAACAATCGATAGAATCGGTGTGATAAACTAAACTACCATTACTAGAATCAATGATGTATTCATCCATGATGGATGTGTACCAACCATCGGGCCAGGTTAGCACCCAGTTAACATCTGAGTTGTCCAATAGGTCGGAAATGGTGAATGGAACATCTGAGAGCCAGATGGTCATCACAAACTTCTGATAAGAACTATTCAAGTATGAATTGGAGTTATTGAGCGGGGTTGGCTGGACATAAAATTGGATATGAGCAGAGCGGTTGATATCTTCGTCGACGTCACCATCGCAGTTGTCATCAACCCAGTTCCATGTTTCGTTGGCATCGGGTGAACGCGCCGAGTTGTTGTCGTCACAATCATCGAACCAGCGGAATCCATCTCCATCTTCATCCAAGTCTGGCCATAATGGGTCGGTGTGAGTGACCAGCAGTTCATCACCATCTAATATTCCATCACGGTCAGTATCATTGTGGAACGGGTCGGTGCCAACCAAGTTGTACTCATCCAAGTCAAACAGCCCATCTCCATCGCTGTCTTGGCCGTAAAAATCTTCATCGATTCCGTCATCACAATCGTTGTCAAGACCGTCTAGGAGTTCGGGGTTGCCCGGGAATAGTGAGGCATTTGTGTCGTTGCAGTCAGCGAACCAGTACCATCCATCTTGGTCGCTATCATTGTCAAATGTCAGTGGGTCACTGCCCCAATTCAAGACCTCATCACCGTCTGAAAGCCCATCTCCATCGGTATCCCACAGTGTGTGATTCGTGCTGTAATTATGATATTCCTCCCAATCTTCAAGTAAGTCAAAGTCGCTATCAGTACCGTTGAAATCTTCGTCAATCCAATAGTCACAGTCGTCATCAATGCCATTCAGCAACTCGTTCATCGTAGGATTAATATCGGCGTTTGTGTCATTGCAATCCTCAAACCAATACCATCCGTCAGAATCGCTGTCGTTATCGTAGAATAATGGGTCTGAAAAAGAGGTGTAAACTTCGTAGCCATCTAGCATTCCGTCACCATCAGTGTCGTTGTTTAGAGGGTCAGTTCCGTTGACAAAAACCTCCACACCGTCGAGTAGACCATCACCATCACTGTCTGGGTTGAGTGGGTCGGTTCCGTAGGTCAAAACTTCCAAGCCATCGTTGAGGAAGTCATCATCTGTATCGTTGTCAAATGGGTCGGTGCTGTAATTGTCGGTTTCAGCATCATCAAGGAGTCCATCCAAATCGCTGTCGCGGCTCAGTTCTGTGCCGTGGATGATTAATTCCCAATCGTCGAATGTGCCAGAAGTACCACTATCCTTGTCTTCAACGCTGATAGTCCAATTCCCGACACTTCCTTCATCCCAAAAGTGGACGGAAGAAAACATCCAGTTGTTGAAGTCGTTACCGTTGTCATTGTGCTCAGTGGCTAGGTATGATTCTGTACCGCTCGGTGAAGTCAATATGATTTCAAGGTCGCCGCGGTTGTTGTGGTCAATATCAACAATCACGTCAACTGATTCAAGCAATAAATCTTGACTCATTGTGATGGTATCTGTTGTCGCGGTACCGGTTGCATCAGGAATTGAAGCGCCTAAAATCTGCATTCCGCTGGTGTAGTTACTCTCATTTTCTACATTTGTCCAGTTTATTGCCAAGGCGACGGCGGCTCCAGCATCTATCACGCCATATCCGTATTTGTGGCTAACATCGTGTCCCGCTCCATTGATGTCCCATGACCAATCCCCGGCGTCATTAACGCGCGCTGAGTTGACTAACACATGTTGAACATCTCTCCAAGTGAGGTTAGAGTTCGCCTCCAACATGAGTGCGATTACGCCTGAGACAAGAGGGGTTGCAGAGGACGTACCACCGAAATTGTCGTTGTAGTCGTTGTTAGTGTAGCCACCGGAACCTTCGATGTCGGTTGTGGTGATACCTTCACCGTCGCCGTCCGAGGGTGCGGCGACAAGGATGTTATCGCCTGGTTCTGAGTACCAAGCGTTGTCACCGTAATGAGTGGTTGCGGCTACTGCGATGGTTAAGCGGCTGTTGGCATAGCCGTCATAATTTGAATCATCATCATTGTTGAGACCGTTTCCGGCCGCCCATGTGATGATGTTGCCTAAGCCTGAGCGGCCTTGGTAAGCATCGGATTCAAATCCAGCCAACATCAATGGGCCAGGTGCTTCCAATGTGTAGCCATTATCACTTGGGCCCCATGAATTTGAATAGATGTCAATTGATTGGTGAAGATGAGTAATGGCATTTGCTTCTTTTGAGTCAGATAGTGAGCAGGAAATCAGTTGTATTCCTGCTAACCCTGCTTGAGGAGCAGCCCCAGAAACGCCAATGCTGTTGTTGCCAACTGCAGCAGCGACTCCAGCCGCAGAAGTACCGTGACCATCCCAGTTTGATGGACTCGGGTCACCATCATTTCCACAATAATCGTAGTCAAGAGCGCTCTGATAATAATCGTCAAGGTCTGGATGATCCCAATCCAACCCATCATCAACAATTCCGATGACTGTTCCAGCACCGGTGTAATTGTCCCATACGCTTGTGATGTTTACATCTTCACCAGATGTACCACTAGTTTGCCCTGTATTCTGCAAATGCCATTGGTCAGAGAATTTGGCATCATTAGGAATCAGTTTTTTCGACGCTGTCCATTGTACCAGTGGATAAGCGACTTCAATCACACCATCAGATTGTAACTCAGCAAATTTTGCGGCGGCTCCCCCTGCCCCATCAGTAGCGTAGATGGGCATATCTTCAACATCAATAATCCAAGTGTTTGGTAAGTATCGAGCCTCTTGTCCTAGAGGAGTTGTGCTGACCACCACCCACTGCTCTACAGTCGCGAGTTCAGCATTGGAATATTGAGACAAATCACTGACTCTTGCAAAGGCAGACCTTACGGCCGGTGAAAACCCGTATGTGAGTGGAGCATCCTCTCTATTGTCAGATAGCGGTGCACCTAACATTGAGGGATTCTCTTTTACTGGTTCAAGGGCGTTTACAAGCGGGGCAAGAGTTGAGAGTATGAGCAAGGTGACAACAAAACCCCATCGCATAACCCAAAGGCCACCAAGGTCCCAATTAGCACTTACCCCTGTAAGGGCCAGCATGAGCATCAATAATAGAGAACTGAAAAGAGACCTATTCTGCTTGAAAGGCAGATATTGCAGAGTGGACCTCATCGTCCCCCATCAGCCTGCGCTGATTTTTAGCGACTTCAAACAGATGCGCTACTAAATCATCATTTACATCGTAACCATTTTTCCCTAACCAATAAATGATGTTTGACCTACCTGACATATGGCCAATTCTGATTACTTGTTCAAGTCCAAAATCGTTGGCTGGGACACCGGAATAGACACGGTCAGCCAACCAGTGGTCACCCTTGTTCATCGCTTTGATGACAGCGGATGCATGGACTCCTGTACCAGTTTCAAACGCATCCGCACCAAATACTGGGTAATTACGAGGTAAAGCCACCTCAACATATTCGTGAGCCTTGCGCATGTAATCGTTGAGTAGGGTCAAATCATTGTCAATAACGCCCATCAAACTTAGATTCACTAATGTCTGGTCAAGAGGGGCATTTCCTGCTCTCTCTCCAACACCTAAAGCAGTTCCATGAATTACGTCCGCACCAGCCTCTACTGCTGCTAAATTGTTGGCAACACCCAAGCCGCGGTCTTGGTGGCCATGCCAATTGACTTCAATGTCTCTTCTTTTCACTCCAGCATCGGGAATAACCTCATCTTGAACAAATCTGAGAAGTTGGGTCACTCCATTCGGGGTCACATGTCCACAAGTATCACAGACACAAATACGGTCTGCGCCTAACTCAATTGCCCGTGTGTAAACTTGTTTGATTTCATCTGGCTTTGAACGAGTTGTATCTTCTGTGACAAACATCACTGGGATGTCATTGTCAACTGCGAATGTAACTGCTTTTTCCGCGGTAGATAGAATCTTATCCATCGTCCAATTCTCTGCGTATTGACGAATTGGTGAGGTGCCAAGGAAAGCACTAGCTTGAATTTGCATCTCATGTTTTGCTTGCAATTCCACAAGTGGCTCAATATCACCTATCATGGTGCGAACTGCGCAACCAGGTCTAATTTGGAAATCATTTTGTTTGATCTCAGTTAACATTGCATCAATATGATTGATGTGGAAAGGTCCTGCCCCTGGTAGGCCAAGGTCAACTTTTTGTATTCCAAGTTTTTCCATGAAATTTAGTAACTCGATTTTCTGCTCAATAGTTGGATTTCTAGCGCTTGGACTCTGAAGTCCATCTCGTAAAGTTTCATCATCGAACCATACTCCATGCGGGTGATTTGATGGATTTCGATTGAAATCGTAGTCAACTACATTCCAATCATAGACAAGGTCGCTCTCTTGCATTGTAAATCACCCTAGGTGGGCGCATCGCCTGCGCTCGCAAGCGCGCAGAGGCACTCCTTTGGTAAAGACTCAACGACTCATTCGGTAATTGATACAACAGGTTCCAACTCTGTTTCAATCATATTTTTTGAGTCATTTTTCCAATGCCTGTAGACTTCAAGTATTGCAACTCCAGTAAGAGCAATCAATCCAACATAGAATGATGCTACGACCATCACCATTGTTACGAATAAGAGTGCTAGGTATTTCATTGAAATCATAAAAGATGAGAACGCAGACGGGATTCTTCCTTTACCATCGCGTGGTTCTCTAAGGTCAATATTGAGTACAGATTGGTTATACCATATACCGAGTAACAAGGCCCAAGCAAAGTAGGTAGTAGAAATTGCCCAGCCGGTACTCCACACATCGTCACGTGGAAAACCCCACATGATTGGGTCAATGAACATGGCAGAGATTCCAATGAGGAGTGCAGTGTAAACCCGCATCTCTGAAATTGTATGCTTGCCACCCTTGACCGATGGTAGCATTGGTACTTTTGCCTCTGAATATTCACGGTCACGGAAAAGCGCTAGAGCCCAAAAGTGAGGGGGTGTCCATAAGAAAATGAGCATGAACATTAGCCAGGGAAGTGCAGCACCAAGATTTAGAACGGCCCCGAAATCAAAAGCATGAGACATTGTCAATGATTCATTTGCTGCAGCCCAGCCAATCAGAGGAGGGGTTGAACCGGCGATTCCACCAATCACAATATTTTGGCTAGTTCGTCGTTTTAGCCAAATAGTGTAAATTATCACATAGAATAATACGCTGAAAGCAGCCCAAAATGCAGCTACTTCGTTGGCCATTTCAATCAACCATATTGTGCCAATAATTGCTAAAAATATACCTAGTAGTAATGCAGTACTTGCAGTCACATTTCCGGCTGGTACTGGGCGCTCAGCAGTACGTGCCATGAATGGGTCAATGTCAGCATCATACCACATGTTGATTGAATTAGCGCCTCCAGCAGTTAGGAATCCTCCAACAAAGACTACAAAACAAGTCCACATTGTTGCCATCACATCAAATCCGTTACCTAGGTGATATTGAATTAAATCATATATCAGAACTGCAGAAAGTGCTGTCACTTGAAGTAACGAAATTACCACTGGCTTTGTTAGGGCAATTAACGCACCAAAGGTGCTAGTGCTGTCAATTTCAGGTGCGACCTCAGCCATTAATTGGTGTCGGGTCGCACTCCATCTATGAATCACCCTATTCGTTGAGATGACAAATGGTGTATCCAAGCCCTAACAGAAGAACTACATCAGTGCCAAAAGACAGATGTGCTAGGGAAAGAATTTCAGGAAATCCTTGGCTGGCCGCGAGAATCACATATGAAGCCCCAACTAGAATATTGAGGATGAAAGCTAACAGAGCAATTCCAAATGCTAATTGTAGGTTTTTCCCTTTACCATTAAGTCGTTTCTTTAGATCAAAGTATCCTTTCATTAACCAAATGCCAACTGCCAATACTGCAACCCTGTGAATCCATGCTACGAACACGGCAATATTTCCCATAATATCTGGAATAAGTGATCCTTGACAGAGTGGCCATCCTTGCCACCATCCTACTGAGCAGCCAGTGTTGAATGAGCCACCGCCGCCAGTTGCTATCCAAACTCCGAGTAAGAGTGCGGGTAAAGCGCCAAGTGTGAAAACTCCAAAGTTCTTCTTTTCCTCACTAGATATGGTGCTTGAAAGAGTCGCCCATTCGGGGAATTCGTCAACATCCCGCAACCATATCAGCCACCAGTAAAACAGCCAAATGGTGTAAGCAAGGGCGAAAATTAGGTGTAACACAACTGACCATGAGTCGTTGTCAACCCTGACTGTGATGGCACCAAGTCCGCCTTGTGCAAGAACGATTATGAGGGCGGTTTTGGCAGCAAACCAATTTTCATCTGAAAGTTCTTCACGATTTTTGTAGACCATGAAAAGGCCGGCTAGAACGACAGCTCCTGAACCAGTTGCTAGCAGTCGGTGAAACCATTCTGTGAATATTTCAAAAGATGTGTAGCGGTGATTTTGGCCGCGTGAATCATATTCACCAGTACTATCGTACCATGCTGCTTGGTCTGCTTCACTAACATCAAATCCAAGTGTGCCAAAACAGGTGGGCCAGTCGGGACATGATTCGCCAGCGTCATTGATTCTAACGAACCCGCCAGCGAGGATTACAGCCAATGCCATTACTCCGAGCAGTAGGGGAATGTTGCAGGCTCGCAACCAGTTCCCCATGCACACTCGTTATGGTAGCCGCTATATCAACAAACGGCCGCGACCGTTACAGATGGCGAGCAATCGATTACTGATTTTAGTCGCCGCGATGCTGTTACTGCCTCCCATAATTTCGTTAGGTTCGGTGTCAACTCCAGCATTAGCAGAAAGTCAGAATGTGGATTTCGCTCCAGGCGAAGTAGTGATGGTTATGACGATGCCAATTTCCAATGGTACTGGGAATTCTAGTAATGCTGGGCATGCACCCCATCTTGTTGAACTCCATACTGCAACGTGGTGTGCTCCATGCCGTGTTGCAGAAGATGAAGTCAATGAATTAGAGTCATGGTGGCCCGATGTTAAGACAATCTCTTTGCATCCGTCTTTGGGCAGTCCTGATGAGTTGGCAACAAGTGTTAGTTCAGAAGTTTATCAGAAATATAGCCTTAGCGGATACCCCTCAATAATCGTTGATGGGCATTGGTCTTTATTGGGTGATAAACAGGTAACAGACCTGCAATCGCTGCTATCTAACCTATCTGGAAATAATTTGCCGAAACAGGGTGCTGCTAACCTTAATTTCTCTTGGCAAATGGCTGGCGGTAATATCACAATAAACTGGAACTTGACCTCTCAAAATGAAGTGCAAGTTGACTTTTTAATTAGTCAAGATGAGGTGGTTTGGCCTGGTACAACCCAAACTATTGACAAAGTAGTGCGAAGTGGTTTGACTAACTTGGCTGGGGACAATGAGCAGACCTTTTCTGTGAATCGAACAGGTGCAGGAACTCTAACATTGACAGCGATAGTGAGAATCTCTGGTGATGCTAATCTAGAGGCTGGTTCTGAAATCCCATTGTTTAGTGGTCTACCTGATACATGGGACGAACCAGAAAGTGCTCGCACCCTTTCACCCAAATTTATTGCAGCCTTTTCTATACTGATTTTCATACTTGCTTTGATTCCCATGCGACATACAGTTCCGGTGCTTTTCGCCAAGCAACAACCGCCATCACAATCACATGATGGTGAAGAATGATTGCTAAGCGAACCCGAATGGCTTATCAAAGAGGGGCGCTCGCCTCAATCACACAGACATAGTCTGTAGGTGATATCAATGGTAAAACCAATTAGACCACACACACGTTTTGAAAAGGCAAGAATCATCGGTTCACGGGCTCTACAAATCAGCATGGGTGCACCACTTTATGCAACCGAAGAAGAGTTGCGACTTAACTTCCGAGATGAGTTAATCGCACTTTATGGCGTTGAAGAAGCCAACATCCGTTTCGTTCTTGACCCACTCAAGATTGCAACTCTAGAATATGAAAAGCATCTCATACCAATTGATGTCGATCCACACTTGGATTGAACTCAATCATTATCAAATTGAGATTAATACTGCGACAGCGTTACCGCCGCCAAGGCAAATGGTCACAATTCCCTTGCTACCACCAGTTGTTCTAAGGGCGTTGATGAGCGTCATGAGACAACGAGTTCCGGTTGAACCAAGTGGATGTCCAATAGCGATAGCACCACCGTGAAGATTGAATTTTTCATCAGGAATCCCTAATTCTTTGGCAACAGCACAACTCGCTGCTGCGAAAGCTTCGTTGTGCTCAACAACATCAATATCGGCAATAGTCAGATTATTTCTCTCCAACAGTGTCCTCACTGCTGGAATCGGGGCCGCCATCACATCTGCTGGTGCAAGCCCAGAAGTTGTTTGGTCAACAATTGAGGCTAGAATTTCCCAACCCTCTGCCTCAGCCCTATCACGGCTCACTACTAGTACCGCAGAAGCCCCATCAGAAATTTGACTCGCATTACCAGCAGTCACTTGCCCTGCATCGTCAAAAACAGGTTTCAACTCACCTAACTCTGATGCGCTGGTTGAAACACGTATTCCCTGGTCGTTCACTAACATCATTGAATTTCCATCCCTGTCAACCCCTTGAACTGGAAAAGCCTCCCACTCAAACAAACCACTCTCCCAAGACTGGTGTGCGAGTCGGTGCGAACGAACAGAATAATTGTCGGAATCTTCCCTTGAAATGTCAAAATCACAGGCTACTTTCTCGCCTGTATTTCCCATATGTTGGTCGTTATATCCATCCCATAGACCATCGTGCATTAGTACACTTTTCATCTCGCCATACTCATTTCTGCCTGTTTGTTGAGCAAAGTGTGGTGAATTTGTCATAGATTCCATTCCGCCAGCAATTACAACTTCGAATTCGCCGGCGCGAATTGCTGAAGCGGCTATCATCACAGCTTTCAGACTTGAACCGCATACTTTGTTGATAGTAGTACACGGTGTTGAATGTGGTAGTCCTGCGCCAATTGCAACTTGACGAGCAGGTGCTTGTCCTGCACCTGCTTGGAGAACTTGTCCAAACAGTACTTCGTCAATAATGCCAGTGCTCGCATCGATTCCAGCCCGTTCAAGTAATTCAGTCACTGCTAGAGTACCTAGTTCAGCAGCCGAATAATTTTGCAAAGCACCTCGGAATTTACCAACCGGAGTTCGGGCGACTGCACAGATGACCGGGTCTGCCATTGAGTAGCACTACGAGGGTTCGCCCTTTCAATCATGCCCTAAACTAGTCCAGTCTGGTTTTGTCAAGCAAAACCATAGAATTCAGGTTGTTGTAACTCAGGTAACTCATCATGTTTGATGAGAATAGTGCGAACAGCCCAAAGGTCACCAAAGACACGATACTGAAGTGTTGCTTCCAAGTAGTCCACTCCAGATGAGCCTCCAGTACCAACTCTTCTTCCAATCAGCCTCTCAACCATGCGTACATGGTGAGTGCGGAAAAGAACAAGTGATTCTTCAAGTTCAACGAGTGTGTCAATCAATATTCGTGGCCAAGCAAGAAGCGGTAGGTCTCGGTAGGATTCGATGAACAACAACCCTGCTCGGGCGCGGGAAACCTCTCCGTCCGGTTTGAGAAAATCAACAGCGGCTGCATGTGCACTAGAAAATCTCGCCTCTACTGCCTCAATATTGTCAACTCCATGGCGGGTCATTCTAGCAAGCGCATTATCGCCGATTTTCTTATGGACAGCCAAATATTCATCAACAAACTCGTTTACTTTTTCCTCATCACCAGTATCTCCAGCGAGTGATCCTTGAATTGGTGTACGAAGTAACCATTTTGCCAATATATCACCAAGTGCAGGCATTGCTTCTTCTGCTTCTAATCTTTTCAGGACTTCAGCATCAGTACCACCCCGCTTTGCCAACTTACGGAAGTGAGCGAGCGGGTCCATGCCAGCAACACGTTGTTTAGTTTCTAGACCCAACAGTAATTCAAGTTCCCGCATTTGATAGGATTCAAATCCAGACGCAGTTCCTAATCCATCACGGAATGCTAAGAAATCTTGAGGAGTCATTGTCTCCATTATTTTCCATTGGTTGGCCATGTGGCGGAAAATTTCGGTACATCGCTTGAGGTGGTGAACGATTCGAGGCACATCCTCTTCGGGAAGTGTGGTTTTCAGAAGCAGGGTCCGGGCAGCGCGTAATTCGATAAGCACAAGGCGGAACCAAAGCTCGAAGTTTTGGTGAACAATCACGAAATGTTGTTCGTCATTTGAAAGTTTATCATCATCTCCTTGCAGGCTTAATAGCGTGTGAAGGTTGAGATAATCTGCGTAGGTCTTACTCCCGGCCATGATTCTCGGTTGGGGCAGAGGTTTAACGAATTGTCGTTAGTTACCTTTGGTCGTTAGAGGTGGGAAAATAGACAAACTCCTCCCCTGTATTGGGTAGTTGAAGCGTTATACTCATTTAGTGGACCTGTCAGCCATTCCTAATGGCAGGTAGCGGCGAGCAGTTGGCGGAGTGGCTTTCCGCGTACAATCCTGATGAGATTACCATCGGCGTAGTCGCATCTCATTCAGCCTTACAAATTCTTCACGGCGCTAGGGCTGAAGGATTCAAAACTCTTGGAATTGCTGTTGGTGAAGGCCGGCGCAAGATGTTCAAAGCATTTCCAGGCGCCGAGCCTGACGAGTGGCTGATGCTTGATGATTACAAGCAAATGCTAGACAAAGCAGAATGGTTCAGAGAACGCAATGTAATTATTATCCCACACGGTTCTCTTGTGGAATATCTTGGCCCAGATAATTTCAGTTCATTAGCAGTCCCGACTTTTGGAAACCGTCACATCCTCAAATGGGAAGCGGGCCGAGATACTCAACGGCAATGGCTAGAATTGGGCGGTTGCACAATGCCAAAAACCATTGACGACCCACATGATATTGATGGTCCAGTCATCGTAAAGTATGCTGGGGCAAAAGGTGGGAGAGGATATTTCGTGGCCAGAAATTTCAGAGATTTCCGGCGTAATGTCGACCTAGAGGAAGACTTTACAATCCAAGAGTACATTTTGGGCACTCGCTACTATATGCAATTCTTCTACGACCCGATTTGTGATGACGGCTACCAAGTTGAAGGCATGATGTCTAGAGACGGCCAAGAAATCGGTCGCTTAGAACTGCTAACAATTGACCGCCGCGACGAAGCAAATGTTGACGAATTCTACAAATTAGGTTCACTCAGGGATTTACGAGATATGGGTTTGGAACCCTCATTCGTGGTAACTGGTAACACAGAGGTGGTTTTGCGTGAGTCTCTCCTTCCCGAAGCATTCAGACTTGGCGAAGGGGCAGTAGCCGCTTCTCTTGAGTTAGAGGAGGGGGCGCGTGGAATGATCGGGCCATTCTGTCTCGAGGCTATTGTCACGGACAAATTGGAATTCCGAGTGTTTGAGGTCAGTGCTCGTATAGTTGCTGGCAGCAATGTCAGTATTGGTGGCTCGCCATACATGAATATCAATGAGGATAACATGAGTGTAGGACGCCGAATTGCAAGATGCATTCGCAAAGCTGCTGATAAGGGTAGATTGCACGAAATCCTATCGTGATTCAATCGTTCAGTAAGTTGTTGTCTTTGATAATTTGCACATTTCCAGGCGGTAAGGCGGCCAAGACATCATCCTGAACTAGGCCGGTTGCTTTAGCAATCTTGTTGGCCATGGCTTCTTTTTTGATGGTGCCCGGTCCAATTGTGACCCAGCGCTCACACCATTTTGTGACTGCATCGTGAGCGCCAACAAGCGGTAATGGAATTCCGTTGATAACAGCCATACCAAGAGTCATTTCCATTTTCAAATCACGTAACCAGTTGCGTTTCCCGCGAATTATCCATGCACCCCGACCAAGTGATTCTCCCGTTTCAGCAGTCTTGCTAACTTGAGGTGGCTCAACCCAAAATGCAGTAGCTGCAGCGCCGCCACTTGACCAACCTCGACTCCAAACAACTGCCAACTCAGCAGCTTCTTTGATACATTTTTCAGAGAATTCTTCAGTCTCAAATGTTTGAGTTAAACGTAGTGCAGGTACTCCATCTGGTAGCCCAGGTAAAGGGTGGGGGTCTTCCTCAAACCCTTCCTTTAGTTTGAGTGCACAGGATGGCGCACCGTGTAAGTCAGCATGGAAATAGAGGTCTTCTCGCTTGAGGTACTTGTTCACGACCGCGTCGTTTCCTTTGGCATCCTTCCCCCCCAAAATGAGGTGGCCTTCGCCAACCACTGCCCATCTGTGCCTTTCTATCCACAACTGCTTGCTGCGTTTTGTTGCTTGTAATTTTCCGGCTGCCTCGGCTTTTGCTCGTTTCTTTTCGCCACTAGCGATTTTGATTTTTGTTTCTTCAATTGCCTTCTTTGCACCAACGGTCTTGTCCTTTTGTTTGCGCCCTGCATCAAAATATCGTTGCGCATTTTGGTGAACCGTTTGGTCTAAGTGCAACTCAATTCTTTGTTCTGTCTCACCGTCTTCATCTGGTAGATACGCCTTCATCGTCCGCTTGGATGGGTCCAGTGATTCAATCCATTC
>DUDF01000067.1 GCA_012959435.1 Candidatus Poseidoniales archaeon
GGGTTAGCGGTAGATGGTGTACTTTACTTATTTGAGAATCAAACTGCCTATTCACCAAATGTCCCAGGGTTCGCTGAAGTACAATTGCACGGATATCAGGTTGATAGAGGCGTACATTGGTACTTTGATATTGATCCTGAAACTGGACGCTTTTCACAGAAGTTGATGAAAGGAAATTGGACACTGGATGTCTCAGATGAGAGACTAAATGTTGATGAATTACAATTGGAAGTATCGGATTTAAACATTGAGCAACTTACTCATGTAGAGTTGATAGCATTCCCAGACAACGTCACTGTGGATATCTCTGCATTCTTGGACCATTCACTTGATGGGAACAGTAGTAATGGTACTTTTGTGAATCTTGATTTCGCATTCGTGCCTATTTCTGGAGGTGGAGTTGGTACTAGACTGAACATCACTGCAGATGAGATGTCAGATGGTCATATCCTTGCATCACTACAACCAGGTGTCTACACAATCGCAATTGATGCTCAAGACAAGGTAAACGGCTCTGACTTTGATACAGTTCTTCTCGACAACGAACTAATCCTTGAACTAGGATTAGACAACACCACAACAGAGTATGCAGAGTTAATCCTCGAACCGTTGTGGAAGTTAGAAGCGACCCTGACTAATCAATCAGGAGGTATTCTAGACAATAGAACAGTGATCTTTAATTCGGCTGATTCAGATGATACATTCCAAATAACTGCAGATGAAAACGGTACAATTTCAGATTATATTCCGGAAGGTGATTGGATAGTGATAGTTGACCGAACTTTGGTTGCGGACACCTACGAACAATTCAGAGACGCATTTACTGCGAATGAAACATCATCACGAGTAGGTTTGACGTGGCGCTCATTGGAATCTGCTGAAATAGCAATCCATCTTTCTGAAGGTGATACAGGAGATCCATTAACTGGTTTCTCAATGATTGCAAACAGTTCAGATGGATATGGTGAGGTAGTATTACCGTTCACAAATGACCAGGGAGATATGGTCGGTTACCTGTTCCCAGGTAACTGGGTAGTGTCATTAAACCGCACCGAATCAATGGATAGGTGGGTGTTGGATGATCAACAACTAGCAACATTGTCTGCTGGTCAAAATGTGTCCAACATTAACTTCTCAGTGGAGCATTGGGTCACCCTTGGAGGAAACCTCTTCTGGGATTTGGATTCTGATGACGAGTACGATTTCAACGAAGGCGTTGAAGGTGCAAATATTACTGTCTCAGGAGGCGGCCTTGATGCGCCTGTGAACTTGACTAGTTCTGCTTACGGCACATGGGCATTATTTGTGCCATCTCAGAACAATTACTCTATTGAGGCGTCACAACTTGGTTTCTCTTCAGTGTCAATTGTTGCACAAGTATCAACCGTTTCTAACTCTACAGATCTTGAGTTAACAGCAGGAAATGTGACAATTTATGGAATAGTCGATTATGTGCAAATGGAAGTTTGGGATGATTTTTCAAATGACGTTGTTTTACTACTAACACCTGCTTCAGGAATCGAGAGAGATTCTCGTACACCTACAAAGGTAATGGCTAACGATGGCTCTTGGGATGGAGAGTGGACTGCAGAAGTTGAACCAGGAGATTGGGTACTTTCTGCTAAGGTTGTGGATGAAGTAATTGTCGGCATATCAGTTGTTGAGGCTGATGTCCATGATGGTGCACAATTGAACTTGACTATGATTCAAGGAGGAACCATTGTCATCAGCACGAACTGGATTGACTTTTATGGTGTGAGCCATAATTTGAGTGAGACTAATGTTGCTGGCGCAGAAATAATTGGCTCACCAGAAATAAAGGTGACAATCCTTGGGGTTATCAGTTGGAATGAAACCGTTGACTCAAATGGTCAAATCAACTTCTTGTTACCAGGTGGAGACCTTTACATTGATGGCATATTTGAGACTAATGAGCGAGAAATGACAATGGTTTACCGAACAGGATTGACTAGTTCTATTTCCGCTCAACAAGAAGCACCTTCAGCGACCCTCAATTACAATCGTATCCTAGAACACTCAATTGATTTCAATGTATCATCAGTTACTGGCGCTGAACAAACAGAAGATAATAACGAAGAAGTTAACGCATTGTATGGGAATGCAACTAATTATCAAGTGATTGAATTCACTGTCAACTTAACTTACAACGGCAATGAAGCCTTTGATGAGTATACTATAGGCACAGTCTTTGACGCAGAAGATGTAGATTACTGGAATATTGAGTTCTATAACGGAACAGATGAGAATGGTACAGAAATATGGAGTGAGACAACACCAGTCACCCTTGGTTTGGATGGTGAGAATTTAACATCCATTCGCATGCGTGTCACAACAGCTGATGTTGAGAACGCACAGTCAATTTCTGGCGGTCATATCATCAAACTTCGTACGACCCACTCAACTGGGACATTCAGCGAATATGTCCTAACAATTCACATCCCTCAGACCTACTCAATAGAGGTAGTATCATCACCTGAAGATACAATCGGTGTTTTCCCCGGTGAAGAGAAGCGAGTTGAATTTGTGATACAGAATACAGGTAATGGTCAAGACATACTTGGGTTTGAAATTGACACCACATGGTTACCAGATGGATGGAGTGCCACAGGTCCTAGTGAGTCACCTTGGGCCCATGGAGAAGAGCGGACATACTCGTTCACTATCTTTGCACCTGCTGATGCTGATACAACACCGTTTCCACTTAGTGTGAATGTCAATAGTTCTGATGGTACAGCTTATGACCCGATTGAAATACAGGTTAAGGCTGCAAAGCCAATTCTGAATTTCATCCCTGGTAATACTGGCACATTTAATGATAAAGATCCTATTAAAGATAAAAGCAATAAAATGATTGTACGAGTTGAAAACACTGGTCTTGTGGGTGTTCAAAACATTCGAGTCAATATTTCTATTGAAGGATATGATGGAATTTACATCCTTTCAGAGTCACAGGATATTCCTGCTGGTAATTCGGTTGATTACATTCTCTTCATTAATTTAGATGGTATCGGCATCGGTAATCAGAATTTCGTATTTACTCTACAGAGTGAGTTCGGACTAGACTTAGATGCAGATTCAGATGATAGTATCACAAAACGGTTGAAGGTTGCTACGCCACCACCTGAAACAGTCAATGTTTGGGTTCCACTGCTAATCATTGCTGCTTTCATACTTGGATTCTTTGGATTCCGAAGAATGCGTGATTCCATTAGCGGTCAGATGCCTTTCTGATGAAATATGAGGTTTGCCGGGTTGCAGAACCCCTGACTGGGTAGCCCCAAACGCCGAAGAGTGCATTTAGCACCCCATTGACCGAAGCATAGGTGAGACTGTGATACCGGGTTTGGAGGGTGTTGAATTTCTGCCTGAACCAGAAGATCCGCGGATGCTTTCCACAATCGACCCTGGTGCGCCTGGTTACCCTGCAGAAGCGTATGGTATGCCCCGTGAAATGGACCCACAGGCATGGAAGGAGGCGGATGCGGTAAAACCAACGAAACTACCTTTCAACCTGCCCTGGGGGTTATGGATGGTAGTAGGTTTGATTGTAGCTATGTTAATCAGTTATAGTTCATTAATAGGCTATCTAGATGAGTTTATTCCAGAATCAGAATGGGCTTATGAGAATTCAGGAATCCGCGCCCTCAACGATGAGGGATATAGTGGAAAGGGCGTACGTGTTTGCATTGTTGATACCGGTATAGATACTACACATCCCGATTTAGTAGGTGTCAATCTTGTTGGATTCAAAGATTTTATCGATGATACTCAAGGCAACCCTCATGACAATGATTTGACCCAATCTCATGGCACAATGATGGCAGGAATTCTCGTTGCAAACGGTTCATTCATGGGTGCTGCTCCAAATGTGCAATTGATTGTTGCTGCCGCACTTGGTGCTGATGGTGGTTCAGGCTCAGAGGTTGCTGTTGCAGATGCGATTGAATGGTGCTGGACTACAATGCGTGCAGATATCATCAGTTTGAGCCTTGGTGGCAAGCCCGATCTT
>DUDF01000068.1 GCA_012959435.1 Candidatus Poseidoniales archaeon
TGTCCTCTTCCATTCTAAGGTGCATGAAAATGAAAGCGATGCCAAGAAATTTGACAACCCCAATAGACACGAGCACAAGAATAATCATTTCAGATGTAATCATTTCTTGTACAGATGCAGCAACTGCACCAACTTCAATCACAGTTAGGATCATCAGCATGGCGAAATTCATATTGTAAGCGTCTTTTCCAAATATTGTATGACTCATTTCATTTCCTCCTTAATACAGATAAAACGCTGGGAAGACCAACACCCAAACCAAATCCACAAAGTGCCAATACAGACCGAAGTACTCAATCGATACTGCGTTACTTGGTGAGTACCCACCCCTGTGTGCTTTGAAGGTCATGTAACTAAGCCCAATTATCCCACCGAACACGTGAGCTCCGTGGGTTCCAGTAGCGACATAGAAGGTACTTGCTGAGAGACGTAAATTGGCAGTAAGGTGTTCTTCACCATGCCCGGAACCAGCAAATGGGTAGGCAGTGTTGTGGATAGTGTATCCATCTTCCATTAGGCTAGGTGCATGGAATGGTCCTACGTTAAATCCGATGAACCACTCAATCATCTTCAACATTAGGAACAGGGTTGCGAGGCAAAGAGTTGCTGCGAGATAGTTACGAACTTTTCTACTGCGTTCATCAGCATCCAAATCTTCTCGCTTAGCAGTTTGCAGGGCCATTACCACAGTGAAGGAGGAAATGATTAGAGCGAATGTGTTGATCGCTCCTGGGACCAATGTATCTGGAAGTCCAAATCCACCGAGTGAAAGGGTCCACGATTCTGAGTGGCTTCCAGCGATGAAGTAAGATGCCGGGATCCAACAAGCATCACCGGGTGTGAATGGTACCCCGTTAGAGAAGGTAGAATGGTTGTCAAGAATTGCTTGGCATGATTCTGTACCAAGTCTATACCGTATGTAGGTTGAGAACAAGGATGAGAAAACCATCATCTCAGACATTAGGAATACCCAAATACCGACCTTGCGAATATCGATATTTTTGAATGGAACCCCAGCGGATTTAGGTTCATAATGTCCCTCAAACGAAACATCCTGTCGCCACCATATTAGGAATCCTGAGATGATTATTGCAAATCCAACAAGAACTATCGGTAGTGAGCCAGCACTGTAGATGGTATTGTTCATCGCTTCATTCATTGCGAATGTAGACGCGAATCCGAATAGGAAAACTCCTATCCCAAGTGATATGATGATTGGCGCCCAACTGTTGTGAGGCGCTCCGTGTCCCCAGTCATGAGGTCCCCATGCGCTTCCGTGATGTTCGTGTTCCTCGTCGTAACTCAGTTGCTCACCTCCTCTTGGTCATCAGGGACCATCATTCGCATCAACCAGTTTGGTTCTTTCTCCTCGTGAACGTTGACATCAATTAGGGTTGGGAGCTCGTCAAATGATGGGGTTGGTGGTGGTGAAGTTGTGAGCCACTCAAATGACCAACCACCCCATGGGTCAGCTGGTGCTTTTTGACCCTTGATTAGAGATACTATCATGTTAATTATCATTAATACAGAAGAAAGTCCAAAGATGAAAGCATTGATTGTAATGAACATATTCCACCCTGCAGCTTCAGGAGGTAGAGTTCCAATCACATCACTATATTCGTTTGCTTGTAAGAAGTATGTGTGATGTCTGCGAGTCATTCCCCAAAGCCCTAACTTGTGCATTGGCCAGAAGATTCCATTGTACGAAATGAAAGCAATAAGGAAATGAATGACACCAAGTCGTTCATCTAACATGCGTCCGGTCATCTTAGGGTACCAGTAGTAAATCGCTGCAAATAAACCGAATACAACTCCTCCAACTAGCACATAGTGGAAGTGAGCAACTACGAAGTAAGTCTCGTGCAAATGGGTGTTCATTGAAATTGCTGGGAAGAACATTCCAGAGATCCCACCTAATGTGAAGGTGACCAAAAATCCGAGTGCCCATAATGTGTGAGTACGGTAAACGAGGGAACCACCATGCATGGTTTTGAGCCAATTGAAAATTTTAATTCCAGTCGGAACAGCAACTGCCATCGTGGTAACCATCATCACGAAACGAAGAGCAGGTGACATTCCACTTGTCAACATGTGATGTCCGTATACGATAAATGATACAAATCCAATACCCGCGAGCGCGTAAACCATCGAGCGATAGCCAAAGATGGCTCTTCTTGCACTCGTAGCCAATACTTCAGAAACGATGCCGAAAGCAGGTAAAATAACCACATAAACTTCAGGGTGGCCAAAGTACCAAAATAAGTGACTCCAAAGAACGGGATCGCCTCCTGCTGAGACATTGAAGAACGCCGTCGCCACCGTACGGTCAAGGAAGGCTTCAATCAAACCAATTCCAAAGGCTGGGATTGATATGAACAAGCACATGATAGACACTAGAATTGACCAAGTGAAAAGAGGCATTTGCATCCAACCCATGCCAGGTGCACGCATAGATGCAATTGTGGTTATGAAGTTGATTCCAGCGAGAGTTGATGATGCTACTAGCATGATTTGCCCCGCAATCCAAAAGGTCGCTCCGGGGTGAGTTCCGACCCATGATGTAATTGGTTGGTATCCAGTCCAACCAACATCAGCTGCGTTACTTGAGAAAATCCCACTCATGATTAGTACCGATGCAACTGGGTTAAGCCAAAACGCCATGGCGTTGATTCTTGGGAAGGCCAAATCTTTGGCACCGATTTGCAACGGAACAATCCAATTAGCAAATCCATTAATCATTGGCATTGCCGCCAAGAAAATCATAATTGTACCATGTAAGGTAAAGAATTGATTGTATTCATCTTTAGTTAAGAAATCGTTGCCAGGAATTGCTAACTGAGTTCGCATCAATAGGGCAAGAACACCGCCAACTACGAAGTAAAAGAGTCCAGCCACGAAGTAAAGAGTTCCAATCTTCTTGTGGTCTGTGCTAGTTAACCAATCAGCAATCCAAGGTGCAAAAGCAGCCCAACTGAACCCATCAGGGTTCATTCGGTAGAAGATATAAACTACAGCAACAAACAGTAACATCATTACCAAAATAATCGCAGAAAACAGGACTGTGAGTCCATCAGCATCTTCTAGGGGCTCTGCTACTCCACCCATTGAACTCATAGTGAAGGTTGACTGAGCCCAGTGGTCAGCATCGCTAGGTTGCTCATCTCCATTAACTGAATTAACAGTCAAGGTAAAACTCGAAGTCCCACTCGCAGGAGAAGTCCAATCAACTGCCCAAGAGGTTTGGTCATTACCACTTTCACTGTGGGTCAACTGCCCCGCCATTAATTGGGTTGAATCATCAGTTGATGCAAAGGTTCCTTTCGCAGCAACTAGATTGAATCCACCAGTGTTGAGTCTATCAACAACTTCTGTATCAGCAGGTCCACCGGTAAAACCGACTAGGAGTGAGTACGTTTCACCGGCATTGTATGTGTCTGGTAGTGCACTACCGTTTGCGAGTGTCATGAATGGTGACACATCACTACTTGGGCTTCCAGAGTGACAAGTACATCCCGATTCAACATTAGAGATACCAGTTTGCTTCGCTTGTAGGCTAGGGGCCAACAACATTGCAACCATTACTATTGAGAAGATAGCGATAAATTTCTTATTTACTTGCATCATAATCACCTCACTCGTGGACCTCAAGAATTGCAGTCATGTATGCATGGTCATCGCCACAAAATTCGGCACAATCAATGAAGAATTTACCAGTCAAATCTATTGGTAGCCAAACTGCAGTCTGAAGTCCTGGTATGGCATCTTCCTTCGCACCCCATTGAACGAAGAAAGGGGAATGGGTAACATCTGAAGAAGTGAGATCAATTCGATACATGGTATTATTCTTCAGAATTAGAGTGGTTAAACCAGTATTGGTATCAACTCCAACATCGCAAAGGTCTGTGCTTAATTCACGGCAATCAAATTCCCAGTACCATTGATGGCCAGTAACTCCAACTTCAAAGTAATCCACCCCTTCGACTCCGACTACACTGGGGTCTTCCCAAACATCGGATGCAGGCCCAATGATAAGTATCGTGAGGTAAATAATAAGGATTGATGGAGCAATAATCCATGCGGCTTCCAATTTCCCATTGTGATAATGTAGTGGGAATTCTCCGACTTTGAGATTATCTCTATTTGGTAATTTTTCACCTTCCTTTGAACGGTAGAAGAATGAATGGTGTAATTGCCATCCAAATACTATGATTCCTACAAAGACAGACCAGTTCCAAAATATCTCAAACAACTCATTGTATGAAGCACCACCTACTGCCATAGAAAACCCTCTTGGTTCGCTCGTAAAGCGGTCCGTAATTAAGCATTGGCAACACCTCACATATACTGTTAACAATGTTTGAGTCATATTTTCATCTTGGCACACGCGGCGCAGTGCCCCGTTGGCATATCCGCTAGTTGGCAAGCAAGCCCCTTTTCAGGACATTTGATGCATACTTTTCTCGCAAGATACGGTTTCGCAAAGGTTGAATTGGTAGGGCTGTATGGCTTCGGCTATGAGTGTGCGGGCGTTGGTGGTTGAGGACAACCAAGTTAACGTGCGTTTACTGCTTGCTTTGCTTAAAGGAAAGGGCATTACAGAGATTGAAATTGCAGAAGATGCCAATCAAGCATTCACTGCTCTCCAGACCGGTGCCTTTGACTTGATATTCATGGATGTTCAGTTACCGTGGACAGATGGCTTACAGTTGACAAAAGCAATTCGTGACCACCCACTCGTACGAAAAAGTAGGATTATTGCGGTGACAGCATTCTCAACTCCAGAAGACCGCCGTAAGGCAGAAGCAGCTGGGTGTGATGCATTTGTTCCAAAACCGGTTCGCCGTGCAGAGTTATACCGGGTGATTGATGAGCAGTTAGCAGAGCTTGGCAACTAAACCTTTTCACTCAGATAACCTTTTTTGTGGATAGTTAACCGCTTTATTTTCATGCTTAACCGCAATTCGAGGTTCACGGAGTGACAGCCATGACTGACATTAATGATGTTGTTACCCAGTCATCATCTGGGGATGTTTCAATTGCCGTTGAACTGCAACCTTCATCTTCAACTATGGGGATTTCAGGAATCAATGAGTGGCGTCATCGATTGCAAGTAAAAGTCACTTCACCTGCCTTGAAAGGGGCAGCAAACCAAGACCTCATCAATTTGATGTCAGATTTTTTTGGTTTACCCAATTCATCGGTGAAACTAGATTCTGGAGCTAAAGATAGGCGCAAGCGGATATTACTTTCAGACATTTCGTTAAAACTAGTGATAGAGAAACTTGAACAGTATTTGGCGAATCAATATGGCAGCAGGGAGGGGGAATGAATGAGTCGTAAGAGCAACAATGGCGGTCCAACTCAAGATGTGAGGTTTGAGAGCGCTGGCCGTGCATTGGCATTAGCCCGTGAAAGAAACCGAGATATTGAGCAAGGAGGTTCCTCTTGCCCAGTGTTAATTGAAGGAATTAAAGATGTTAAGGCGTTAAGAAAATTAGGATTTACCGGTGTCATAGAACAACTGAATAGAGGTTGGGGCCGTAGTCGTTTAGTGGCATATTTATTTGAAAAATATGGCTGTAACAATCCAAATGATGGTGGCCCAGCAATCATCTTATTGATGGATTGGGATCGTACTGGTGGGCGTATTCAAAATGATATGAGTCAGCGTCTTATGGCGATGGATGTTTCTTTAGATGAAGAGACACGAATGGAGTTAGTAAGGGCTATGAAACCAGAAGGGAAAACAGTCGAGTCATTAGCTCCCTTTGCTAGAGATTTACGTGAAAAAATGAGTTATCATGACCCTTATAGTTCAGATGGTGAGGAGTAATCCTCTAGTTGAATAATAATTCGTGCACTGAGTTCTGCTTGCACTCCCTCGCGAATTTTCTCAAGGTGAAGAATTCGTTCATCAAGTTCTTTGGTTAGCCTTGTAATTAACCCGTCTTTCATCCGCCTCCAACGGTCGTCTACATCTGCACCACCTTGTTGCTGGCGATAGACTGCAGTACGAATTTGTTCTCTCTCCCGCTCTATTCTTTCCATCCATGAACGTTGGACATTATGGCGCAACTCATCTAATAGAGGGGCAAGCCTCGCTCTTTCATCTTCTAAGAGCCAACCATGAATTCTATCTAGGGCATTTTCAATAATTTCTTCATCGCTGTCATCAAACATTACTCGCTCAACTTCATCAAATGATTTCCAAGGGTAGAGTGGTTGGTTAGGTATTGGCATTCCATGTTTGTCAAGTACGAGCCATCTCCGAACAGCGTGATTTGATAGTCCAGCAACAATCCAATCAAGGCAGATTAGCATACTTGCCTCCTCATCCCAATGTTGTGGCCTCATCGCTTTGAGTTGAGTAACGGGTGCGATTCCAGCAACTTTCCATCCGCTGATGGTGGCATCTGGGTTTGGTTCTCCACCAATTGGTTCACGTAGCCATTGGATAATTGGATGCCATGGGGCAAGTTGGACAAGGTCAGTCCTGTCCTTTGCCTCATCTCTATCAATAGCAACTCCAATGATATGTGGTGGGGCAGACCCTGCTAACATTTCAACGCGCTTTTCCCATCCACTAGTTAACCAATCAGAACAAGATTTATCAGCGCATCTTCTGGCTAATTCATCAACGCTATATTGACTTAATTTCAAGTGCCAAAACCCATCTACTTTGTACACGCTTGAACTTCTGTCACGTTGCTTTAATCTCGCTTTTACCCAGGCAATTAATTGAGTCGGCTCAATACCAAGTTCCATATTGATTGCATCTTCTCTCAATTGGCGAATACCCGGGTCATTACCAAGCCATTCTCGCTCTTCAGTTGCTCGTTCTGTGAGCCAACGCTCACGTTTTTCGAGTAATGTGTCAAGACTGCCATCAACATTAGCAACTTCATCGGCATTGACAAGACTGTATCCGCTTTGACCCAAACGTTTGGCGCGAGGGTTGTTTAGTTCTGTTTGGGCAACGAGTCGCATGGCTTTACCAAGTAGCGGGTCAAGCATTCCAATTGAATCTTCAAACAATCTGATTCTATGGAATAAGCGTCCTAAAATCGCAGCATCTATTGTGCCTTCAACTGCTAAGTTGAGGATTGTAATTACATCTGCTTCTTGACCGAATCTATCAAGCCGGCCAATACGCTGTTCGATTCTCATTGGATTCCATGGTAAATCATAGTTGACAAGTCGGTGACAATGTTGTTGATCTAATCCTTCACTTCCCACTTCGCTTGAGAGGAGTACATCGATTTCTCCATTAGCAAATTGATTGCGTAGAACCTCTCTATCAAGCATTGGAGTTTGTCCACTCAGAACCCTACAATTAACTCCCTCTTCGGTTAATCGTCGGTGTAAATAGGCAAGTGTTCCACGGAAATGACTGAACAGAAGTATGCCTCCAACACGGTCCTCGTCAAGGGAATTTAGCATCCATAGTTTCATCGCTTCGAACTTTGAGTCTTCATCTCCTAGTTCTTCGGCAGCATCAATTAATTCGTCAAGGTCACCAAAGCGACTCAGAAGTCGGTGTTCTGCTTCTCGGATTGTCCCATCATCTACTTCATCCTGACCTTCGGTCCCGAAGTCAAAGGCGGCTCTCGCCGTTTGCCGTAATTGAGTTTGTACATGGGTAGCGAATGCTTGAAGACAACTACTTGCCATTCTCTCAGGAACGACTAGTGCCCAATCAAACCTATCTGAATCGGGGTTTCTTAATTGCATCAATCTCCATGTCCATCGTCTGGCTGCTTCATACAGTCTCCATTCAGCAGCACTCAAATTAACATCCAATGTGATAGCTTCACGGGTTGCAAGGTGGAGGTCTAAATCCCGGCGTCTTGTTCTAACAATTAATTCGTTGAGTGGTCTGAGTTGACGAATTAAATCAGCAACTTCCAAGCGATTGCTTTGTAGAGATTCATCTCTCCAACCAAGAGGGTCTGAGCAGATTTCAATGGCTTGATTCAGGCGTGGGTCATTTGTGAACCCAGGAGTCATATTCAGTGTTTGCAGTGCACCCAATGCTCCCTCAAGGTCTGGTTTAGTTTTCGCTGTTGCATCAAGTGCAGTATTCAGCATCTGCATAGGCCTCATGGTTGCTTGGAACGAATTAAAATCAGGCCATCTGTCTGGTGCTAGAAGTGAAAGTTGTACCCACAACTCTTCGTTTGAGAGATTGACTGGGGTAGCCGTTAGAAACAGTGTTTGCCGACTATGTAGTGAAAGAAGTTGGATTGCGTCGTGTAATCTACTACGGGGGTTTCTACAATGGTGTGATTCATCAACAATTGTCAGAAGAAGATCAGGTATCCCCTCCTCCATCAATTCCCTCAACAATTTTGATTGTCTGAAAATACCGTGGCTAGTGACTATAACGAGTGATTCCCCATCACGAATTCTATCCAAAGCCTGGCGTAGTTTTTGACCAGTATTCGCTTCAAACCCATCAAGGTCACAACGGTGAAACATTTCTTGTAACCATTTCAGTCTCAATCCACCGGGGCAGATTATGAGAATGCCGCCAGTTTCACCCATCGCATGAAGGCGGCGCAAAACATGCAATGCTGAAATCGTCTTGCCCAATCCAACTTCATCAGCAATTAGCAATCCATCCCAATTACTAGATGCCAGTCTTGCTGCTGGAAGATGCTGGTGTGGCTGGTCCATCCAGCGGCCAAATTTTAACAATGGACACAAATCAGATGGTGGGAATCTAATATCTAAATCGCAGCGAATTAGATTCCATTCAGCGGCATCCAATTTTACGCCGCTGGCGCCTTCATTCCTGCTACCTAAATCGCTCAACAGTGCCCTACCGCCAAGCGACCGTTCTTGAAGATGCGCGAATTAACACCTTGAAATAGCCAAAAAAGCCCATCTCCTCAAACCGGCACTTCAGTAATAATTACTACAAAATTAACCAATAGTCAATCCATTTGGCTGCATTATTTTGGTAATTTCACACCTTGTTCTTTTACAGTGTTTAGTACCACCATTGTAGTCGACCGTTCAACCCCTTCAGTAGATAGAACGGTTTTGGTGAAGTCATCCAAATCATCCCTATCACTCACTCGTGCAAACACCAAACTATCCATCTCGCCAGTCACATCATACACTGCAAAAACTCGATGGTCGTCTGCAATCAAGCGCTGTACAGGTAGTAATTCTCCTTTGACAATTCGTAATCCAACAACAACACTCATTTCCCAGCCAATTTTGTCAGCATCAAGAGTGACTGTATAGCCAGTGATTACTCCATTATCTTCTAATTTCCCAAGTCGATTTGACACAGTTCCTAGGGCGACTCCAACCATATCGGCGAGTGCTCTCATAGAGAGTCTGCCATCTTCTTGAAGTGCTTCAATCAATTGTTTGTCAGTTTCATCTAACTCCATTTTTCCACATCCGGAGTGTTCTCGCCCAACAGGAGGTTTTTGAACGTTGTCGACAATTAACTCCTTTCTTTTGGTCAGATGTCCATCTTGGCCCGGGAAAAACCAAGATTACCACAATATTGGGTAATGGTAAGTTCATTCATTTTTATGAACTGGTAATTTGAGGTCAAGAACCCACCCACCTAGTTCTTCAACTTCAACTTCCCAATGAGTTTCAGCCTCATTGTTTTCTTCTGTGCTTCTCAGTTTTACCGAAAAATTGCGACTTGTCCCGGCTGGAACTAATTGCTGCTTTGGTACTCTAGACATCTTCCAAGGTAATGTTGCGGACGCGCCTTTAATTGTCAAGTCATACTTACCTGCAGTTACTCTTACTTCAGCAATCCATTCCTTCTTGATGTAACGCAGTGTTCCTGTTAGAAGTGGAAGCCCAACTTCTCTTTGGTAATCTTGACGTACAATAATAACAAGGCCCGCAACGATTGCAATTACCAAGATAATGACTGGAAACATCCCTGCAATATTTGGGATTCTATCAAGGGTTTGAACCTGAGTATGGTCTATTCCAGAAACGGTTGCATTGAGGTCATCAACTAACATCACAGTTACTTCTAATCTCCACAGATCATTGATAGTGAATGGGATTCCATCTTCTGTTAAGCGTTCCGAATCAATTACCTGAGTCCAATTCGTGGTATTTCCTGCTTGGTGGTAAAATGAAGATGACCAGCCATAGTGGAGTACCACATCATCAGCAATTCCATTTCCTACGGGTGTGTGGTCGACAGTAACATACCAGCGCAAATTTAGTGATTCCTCCAAATCCTCTAATGGTTCAATTTCAACTTCCAACAAAAGTCCAGCAGATTGAGTAACATCAGTGGTAGTTGTTTCTCCATCCTGTTCAGTGGCAACAATATCAACAGTAAGTGTCAGTTTTGCCAATGATGAAATCGCGGTAGCATTCTCAAGCGACTCTCCATTTTGCCATTGTGAGCAAGCATCTGCACCGAGTTTTTCTGCCCGTTGTTGCCCTGCTAAACTACTTCCCTCGCCGTGAATCCAGTTTAGTGATACATCACTATCTAGTCGTTCAACGGAGTCAAAATCCCCATCACAATTGTTTCCATCAATAAAGGATTCAAAGACTGAAATTTCAGATTCAACATCTTCTCCACTAACGTGGTCTAAGTACTCGGGAAATACAATAAAAGTGAGATTAACCAATATAGAAGCGGCAATAATAACTACTGAAAATCGATTCACTGCACCACCTCAAGTCCTAGCGCATAGGTTAGAAGAGTGCGCTCGCAATCTGGTAGCATTAGAGTCAGTTTCCCTCCCAACCATGCAGGTAGCCACCATATCACTCCTTGATGATTGAACCGCAGGACTACACCTCCAGAGGATTCGTCTCTAATGGTGGCTATTGCCTCAGCAGCATCTTCCTTATCAGGCCCGCCTTTTAGCAAAATTTCCTTTAGGAGTTCGGCTTCTATTTCGTGCACACGATGTGACAATTTTACTGCTGTAATGTGCATTCCTTTGGAAGTTGGTCTTTGCAAAATTCCTTTTCGCATTTCCCAAGTTGGTAGTCCTGCTTGAACTACTTGGAATGGATGCCAATGGCAGCCAGGGAGCCTTCCACCGCGCCTGAGCATTCTTTCACCAGCCCAAAACCAATCGTGAATATCATTGCTAATTGTGTATATTTTACTCCCCCGTGTAAACATTTTTTCATAGTTAGCCCCCCACTCTTCTGAAATGGTTTCTAGTAAATCTGGGGTGGCGGGCAGTTCATGGTTTTTTGTTGGCGGTGGTGGTTGGCTAACTGGCCTTTCTGCCATTTCACTAGATGGCATTAATGCCGATGCAACTTCGTCGTTACCAATATGCTTGAAAGCGGCTACAAAGAATCCTCCAGAATCATTTTCATCACTCCAAATTCGCCGACAAAGAGGTAAGGCGGTAGTGATTTCAGTTTCCTCAGGTGGCAATAATTCCTTTCCATCTCTATCACTAAAAGTCCCTTCTTCACCACTTTTACGACTGAGTTGTGGCCAAGTGGTCATGCCCTCTCGGCTAACTAGTCCAGGACATTTTTCATCAATTTCAGTATCAACCAATGTTAGGAATTCACAAGTTCGCAGGATCTCAGCAACCACCGCTTCATTTTCAATTGGGTCCATTGAACAAGTAGAGTAGACCATCCTACCGCCTGGTGCAAGTAGCATTGCGCCTTTCCGGACTAACGCGACCTGCAACGGATTCAATTTGCGGCCAGCCCGCTCAGTCCATTTTTTCCACAGTTCAGGATTCTTTCGGGTAGTCCCGCTACCAGAACAGGGTGCATCAACCAATATCCTATCATAACCAGGATTTGGACACCGAGGAAGATGCCGTCCATCATGGCGAATAATTATCATAGAAGTAAGACCCGCTCGCTTAGAATTTGATACCAATAAATTAGCTCGTCCAGGATTTGATTCGTTAGCAACAATAACGCCATCATCGTCAATTGCTTCACACAATTGAGTTGACTTGCTTCCCGGTGCTGCACACATATCCAATACATGCTGGCCAGCCTTACAATCAAGCAGTTTCACTGGAATCATGCTTACGGCTTCTTGACGAGTTATTCGACCGGAATCATGTAGGGCACGAAGCAGTATTTTCGCATCATTCGAAGGCCATTTCCCTCTTAGCCATGGCATAACCCAACCTTGTCCTCCACCACCTTCTGGTAACCAATCAATAGGTTTGCCACCCAGAGAAAGGAGAGTTTCCTTCACCCATTCTTGGTTTTCTCGCAGGGGGTTTACACGCAGCGTTTCACTAAGTCTTGATTCAGCAGTCTCAATCCACGAATCAGAATCATCGCGCCATGTTTGCACAGCCTCCCATAGGTCGCTTTTTGATGGGTCTCCAAAGCCGAGTTTGCCCATTCACACCACCCCCCTAACCGATTGCACATACCTTCGTGCCGGCCTCCCTCCCTCAAGGGTTGTGGATGCGCTAACCCAATGAGCCATGCCCTGTGTCGGGTGTTACATGGCGGTTGGTAGTGGCGATGCTTTCAGTTTACCCGCCACTTTGTTAACCGTCATTTTACTGTGGTCATTTTTACAATGGTCTGCTCCTTTATGGTTACCTAGTATGGCTGAGAAATATCCAGATAAAGCAAAATTTTACCGTCATTTTGATCGCAGTTTAACAATCCTCCCAGTGGCATTGGTTCTGCTTGTAGTCCTCGCTTTATTTAGGGCGCATTTTGTCCAAGATTTCACTCATGGACATGTGGTAAGTTTCGGAATTAGTAGTTCATCTGCATGGCAAAGAATGTTGCATGGGCCAGTAAATACAGTTGGCTCACCATGGTTAGGAATCATCATTTTATTTTCTATTACCACCTTAGTAAAGGAGTGTTTTGGAAACTCTGGTTATTCATTATTTGATGAGCATGAGGCAGACCTGCGTGCCCGCGTATTAAGATGGCATGGATTTCTATGGCCATTGATGTTGATTGGATTTATTCCTTCAGATGCATTTGCAGTTTACACAGAGCCGCAAACTTTCATCGGTTCACAAATCGCTCCACTTCGGACTACACTTACCTTAATATTTGCCGGGATCGGTCTCGGTATCTGGCCATATGCTGTGGCGAATTATTCACAATCAGGAGATATGAAGGAAGGTGACAATTTTCTTTTAGCGAGTATAACCGCCGTGTTGACATTATTTTTCCTTGCAATGGAAAACCTTTCTTCACAACGAGTTGATGAGTTTGGTGAACTAATTGCTTTGGGAGAAATGACCGAATTCGCTCTCACCTTGTCATTGATGGTTCTGTTATTGGGGTGGCCAATTTTCTTGATGTTAATGAGTAAAGTCCACGAAAAAAGAGGTATTGCCAAAGGAAGACGTTGGCTTGGCTTGACTCGTGCTTTCGCCCATACACTAGTTTTGATTTGGCTATCAGGCGCAGTGATACTCGAATCTCTTCCACACATTGATGGATGGTCTAGTGCATTTTGGCTATCTTTGACTTTGATGCTACCGCTAGCAATCTTTGGATTTGTTGGAACGTTGTTACCTATTGTGGGTCAAGACTCTAGTCCCCGACCAGAAGTATGGGGCTTTTTCCTAGTAATGAGTTTAGCCATCCCATTCTTGACAATTAGAGAACCACTCACTGCAGTATTGATGCCAGGACTTTTCATGTCAATGACAACATTACCTCTGTTAGCAACTCATCCTGAGTTACGTCCTAACTTGCCTATTCAGAATCGAGTGTTCGAGTCAGGCGTATTAATTGGATTAACAATTACAGCCCTTTGGGGATTCCATCGCATGTTTACAGGCGATTCGTTCGCTCTTTCTTTGGGTATTGGAATAACTTTGATATTACCTTTAATTACAATCCTCTTACTAAATCAAAAAATGGAAGTTTCTAGAACAAATATACCCAATTAGAATAGAAAATCCGGTGTTGAGATTACCCTATCAAAATCACCTTTTCGAGGAGTATCTCACCTGCAACGGTTAAAGCACCGACAGTGCACCTACATTTCAGTTGACTGCGTTTAGTAGTCATCTAGATGGGATGCGAAATGACTGAAGAGAGTGAGCCGGCAGTAAATCGACAAAAGAGGATTAGTCCTTTAGCCAAAGCCAACAAACAGGCTTTCAAAGCAGCCAGAGTTAGAGCCGAAAAAGCATCACAACAAATTGATGACGCGAAAGAACTCAGAACTCAGTTCAAGGATATTCACGAGCGAGCGGTAGAAAGCCAAGTTGAACAAGGCCCGCTAGTTCCAGTTGAGGCACAGATGGAAGTTGAAGATGATGATTGGGTTTACCAGTCAATTGACGAAGAAACACTTCGAGAATTAAGTCACCGAGTAATTTTACAAACTAGTGCAGGTAAGCGAAAAGTTCTGTTTGAAACACAAAATCTTGATGAAGCAATGGATTGCGCAGCACGAATCGTAGAGTTTAGTGATGGCTGTGTTTTAGTAGAAACCGTTGACCCTTGAGTATAATTTAGCATTAGTCGCGTTCAAATAGGCGGGGCAGGTCGGGCGTTTTACATGGCAGTCAAGAAGGACAAGAAGTCGAAGGGGCCAAACATCCAGCAAGCCGCTGGGTTAATCCGCTACTTCGACGAAGAGTCAGATGATGCTTGGCAGATTTCAAAAGGCATGATTTACGCTGTCTGTATCATATTCTCGGTTGGCGTTTACTTGGCTAACCAACCAAACCAGTGGGAAAACACTTGGATGTGGATGTGGGACAACCTGTTTGGTTGAATCATTTTCTGAAATTACTCTTCAGAATCGGTTAGGTCGATGAAAGGGATATTCCCATCCGATTCGTCTTTAATATCGCCCAGTAAATCATCTGCAGAGACATCGCTAGTTTTTGTCGCCACTTCATCGGGAGTAATTCTATCAACTTCGTCAGGAAGTTCTTCATGAACCAGTATATGCTCCTGGTATTCTTCTTCCGCCACTTCCACTGAATCATCTAGCAGCAAGTCGTCAGCTTCTTGGAATACAGTACGCGTAACTTCTGTTGTTGGATCTGCCTCAATAATTGAGGCTTCTGCTCTAGCCAATGCACGCTCAAATCCAGCAGCATTTTGGTCATGAAGTGCAGCCAAAGCAATTTCAATATGGCCACTTGCCTTTTCCAAGTCACTTTCAGCATCACTTCGTTGCCAATTTTCATAATCCATTTCTTCAAACTCGTCAAGCCTTTTTGTTAATGTAGTAAGACGATCTTTGTATTTGTGTGCCTCTTCGTTCATTTCATCTTTTGCGTATTGAATTAGTTCTTCCCACGCTTCACGGTGGTCATTTGAATTGGCCCCCGTTGCTCTTTTCCACATTAACCCGAAAGTTGGTTCCCATGGGTTCCGCCCTAGAGTTGCCACCAAATCAAAAATGAGTCGTGCGCGGCTTTCTAATGGCCCTTCAATAACGAGTTCGTTAAGAAAACAGGAATCAAAGAGTCCGAAACCCCAATACGAGCGGCTAGTAATTTCAATTCGTAATAGTGTATCACTCGTAACCATCTTCCAAGTCTGTTGGTCAAACCCTGGGGGGGAAGTCAAGGTTGGGGGTTCGTGTGCACCGAAACATCTCAACAGTGCATCACAGATATCACCTAGGTAAAGGCTAGTTTTCCCTTCTGGCCAGTTTGGATGACGTAGTCGATTCTCATCATCGACCTTCATCTCTGGCTTGCCGCGCTTTACTTGACACCAGAGATGGCTGTGGTTCGCGTCAATTCCGACCACCTCATCTTGCCCCACTGCCCACCCTCGCTAAGTCGTGTGCGCGGCTGTGGCATCATTGTTGCTTCGCTTTGATAGGGTGGCTGGGTGGTGTAATTTACTGCAATAGATTAATTTTGCAGGCGATTTCTATCGTAAGGCTGAATAAAAGACTCGTTCCGTAGCACCATCATGGCGAAGAAGACAGGCTCGGCAAACAATCGTTCCGCAGCAGCGAAGAAAGCCGCCGCAACTCGGAAGAAGAATGCAGCGGCGAAAGCAAAAGCAGAGGCTGAAGCAGCAACTGCGGCTAAGAAAGCAGCAACAGCGAAGAAAGCCGCCGCAACTCGGAAGAAGAATGCTGCCGCTAAGAAAAAGGCAGAAATAGCCGCTAAAGCCGCCGCAACTCGTGCTAAGAAGAAAGCAGAGGCGGCAGCAGCAGCAAAAGTAGCAGCCGCAAAGAAAGCAGCAACAGCGAAGAAAGCCGCCGCAACTCGTGCTAAGAAGAAAGCAGAGGCAGCAGCAGCAGCAAAAGTAGCAGCCGCAAAGAAAGCAGCAACAGCGAAGAAAGCTGCCGCAACTCGTGCTAAGAAGAAAGCAGAGGCAGCAACTGCAGCAGCAGCCAAAGCCGCCACCGCAGAAGCCGCTGCTGTTCTAGATGCAAAGCGAAGGCCAGGATTAGTATTGGCTGTAGACCAACTTGATTCCAAAGTATCCAATCAGTTGCGCAAGCGAGCAACCACCTCTACCGAAGCATCTCATATTACTGCGAAAGGAAACGCTTCCAAAGTCATTAGTAAGGGCGTAAAATCAGGTAGGGGCGCAAAAAGCACTGCCGATAAGCGCAAAAAAGCATTTCACAAGCGCTGGTTAGAGGGTGCAAACGCACAAACTGTTGAGGAGTTCTCTTGGGTTAGAGAATTCACTTCTTGATGTTCTTGAGCCATTCACTCAATGTCACCGAACAGGTCGGCTTCTTGAGCCCTACGATAGACTTCTCTCAGAGTTTGGTCAGTGATGTCAAGATAGACACGTGTACTACTAATGTCAGCGTGACCAAGCAATCTCTGAATACTTACAATGTCAGCCCCGCGTTCAAGCAAGCCTGTAGCAAAATTATGACGCAACGTGTGAGGAGTTAATCGACTTCTCAAAATCCCCGCGTCATCAGCCAACGAATCCATCATTTTCTGTACATTTCTTTGAGTTAGACGATGTCCCCGGCTATTGAGGAATAGTGCTTTGTCATTTTTCTCGGACCTTGAAGGTCTGTGCCGTAACCATTTTTCAAGAACATCTTTACTCCTTTTGGTAAACAGAACCCGACGGTCTTTGTCTCCCTTTCCAGACCATACATTTGCCGACATATCCTGATAATCAATATCAATGCAGTCAAGTCCGCACAGTTCACTTACTCTAAGTCCAGTTTCAAGAAGCACAACTACAATCACCTCAGCTAGAGGATTTTCTGATTGCCGACAAACCTGGATTAAAATACCTAATTCTTGATGCGTTAAAGTGCGAGGTAATCTCTTACTTCTTTGAGGACGCACAACCCAGTCGGGAACCGTGTGCCCCAACCACTTCAGAAGGTGAGAAACAGCGGCCAGTCTAGCGTTAACAGTTGATGGTTTGAGATGTGAAATGGATTGTATCCAGAGATCAAATCTGCCATTATTTGGGTCAATATGGCCAACACCAGTAATCATCGACATCTCTTCAACATCATCGATATTGAGTTGACCTTCATCTGGTATTGAAGTTCCAAGGAACTGTCTTGCTGCAATAAAGTACGAACGAGATGTATGTTCACTCTTCTTTTCTGCTTTCAATTGTTGTTCATAGCATGATAGTAATGGCAAATCTTTCAGACGGGTAAGGCGAGTTGGAAGGGTGAAACCATGGCCTACAATATCATCGCTGAAACGCTCAAGATATTGGCGCGTTCCTGCATCCGCCCATGGTTGTTCATTTTCGTCTTCTTTTTGTGACATTGTAACCTCTCTTCATCGTTAGCGCCACCGAGGTGACACCCATTCCCATCCCCTTACAGGGAACAGAGGTTGAATCACTCGCAATTATCAATGCTTCGCGTGTTGAGTAGTGTTATCCGTCCAACGTGCGTTGAATTCAGAAAAGCCGCTTAGTAGGATTCTTCACTAAATTCAATTGTTGAAGGGCTTACATTATTGTTGTCAATAGAGTGCGAAACCCATGGTGCTAATTGTTGGTGAATCTTGTCAATTTCACCATAACAAATAATCTCATCACCCCTTCTCAACAGAAATGTTCGTCTTGGCTTCCAGATATGCATTCCTTCACGAGCAACAGCGAATACAAATTGTTCATTTACACTAGTAAATACATCACCAATTTGTTTACCACTCAATATGGGGTGTCGACTGATGTTTACACTGACAACTCCGTGTCCGGGGCGACTTCTCAGAAGTTGGTCTAGTCCTACATTACTGAATCCTTGATGGATTATACAATGTTCAATAATTGCACCAGCTACATTGACGCCTGTAGCGCCCTCAATGCCTTCTAATCCAGGTGAAGAATTAACTTCCAAAACTAGTGGTCCGCGGTCGCTTTCAAGTAAATCAACACCTGCGACATCAAGATTCAACAATAGAGCGGCGCGACGCGCCACATCAGCATATTCATCCGGTAAATCGATGTTTTCAACAGTGCCATTGAGATGGTAATTTGAACGAAACTCACGACCACGGGCACGCCTTCGCATAGCAGCAACTACTTTCCCACCTACCACAATAACTCGAACATCTCGTCCATGACTTTCTTCAATATACTCTTGCACAAGTACATGATTTCCCTCTGAAAGTAATTTGTAGGTTAGTTCTCTAGCGCGGTCTTCATTGTGTACTAAGAAAACCCCGCTTCCCTGAGTGCCTTCACTAACCTTCACTACCACAGGCATTCCACCGACCTTAGATAGTGCCCCTTCAACATCCTGCCAAGTCCTAACATGACATGTGGTGGGAACAGGAATACGATTTTTTGTTAGAAGTTGAGTTGCATGTAATTTGTCTCTACTGTGACTAATCCCTTCACTACTGTTAGCCACATAGACGCCAAGTCTCTCAAATTGCCTGATTAATGCAACACCATGATGTGTAATTGAATATCCAATTCTAGGGATGACTGCATCAACTTCAACAGGCCAGCCAGCATTTAGGATCCGTGGTTCTTCATTTCCAACAGTGATACTGAGTCGCATTGGGTCAAGAATTTCAACATAGCAATCCTGTTTTTCAGCCTCTTCCAAAAGGCGTCGAGTACTGTACAGCCTCGGGCCGCGCGATAAAATGGCCAGCCGGACAGTCATGATGTGTCCGGCACCCCCACCATTTTTGAGTACTGTGGGTCCAATTTTCCTTTCATTTTTCATTTTTTTATTGCTAACGTTGTATTTCTTAGCCAATATCTAACAATTCTACAAAGCCTATCCTTTCATAATCAGGGAGGTACTGCCGTATTCATGCAAGCAGGTCCGTCCGGCCCCCCTAGTCCGGGACTAACAGGTCCGCCAAGCGCAGGACCATATGGCCCACCAAGCGCGAGGCCCACCGGTCCCCCTAGTTCTAGGCCTAAAGGCCCTCCAAGAAGTTCAGCGTCCTCTTCACTTTCATCTGGCGAAGATATGGATGAGGGGGCTTTTGAGAAATTGTCTGAGCAAAATGTGGTTCGCCAGGCCGAGATTGATCGCCGTGAAAAGGTAGTTAAATTGAGGGAAGTTAAGAACAGTAAGCGTAACAATGTGATATTGTTATTATTGCTAGTTGTAGTTTTTGGAGGCATTGCATTGATTCCTTTTAGCCAAGGAGATATTTCTAATAATCCTCATGAATTCAGTCAGGAAATTGATATTCTGCACCGAAATGACCCATCCCATCAAGCCGCTTGGGAGGAACAAGATTTTGAATTGATGAGCCAAAAAATATGGGATGGTAATGATGAGTTTTCAGGTTCATTCGAACACCCTTTGAATATTCCAGGAATCCCAATAGATATTGCTGGAGTCACAACAATACCAGTTGACGTTAGGCTAGTCAGTTACCGTCAGGATGGCGCAAACACAGGATTCAAACTTGGTTTATTCCCAAAGACGTGTGATGACATGTCTGGACAAACAATAGAATCTCTTCCTGACCGGTACAAGTATGGTTCAATAACACCGATGATTATTGGTCAGGTGGTAACAGTATCTTTTGAAGTTCCAGCGGGTAAATATTGCTTGGTTTTTCAATATGATACCCCACCAGAGATCTCAGGATTCCGAGCAACTATTGATGCTGAAGTAACTCCACACTGGAATCAGCCAATATGCGCACCATTAGCTGCTATTTGTTTTATTCTAGCAATTTTTGCTGGTATTGGAGCCCACAAGGCAGGAAAAGAATGGAAGAAAGTTGCCCAACCTGATTCACCTGACAAAAAGAGTACCGAAGAAGAAGTACTTGAACAGGCTGAGGATGAGCGTGGAACTATGTCCGAAACCGTAGAAACTAGTGAGAATGAAGAAGAGGTATTGGAATATTCGACTCCAAGTGAACAACCTGAACCGACATCACAAATTGATGAACCTGTACAAGCAACTGCACCTGTAGTGGCAGAGGAACAAGCACCTGCCCAGCCCGTTTACACCGATGAGGAATTACGTGCTTTAGGATGGTCTGACCAACAGATTGAGTGGCAACGCCAATCAGAACAAATGCAATAACTTTGATTCACCTTCACAGCACATCAAACCCGTGCGTAGCACGGGATTTTAGCATTCTCAGAGAATTGCATGCCGATGTAAAATCGTATGCGTGCCCTGCTAAATACCGAAGGGGTTGAAAGCCCTAAGTGGCCCCAATGTGATTGGGTCACAGAATGGTCGATGATTCTAATCCAACTGCAGCGCAACTGGTTGCGCTCAAAGTTGTAGACCTGAAATCAATGTGTAAAGACGCTGGGTTGAAGATATCTGGGCGCAAGCAGGAGTTGATTGACCGGCTTTTGGAATCTTTTGCTTCAGATGATGATGACATCTTACTGCTTGAGGAAGATGATACCAGTCACCAACCAACTGAGGAAGATGCTGAAATTGAGGAGGAAGTCTTTGAGGCTGAAGTCTATGTTGCAGAATTAGATGTTGAATCGGATGATGATATTCTCATCGATGATGAAGATGAAATTTTTGAAGCCGAAGTGTTTGAGGCTGAGTTATTTGAAGAAGAGGAGTTTGAACCAACCCCTCTACAACATAGTCGTCCCAACCGTCTCACAGGCGGTTCCCTACTTGGTAGTCTAACTAGTAAATCAACAATAGCAACTTTGCTTGTAATTCTCATCATTGCTGGTGGTGGATACTGGTGGTGGACCAATAATCTAGATCCATTCGTTGCCGAGCCAATTGAATATGGGGATGAAATGAATTTCGCTATCTCTAGTGGGTCATTTGATGTTGAAGGAGAGGACATGGTACGTGAATTGGACAACCGCCTTAATGGCGCTTTATCAGAAGTGTGCGAGAAATTCAATGTTGATTTCACCGGTAACGGAAATATAGCGGTAGCCAAAGGTGGACATTCAGAATTACTCAATCCATCAGATACCAACTTAGTTGGTGTTGTGCAAGCAAGAGACGCATACGGGTTAACTTTCTTGGCAGTTGAACAGGAGTTAAATCATCAACTTTCAGCCACTATATCATCAAAAACGTGGCTTGGAGACCAAACAGACAACCTATGCTCTGTACCAGTTGGGCCGATTTCAGGATACTCGTTTGAACAGAATTCCAAGTCTTGGACAGAGTTAACTAGCAAGGCTCTGTTGAGTACTCACAGTTCAGTAACTCTTGATAATCAAGGTGAAAGAACTGTAGTAGAAGCACTATCTTTTGGGGTGCCGGATGACACACTATCTGACTTGATGCCTGAACTTCTTTTACCTCTAAAACCGGTGGAACTGACACCAATATTTGGTAACTCTCTGCTTGAAGAGGGGCAGACAGGAACTAGTGGGAACTGGCGTTGGGTTGTTGGTGGCGTAATCTCTGTAGGTGGTGAAATGGGGCTTCAGGTCAACATGGCACACACAGAAGTAGAGGGTTGTGTAGGTCGAGCCAATATGGTTCTGTACATTGTCCCGTCATCCCCTTGGGCTGTTCAACAGCAGGTTGACATTCGCCTTGAGAAGAGCCGTTATGATTCACCAGACTGCGGCGTTTTGGCTGAATACCTGCTTGACAGGGCATTGCCAGAAGGTTCCATCAGTTTGCAGTATACACTTGTGCGAACAAGTGATTCTACTGGTGAAGGGATGATTGATTGGCAATCATCCTATGGAAATCGACCTGGAGATAATTCTGGTGCTCTATCAGGAAATGAGAATTGGGGAAGTAGCGGCCTCCACATGCCAGACCGTAGTGACGATAGGCAATGGCCGCTTGAACAAGCGATTGCTTGTATTGCCAATCAGACTTCAGGGGCTGAAGAGGCATCAGCAGCTTTGGCCACGGGTGGATATGTGTATCGTGCAATTGATGATAGAAGCCATACCAACCGAACTGAGTGGAATATTAGTTGGGTTGATGATAACGATGCTGGATGGGTTAGAGTTGAAGAGCGCACTGAAAATTGTTTTGTGATTAATAAGGCTTCTATTGGTCAAGACGATAAACCCGCTCACAGGCGAGAAAGTATCCCTACTACTGCTAGCCTTCAACAAGTTGAAGATAGAATAATTGACCCTAATCGTTATCCACTACTTGCACCTGATATCACAGCAAACGGTTCATTATCTGGTGACACTTCAATCGGTTATTTGCTAACAGTTCCTCCAAAAGCCAGTGACCTTCTTGACTTGATAGACGGTTTGCAAGAGGGTTCAGTCATGGTATTTGGACAACGTGAATGGGTCGAAAGTGGGATGGATTACACACTTTCCTATGTGATTGATGGAGAGACCGGCAGATTGGCAGGATGGGTCAAAACCTCCACCAACGCCTAATTTCGTCCCGTCACCCTCAAGAGTGTTTGAGCCGCCGCTACTTTTCGGTGCAATGATGCGAGACGGCGACGATTCCATCCCCGATGCTAAATCAGCACCGATGGTCATTGATGTTGAATTTGAGGAGCAAGAGGTACAAACTTCACCACCTAGAGAGTTCGGCCAAGCTGAAATTCGTGAACCTCTCAATCTCCCTAAAGCCCTACCTACACCAGAAGGTCGAGCCCGCGTAGTGACTGTAATCAACCAGAAAGGGGGAGTGGCAAAAACCACGACAGTCATCAACGTTGCAGCCCATTTAGCCATTCAAGGAGTCAAGGTGTTGGTTGTCGATTGTGATTCCCAAGGGAATTGTGCAACAGGGTTTGGAATTGATAAATCAAGAATTAGATATGGGACTAGAACTCTAATGCTGACTCCAGAAGATTCAATCCGCGCCCGTCACGCAACGGGTGTTGAAAATCTCCATCTGATTGTAGCAGATCGCCAACTAGTTGGAATTGAAGAAGAACTGATTTCACAACTTGGTAGAGAAAGAAGGCTGGCAGAAGGTTTGGAGCCATTACTACCATACTATGATTTGATTATGATAGATACCCCACCTTCACTGGGGCTTGTTAGCATCAATGCACTAGTCGCTTCTGACTCTGTTGTTATCCCTGTTCAAACCGAGTATTTCGCCCTAGAAGGATTAGCCCTCCTAGCCTCAACGATTCGCGAAATACGTCACCGCCTCAATCCGCGGTTAGGCGTGGATGCAGTGCTGTTGACAATGCACGCCCCTACTCTACTGAACGGACAGGTTGCAGCACAAGTGAGGGAGACTTTCCCTGACCTAGTGGTTGACCCCCCTATTAGGAGAAACATTCGTTTGGCTGAAGCACCCAGTCACGGGACGCCAATTCATATTCACGCCCCAAAAAGTGCAGGTGGACAGGATTACCTCAACCTGTCAAATGCATTGATGAAAGTCTGGGGGTTTGGTGAAAAAGATGAGTAAAATCCCAAAAAATGGCGACCCCAAGAAGGGATTAGGTAGGGGGTTAGGCGACCTACTTGCTCAACATGATACTGATTTACCATTTCTTGGTGCTTATGGTGCCGCATCCGGTGAGCATGAGCATGGTTTACCTGCCTCTGCGGGTGAAGATGATTCTGAGCAGTTGTTGTTAGCGGTTGAGAGATTTCTAAGAACAACTTTGAAGGAAGCAGAAGTAGAAACTGGCGGGGAAGGAGTTTCAATTTCTGGATTCATCACTGCAAGCATCAGAAAAGAGGGTGGAATATCATTTACAATTAATGGTTCAAACCTGCCTCTAGTTCCTTCTGACTTAGCAGCGCCTGGCATGATTGCTGGCAACCTTGCTGATGATAGGTCCAGCGCAGAAGTCACCATGTTGCAGTGGGGAATTGAATCACGACGTCTGCTAAGCAGAATGTGTGAGCATCATATGCTCACTCAATGAAATCTGATATTTCATCCAGCGCCTTGCGCTGTAGATTTGGGACTTCAGCTCCATCAGCAGGATAACCAACAGGCATCAGCAACATCGCTTTCTCATGTTCACCCCTGCCTAATATCTCACCGAGAAAACCCATCGGTGAGGGTGTGTGAGTGAGTGTCACTAAACCCATATTATGGATTGCAGAAATGAACATTCCAGCCGCTATACCGCATGATTCTTGAGAGTAATAAGTGGGGGACCACTCTCCATTCTTCCTTTTTCTTTGAGTGTGGCGGAAAAGAACTACTAGCCAAGGTACATCGGTGATGTGCTCCTTCACATAGTCAGTACCTAAGGGCGCCAATACCTCCTCCCATTCGTCAGGTATTCTCTCTTCGTAGAATCGCTTCTCTTCAACTTCAGCAGCCTCGCGGATTTTTCTTTTTAAGCCAGGGTTTGATATTGCCACAAAGGTCCACGGTTGCAGGTGTGCACCAGATGGTGCTGTGCTTCCAGTCATGATTGCATTCTCAATCAATGAGCGTGAAACCGCACGCGATGAAAAGTGCCGTGTCGTGCGCCGACTGCCCATCATCTCAAGAAATTCAGTTGATCGTAATTCCATGTCACTCACTGAAACTTCGTGAAAAACAAGCGGCACAAAACCCTCTTTGTGTTTGCCCATGAATTGGCCGAAGGCCTCATCAGCCATCAACGGTTCTCATCGTCGCTACCACAGTTAGAACAAGCAAGCGAGCCCATAGGGTCCCAAGCAGGAAGCACAACTGGTGTAGTATCAAGAGCCTTCAGCATCGCATCAGTGAGATACGATTTAGGCGCTGCAATCTCAAACATATATTGGTCAAACCACGAGTCATTCATCGTGAAATACCCATCATCGCCAGAATCTTTTGCTCCCCATGAATTCTCAACCCGCCATTTGCGAACACCATTTTCATCAACATCAACACCAGTGAACAGCATTGCGTGAGTCATCAGCGAGTGATGGTAGTCCAATCTATCCTTCTTGTCTAGTCCGAATTCAACTCCATACATTTCTTCGAACTCAAACAGCTTAGCATCCCAAATTCCGAGTTTGCGGTGCATGTGTTTGCCGACATCACAACCCATCCAAACGGTGGTGCCATCTTCCAATAATTTTCTAGTTACAGTTTTCATTTCTTCAATTGAAATATTCAGGTACTCAACAGGCGGTCCACCTACCACATTTTGCAGGAAATCAACGGTGTAAGTCTGCATCAAATCATTCCTTGGGTCATTCACAAGACAGACATAGTCATTGTAATCAATAGTCACAAATTCCTCTAAGAATTGCTGCGGTGTCATTGTACCTCGTGTCTGGAACTCGTTATCCTTATCTCTCCACGACCATTCAAATTCTGTTGGAGGAGTTCCTAGGTGGATGCAAAGCAGTCTCCAAACATCTTCCATTCGCTTATCTTTGTGCTCTCTTGCATTATCCTCTGAGCCACCGTCATCAATGATGCCACGTATCTCACTTGCAATTGAGCGCACAAGCAGGCGCAGGTTAGCGTTCATCCAGCGCGTAGAGGAAGAAGACTGAGATTCAGGGTAAGCCGATTTTGGTACCATTCCATGCTTGTTGATGACATTGATTGCCATGTTCCATTGGCCACCATCCTCACTTGGATTATCAAGAATGAATCCAATTGTTCGGTCATCCAAATCTCGGTCCGAGGTAGCAATCATCGCTTCCAAGTTGTGATTTGCTCGCTCAAATTTGTCCCAAAAATGCACATATGCTTGTGAAAACTCAAACTCTTTGATATTCATTTTCTCCATTGCACCAGGTCGCATTAGATTCAATACAGCAAATAGCCAACAGCGTCCACTAGCTTTCTGATTGGTTACTTTCCATTCATCAATCTTGGTAGAGAAGGTGAAATCGGTTGATGCAACAACCTCACGAGAAAGCGCAATTTCCTGAACCGTGGTTCGGGTCACAGCATTCTGAACTATTCTTGCATCCTTGTCAGCAGAGAACTCTTTTCGTAACCTATTGATTTCCTTAATCGTCATTTCACCGGGCATTCAAACAACCTCGCTCAACCTCACGGTAACTCGGTCGGGTCTAAGTGATTGCTACTATCAAAAACCAATATTCAATTGGGTTGGATAGTTCAATTATCCATTCTACGTACTGCAATAGCCATCATTCCAAGCACGCTGACAGTTGCAATCATTGTGAACCCTGGTAATCCACCACCATCACAAGCATCTCCTCCGGATGTTTCTCCAGCAACCCAGCAGTCTGACCAAACCTTTCCACCCCAACCTACTTCGGGGTAAACTGATGAATTACCATCTGCATATTCAAGTGTGATGCGATAATTGACGTACGAGTGATCTTCAACTGGTGTCATGGTTGTAACCCAAGTAGTACCTTCATCAGAGGAAGTCATATCTTCAGGAACGGGTGCAAGACATACTCCGCTGTTGAGACAAACCTGCCATGTCCATGAAACACCGGTCACATTATTTTCTTGATTAAGTGTCACAGTAATGTCAAATTCTTCTCCATCACTTGACTCACTTGGGGTATTGATAGCCGAAATGGATGTTCCTTCAATATCCAAATCCTTGTTCACTCCGCCTTCACTTGCCATGACCACAGGGACCAACAGCAGTGCGCAAAGAGCGAGTGCCAAACCTCTCTTCATGGTTATACGGGGGGCGACTTCCTTCATCAAACCTCATGTTATCGGTTCAACCAATTTACAGTTCTAGTTCCCACAACTCGTCCCCAACATAATGAATTGATTTTACTGCTTTACCAGAGGTTGCAGCAATCATATCAGCAGCACTAAGTGTCGCCCATCCAATCGCTAGCGGTTTGCCATGTTGCTGGTCACGAATCCAAATCAAGTCGCCTTCTTCTATTGAATCACAGGCAGAATGAATCCCTGCAGCCATGCAGTCAGCACCATTCAGTAAGAATGGGATTGCACCATGGTCAACCTCGCACCATTTTCTTTCTGGAGACCAAGCCAAACATCCGCGCAGTGTTGGAAATGCGATTCTTTCACCCTCATCATCAGGTAAAACTTCCATTGCCAAAGGAGATTTATCGACAATCAATAGTGACCATGGCCCATACTCCGCTTGCTCAAGAAAAGTAGAGGAGAAGTCAACCTCAAGAGCCAGAGGCTCGGTCAAGCGCCCAATCAAACCACGGATTTTTTTGTGCCGTACTGGCTTTCGTTGCTTCAACTTCCAATCCTTTGCCACAATTATTGGGGCTAGCACCTCGCCCTTCAACCCTCGGCTTATTCAATGGGCTAACCTTGAGAACCACCACCTCCTGCCAAATCTATGAACGGCGCTTGGGGGGTTAGGAGAAACTACCATGCACATGCAGAGGAGATGGGTGGGGTAGCACCTTCCACTCCCAAGTTTTTCTTCATGCCACCAATAGCAATAGTTGAGGCAGATGAGGATGGCAGTGTTGTCATTGCTTTAGGAAACTCAGAAAATCAAATCGAACATGAGGTTGAGTTGGTCGTGCAACTTGGCAAGGAACTTAATCCCGTATTGATGGCTGTAGGGTGTGATACCACAGACCGCACCATTCAGGCTGTTGCGAAATCAAAGGGGACTTCATGGCTTGAGGCGAAAGGATTCCCTGGTGCGGCAGTTGTAGGTAGTTGGATTCCTTACATAGCGGGAGGTTACATCCTCGGACTTTCAGTAAATGGGAAACTCAGACAGAGTTCAAACACCTCATTGATGGTTCACTCTGTTGATACTTTGATAACAGCGCTCAGCGAAAAAGAGGATCTTTCAGAAGGTGACTTGATTTTTACCGGCACTCCAGCAGGAGTAGGTCCTCTAACACCTAGAGACAAAGTATCGGCATGGATGAAAAACGAATCCGGCGAAATCATCAGTCAATTTGACGGAATGTGTGAATAAATCACGGCGGAACAGCTTCGTGAATGTTGAGCGTTTCGCGTGCTTTTACCGGGTCATCTACGCTGAATACCAGTTCGGTCTCTCCCCTGAACTTTGAAAGAATGTAAATTGAGTTGATATTTACTCCACCGTCAGCCAGACGGCGTGAAAATTGGGCGAGAACTCCTGGTTCGTCTGGCATTACCATTTTGAGTAGTTCTGAAACCTCGTAGTTGATTCCTAGTTTGTCAAGTACAATTTTGGTTTGAGGCACATGTTTGGTTACCAGTGCAACGTTTGGCGCGACTCTACCGATTGCACAAATTGTTTCAATATTGATATTTCCTTCTGCTAATGCTTCGGTCACCATCGCTAGTGATCCTGGTGTATCGGGTAATTCCATGCTAATTTCCATCATCCCTTTCGTCCTCAATTGTGGGGGCTAATATGGGTTATATAATCTCCAACGGCTGAACTACATGTTAATCGTGGCTTTCAAATAAGGGAAGTAGGTCGCCCGCACCCCGAGGGATGATAATGGCACACTGGCATGGTATCTCAAGACGCAAGCCAACAGGCGGTCGTTTGAAGCGGCCAAACCGCTACCGCGGTAAGCGTCGAACCGAAATTGCATCTGAAAAACAGTTCGCTACAATCGGCACTCCACTTCGTAAAGTCTACCGTAAGCGCTCAGGCCTTAAGACAGTCAGAATCCTATCTGATAACATTGTCAATGTTAACGACCCAAAGAAAGGCGTTACCAAGAAAGCCAACATGGTTACTGTGGTTGAAAGCCCCGCTGATGTCAACTATGTTCGTAGAAATATTATCACCAAGGGTGCAGTTGTTGATACTGATGCTGGTAAAGTCCGCCTCACTTCTCGCCCTGGTAAGGATGGCGTTCTAAACGGCGTCCTAATTGATGAGTGATTTCCCGTAGCCCTGATAGGGTACGAGTTCCCCGACAAAAGTTGAGGGAGAGCCATGACTGACCATAACCCGGACCGAATTGTGCTTTGGCCGGGATATTTCAACGTCAAACTTTCACGCACGCAGGGACGCCGAGTTTCAAAGGAATCAGCAGTATCTGACCCAACTCTTGACACGCTTGCTTTAGCGGCACGAAATGTTGGATTGAGCAAGATGAAGCGAGAGGCTGATACTCAGCATCCAAAACGTGCATCACAGAAGGAAGGTCGCCTTTGGCTTTCAAAGAAAGATTTGCAGACAACTCTTGGTACTACTTCCAAAGAAGCAGTAATGCAAACCATTGGCACCAAGTGGCGAGGCCAGCAACGTGAATTAAAGGAGCAAGAGATTGCTTCAAAACAAGCAGGTCCAAAGGCTGGAGACAAGCAAGCCCGCTCACAGCGTAAGCAGATTAAGTCAAAAGGTCCCAAGCGTCAAAAGAAGCAGAAATGGAAACTTTGACTGAGTTTTCTCTATTTTATTCAATAGTGATTTCAGCTGTTGGCACGGCTCGAATCCAGCCAAATTCATCAACCCCTGCTTGAATTTGAATAGAGGTAAGCAAATCATACAGTTCTTGAGTTACTGGCCCAACTTGATTGTTACAATACGATGTACAGACTTCACCCTGACAAATTGCACCTATTGGTGAAATCACTGCTGCCGTCCCTGCACAGAAGCATTCGTCGGCCTCTAACACAAACTGGATATCCACTTTTTCTTCTATCACTTCGTATCCTTTGTGACGCGCTAAGTCAATGATGCTCGCCCGTGTTATCCCTGGGAGGATAGTGCCACTAAGTTCAGGTGTGTAGATAACCCCCTCCTTGACGCAGAAGAAATTGGCCGCTCCGACCTCTTCGATGTATTGGTGGTGAACAGCATCAAGATAGATAATTTCAGCAAACCCATCACTTTTTGCATTCTGACTAGGCATCATACCCGGTGCATAATTGCCGATTGCTTTGACCGCACCCGAGCCTCCAGGAGCAGCGCGGTGGAACTCGTCTGAAACTTTCAGTGCAATAGGGTGCATACCTCCTTTGAAGTAAGGCCCAACTGGACAGACATAGATCATGAAAGTATACTCTGGTGCAGGCGCAACTCCAAGAATCGCTCCTGTGCCCCATAGGACTGGGCGAATATATAGCGCCCCTTTTCCGGTAGGTGGTACCCAACGCGCATTTGCCGCAACAACTTGTTCAACAGCACTGAGAAATATTTCTTCAGGAACTGGCGGCATACCTAATCTTCTCGCCCCGTCAGCTAGCCGCTGAGCATTTCGCTCGGGACGGAATAGAACAATTCCGCCGTTGACACCTCGCTGTGCTTTCATGCCCTCAAACAGGCCCTGGCCGTAATTTAGAACTCCAGCGGCTGGTGAAATTGTGATATCCCCATAAGGCTCTAATTCGCCTTCCTGCCATTGTTCTCCTTGTTTGCAAGTGGAGCAATACATCATGTCAGTTGGTGTGAAACTGAAGGTCATGGAGTCCCAATCAATTGACACATCATCACTCATTTTCAATCACCTTTGCCAGCCCGCGACGGCTCATTCAAACCGCAAGACGTGGACGCGGTTATCAACCGTTACCCTTTTTCGGGTTGCGAGGGTTCTTTGGGCTCTTACCATGTCGGGAGAGTTGGATGGTGCTTACAACCGTGGAAAGTTGCGTTGTGCAAGGCTCCTACATGGGTAGGGATACAGATTCAGGCCCTGAAACAGTGATTGAGTTATGGTGCCGTGCGCGTGAAGGCCACTCAATTCTCTTATTGATCACAGGAGTCCGACCATGGCTAGAAATTTCAGTTCCAGGAAGGCTGAAAACTCCACCCAATCTTGATGATTTATTAGACCAAGCTAGGGCAATAAAAGGTGTCACGAAAATACACGAGCCGATTGACAAATGGTCTGAGATGGGTGTGAAGCCACATTGGCGAGTTGAAGTCTCCCAGCCATGGGCTGTTTCAACTGGTCCTAAAGTAAGGGAAAAATTAGAGCGAGAATGGTCCGTAACGAGCGCCGATATCCCTTTCATTAATCGGTTGTTTATGGACAATGATATCGGCCCACATATTTCTACTGAAGCCGAAGTCTTGTGGGCCAACCAAAGTGTTCCGGATTCTTTGTTTGCAAAATTACCTGGATCAAATAAAGGAGATGCTGCAAGACTTCAGGCTGCAGATAAGATTCGCGATATTGGTGGTTCAGGACTCTATCCGGTTGACTTGATAGCGACTTGTGATTTTACAAAAATTGTACGCTGTGAACCATTTGCTACACCTTTCGTCTTGATGTCTTTTGACCTTGAGACATCAATTGCTGAAGAGACAGTGTTGTGTGCAGCAGCAGTTATCCAGCAAGGAGATGGAGAGCGCGTAATCCGTGAATTTCAAGGAAACGAAAAAGAAATTCTCACCGGCCTCAGTAAGTTGATCAGAGAATATGACCCTGACATCATTACCGGCTACAACATAGACAACTTTGACCTACCACGGTTGAACACTCGCATGAAGTCTCTTGCTAATAAGAAAGATTTCTCCAGTGGTGCAGATTTGTTCGGATGGGGGCGCGTGCCAATCATTGAGAGTGAGGCAAAGCGGTTGGTTCCTAGCCGAGATTCTAATCGCAGAACTTGGCGAATTCATGGCCGCTGTGTTCTCGATGCGTGGTGGCAGGCAAGGACAGTATTACGGCCAAAGCGTGAAACTCTCAAATATGTCTGTAGGTTGCTTTGGCCTGAAAACGAAGACCTGCAAAAGATGGATGTCGATGCATCGCAGATGGATAGAGAATGGGCTGAAAGGCCAGACGTTGTCATGGAATATTGCGTCCAAGATACTATTCTGCCATTGGAGATTTTACGGGAAATTTCTGCTGTCAAGAGAAAAGAAGCATTAGCATCTGTAGCAGCAGTTCCGTTAGAAGTAGCGATTTCAGGAACCACCTCACAATGGATTGACAGCCTTGTCATCAGATTAGCAGACAGCGAAAACATTGCGGTACCCCGAACAAATAGGGGTGGTCGTGGTGAGCAAATTGTCGGTGGTTATGTGCATGAAGTGGAAGCAGGGGTATCTCGCTGGATTGCTGTGCTCGATTTCAAATCGATGTACCCATCTATCATGATTTCAAACAATATTTGTTATACAACTAGAATTGACAAGAATAACCGTCCCGATGAAGTTCCAGAATCAGGATTTCACGAATCACCTCTTGGGGCGAAATTTCTACCTGTAGAAACTCGCCGTGGAATAATTCCCCGCCTCCTTGGAGATTTGATGAACTTGAGGTCCGAGCACAAATCAGCCCTCAAAACAGCCCAAGAGTCAGGTGACAAAGTAGCCGAGCAATTTCATGATGAAATGCAATACGCGGTAAAAATTCTAATGAACTCATTTTACGGGGTATTCGCCTCCAAATTCTATCGTTTCACCCACGAAGATTTGGGCTCATCTATCACCGCTTGGGCAAGATCCAACATTAAGAGCATCATCAATCAACTCGATGAAGAAGGTCACCATGTGGTTTACAGTGATACTGACAGCGTGTTCGTTGAAGCACCAGTCAAGGAAGATGCCCCTCTAAAAGAACCAGCAGAAGGAGAAGACCGTACTTCTTGGGATGAGGCATCAGAAGAACTTATCAAATTTGGTGATGAATTAGCAGACCGCTTCACCAAAGAAGGAGCCGAATTAGAGTTTGAGACGGCTCTCTCATCATTTTTTAGTCACGGTGCTAAAAAGCGCTATGTTGGTCAAGTAATATGGCCAGAACCAAAACTCCTCATACGTGGTTATGAAGTGAGAAGAACCGACTCATTCACCCTACTTACAGATGCGATGACTGAACTTTTTGAGATGATTCTTGATGGTGAATCAGATACTGCAGTCAATATGTGTATATCCTTGATTAAAAAAGTGAAAGAGGGTAATGTCGCTCCACGAGATTTGGTGATCAGTAAATCTTGCAAAGGGAAAGTTAGTGCAGGGGGGCAAATAGACTTCACCAGCGCATACGTTAATCCAGATAGGATGGTACAGGTTAGAGCCGCTAAGCAGCGGATTGAGGCAGGACTCAATTTCACACCAGGGATGAAAGTTGGTTGGTTGGTAACTGATTTTAGTAAAAGTCCAATGAAAGTTGCAGCTTGGTTAGAAGATGAGACAGGGGTTGAACAGACTGAATATGACCCTGATTTCTATGTTAAACGCTTGGCTACTGCCCTTGGCCGCATTACAGAAGCATTTGGTTGGAGTGGTGATGATTTAATCAAAGGCAATCGCCAAGCAAATCTTTTCAGTTTCTGAGACCCATAATCTTTATTTTGGTTGTAGAAATATGCTAATAGAAAGCGAATGTGACCTATACGCATTACCGAATGGTTGATGGCAGACCGCCACTCGGTATAGTATGATGAAGAGACACAACGTTAGTTCAATGGTTCTCGTTTTGACATTGCTTGCAGCAGCAATAATCCCTGGTTGTTTAGAGTCATTCAGTTCTAATTCTGCTCCATCCGCCTCTTTTTCTTTACAAGAAAGTGGCACCTTGAAAGCAGGGATGTTGCTACATTTTGATGCAACGGCATCTTCAGATCCAGATAGTGACGATTTGACATATTCGTGGAATTTTGGTGATGCGAATACGGCTACAGGTGACACAACATCTCACACATATAGTTCAGAAGGTGATTATACTGTCAGATTATCAGTCTCAGATGGCGATTTCGCAACAGAGGAAACTATGACTCTGAATGTTCTTTCAGAGGATGCTGCAGTTCCAATCGCAGAAATCATTACTGGGAAGGACGATGATTGTGATGGTGAGCCCGCCTCCTCCTCCCAAGTCTATATCCTCTTATGGATTTGTGATGACACTATGGACGAGGGTACCAGGGATTGGGACCCATCAACTACTGTAACACTTGATGCAAGTGAAAGCGAAGCAGGTGGCACAGAATCTTGGTTAGTTTCTTGGAAGTGGGATCTCAATATCTACATTGATAGTGATGGGGATGGTGACAAGACCAACGATGATGATGCTGATGGAGAAACCTATTCTTGGACCACGCCCCCAGGTGAATGGAAAGTACGTCTAACAGTCACAGATGACCAAGGTATGGTATCAACTGAGGAGACGTGGGTTTACGTTAATGCACGCGCAATTTGGAGTAATTTAGAGATTGGACGTAACAATTCTGCTGACAATCCACGCCAAGAGTTCACTGCTCCACTAACTTATGATTTTGAGAATTCCCACAAATTAAATCAATTCAAGGCGAGACTCGTTTACCCAAAGAAAGATCCAGGTTATCCACCCCCTACCCCAGATAAAGACAACAGAATGGACCTCTATTTCTTCAACGATACTGATGAAGAGGTGCGCAACAGTAGCGCTAATTCTGATGAACAACAAACCGACTCAAATTGTGTTGAAGATAACTACTGTTTGACTATGACTTCTAGTACAGGAGATTTCCGAAATCATTTGGATGGAACTTGGACAGTTCAAGTATTCAACACTAAGCAGCATAATGCGGAAATCATTGAAATCCAGATAATCCTCAAATATAAATGAGGTCATTTGCGCCCCAGTGCCACGTTTAGGGCCCCGATGAAGGAACCGTTAATCTGCGAGTGGTTCAAATAGGGGTGGTCAGTCGGCGGGTCACTCAAAGGAGTGTATATACCATGGGTTCACAATGGGAAGATAAGAGCAAGGATCACCTGAACATCGTTTTCGTAGGTCACGTTGACCACGGAAAATCGACCACAGTAGGTCGTTTGATGCTAGACAGCGGACATATCGAGGCTCACGTTATTGAGAAGTTCGAGAAGGAAGCAGCAGAGCGTGGAAAGGCGGGATTCGGTTTCGCTTACGTTATGGATGGATTGAAGGAAGAGCGCGAACGTGGTATTACCATTGACGTTGCACACAAAGAATTCTACACACCTAACTATTACTTCACAGTCATTGATGCACCTGGTCACCGTGATTTCGTTAAGAACATGATTACTGGTACCAGCCAAGCAGATGCAGCAGTTCTGAATGTTGCTGCTAACGATGGTGTAAACGCACAAACCAAGGAACACGCTTTCTTAGCTAAGGTTCTTGGTGTCAAGGAACTTATCGTCAACGTCAACAAGATGGATATATCTGGTGTTGATTGGTCAGAAGACAGATACAACAGCGTTGTTGAAGAAGTCAAAGGCCTACTAAGAATGGCAGGTTTCAGGTCTGATGACATTCCTTTCATACCATGCAGTGCTATTGAAGGTGATAACGTATTCAACAGGAGTGACAAGACTCCATGGTACAAGGGACCTACACTGTTCGAAGCAATTGATTCAGTTAAGTTGCCACCAAAGCCAATTGATAAGCCACTACGCTTGCCAATTCAAGATGTTTACAAGATCGGCGGTATCGGAACAGTCCCAGTTGGAAAGATTGAGACTGGTACTCTAAACGCTGGAAAGACAGTTCAGTTCAACCCTTCAGAGAAGAGTGCTGAAGTAAAGTCAATTGAGATGCACCACACAGTTGTTGAAAAGGCACAACCTGGTGATAACGTTGGATTCAACGTTCGTGGACTTTCAGCAACTGACATCCGCCGTGGTGACGTTGCTGGATACACAGACAACCCTCCTTCATACGTGCGCCACGATGAAACATTCATTGGCCAAATTCAGTTGATGGACATCCCTAAGGCAATTGGTGCAGGATACACACCCGTGTTCCATGCTCACACTGCACAAGTGGCTGTTCGCTTCGTTGAACTTCTTGAGAAGACCAGCAAGGGCAAGAAGACTGCTAACCCAGACTTCCTAGTAACCGGTGATGCTTGTCTAGTACGTTTCGCACCAACCAAGCCAATGGCAATCGAGGAAGCATCAATATTCCCTGAATTATCTCGCTTCGCTATTCGTGACATGGGTAAGACCGTGGCTGCTGGCGTGTGCATGAAGATTGAGAAGAAGTGATTGCCTAACTATTCGGAGAGCACTGAGAATTAATTTCACAGGTTGGTATCTCCATGGCAAGCATCACAGCAATCAAAATCACTGGTATGAACCATGTTGATGTTGATAGTTTGTGTAATGGTATCAAACAGATTTCAGAGCAGACTGGTGTCTCAATGAGAGGCCCAATACCACTGCCAACCCGTCGCTTGGTAGTTCCATGCCGCAAAGCACCTGATGGTGAAGGCTGTGAAACCTGGGACCACTGGGAGATGCGAGTTCACAAGCGTTTAATCGAGTTGGAGATTAACTCAACCAAGGATGAAGCAGTTCTTGCACGAGTTGTCCACGGTTTGGAAATTCCAGATACTGTGACCATTGAGATAACTCTGCGCAATGTCAACTAGATTCATCTTAAGCGATAGATGCATCTTCTGCGAATCCTGCCGCAATCAATCCAGTTGCGAAGTCAGATTCGCAAAACTCAACATCACCTTCCATCAGTTCTAACTCGTTTCCATCTGTATCCATAATTGGCGCTGGTAAGTCGGTTAACATTTTGATACGGATCATTCTGTCATCAGTCTCATCTGCTGAATTCTTACTTTCTTCAAGCGATGCACTTTCTGTAGAGTGTGAATCTTCCGTACTTGTGACGTCTGGCTTTACCATTCCAGAGGTAGGGTAGGCACTCATTTTGGCAATTCTATTTTCTTCATCTTCATCAGGGTCTTCATATGGTTGGGATTCAACCTTTTTGACAACTACTTTTGGTGGCCCTTGTCCTGTGATTCCCCCATCATCCTTGACAAACGAGTCTAACTGAACTGTACCTCGCTCAACGACAGGGTTTTGCTCGGTTTCCCCAATCAATCCTTTTTGCAAGACATTCCATGAAACGTGGCGCTTGTACTTCTCAATTAGTTCATTCAAACCCTCGTAAAACGCTCTCTCTGCAGCGTCATGCCTCTGCCAGTCAAGTGGGGTGAGTGGACTCTTTGCATCTCCTAGGACATCACCATAAGGCGCTGATGCTAGATTATTGGTGGATGCGTGTCTAACGAAAGAAGTCAATCGGTGTTGAGTTAGATCAGCAACAGCTCTTCTGACATTCCCTTGGCGCCGGCTGAGATTTTGTGCTTTCACACTCCAGCCCTCAGATTTTCCTACTTCGGCTAGTTCAATATCGATGTTTGCAAGAAGAGTTGAAACCTGAGCCCAAAAATCAGGGCGAGGTAATTCAATTGGGTGATTCTGTTTAGCTTGTTGCCGCACTAAACTGAACAATTGGTTCTCTATTGCTTGCAATTGTGCGGCGCTAACGCGCGTAACTTCACCTCCCTCGCCGCTCATTTCAACTCGCCCGATTTCCCACTGCTAGAAGGCATCCTAAGAATGCTTCACTCAAAACCATCCATAATTTCGATAACTCAGTCATGGTTGGAGAGAGTTCAAACGAAGTGAGCACACCCAGTTATGTGCAGAGGCGAAGCCATGGTGGAGAATTCAGATACAAGGAGAGCCTATCTTCTTGCTCTGTTACTCATCATCATGCCAATGACGATGCTCGTCTCCGCTAACCAAACCATGTGGGTGGGTCCAAGTGTTGTTTCATCCCCTCTTGGTGGTGGTAATGTCACTGTTACTGGTTTCCAAGTCCCTCAAGGTGAAGAAGTGCTTGATGCTTGGTTAGAGGTCAGTGAGGACGGTATGACCGACCTTGGCACCGGTGTTGAGTGGGTTGAGGATGCTAATGGTAAACTCAACTTTAGTTGGGGTCTTTGGGATTCAACTACAGCAAACTTCTTTGATGGTGCACTGAGTCTTGATGCAAACCATTCGGTTGGTAGAGTTAATGACTTTGAAACCTTGAAGAGGATAGTTCAAGATTGGCAATATGGTGGCACCCCAGGTGTCTGGGAAATAAGCGATATGTTGGGGATTGCTGGCCCAATCAATGGTTCAGGGCGTGAATCTAGTGGTGGCTTGATCCCAATTGGGGGAGTGACCGGGCGTTACATCATCGCTACTTCCGACGACCAAGCACTTTCAAACGGAGTTCACAGTTGGATGGAATCTCCAGACTTTTACGTTCCAAATGTGATCGGCAATTTCAATCTCACATTCTCATATTGGCAGCATATGTATACGCCAAGCGAAGTTAACGGAAATGCTGATGGCGCTTGGGTTGAGATGAGTATTGATGGTGGGGCAAATTGGAATTACGTCACTCCAGAGGGGGGCTACAATAACCGTATTAATTCTGCAGCTCCAGCACCAAACGGTAGTGGTGGTTCAAATTTTGAAGTGTGGGCTTCACCTAATGCAACAGGATGGCAACAAGCGACATTCAATCTTGATAACTATCCCGGAATTGCTAATGCTAGCAATGTCCGTTTCCGCTTCGTTGTTTGGACAGATGTCAACTCAACTGTCCAAAGACCAGGAATGTTCCTTGACAATGTAAACCTCACCAATACTGGGGCAGAGTTCGGTTCTTGGTTCCATGGTAATCTATCAACTTACTATGCGGATGGTGCTAATTCCTTCCTTTCATTTGAAGCCAATCTATCAAATGCAAGCGGCCCAATCATGCTAGACTATGCGGTTGATTTTGACATGGAAGGAGATATCTATGACAATTTCAATTGGGAGTGGTCACTCAACAACTTCACATGGACTTCATTTTCCCCTCAGATGCCATCTTTTGGAGTTCTAATTGGGGGGCAAATGTATGTTGATGATTCAAGAGGTTGGAAGCCTCTTTCACATCCGTTACCACAATCACTCGCTGGCAATTCTTCTGTTTACATCCGCGTCTACCTTGAGACAGACTCATTCCCAGGTTCAGGTTTTGGTGGTACAACCCTAGACCCACCAGAAGGATTGTTTATCGACGATGTAAGGATATCATCGGGGACAACGGGTAATCAAACAACACACCTCTACCTAAATTTCACAGGTGTCAATAACGGTAATGCTACACACGGAAACATCGGTTCAGGGCTAGACGAGTGGCAACATCTAACCACTCACGGTGTGAATGGTCCTTCATATCAAGCTGATTCTTTTGAGAATTCACCTCTCCTTCCTGAAGGGTGGGTGATTGATACGGACCGCGGCTCTGGATGGGAATTCCGTGCACATAACACAACGTGGGTGTATGGTCCTGATACTCCAGATTCAGGTTCTTATTACGCAGGTATTGTCTTTTCAGATAATTATCAACCGAATACTTGGACACATTTGATATCCCCTGCTTTGGCGATTCCTGTTGGTAGCCATGCACGTATTTCATTCAAGCAATTTGCATGTGCTGAACCGGGTTGGGACGGTGGTGTTGTTTACATCTCAACCGACGATGGTCGTACTTGGATTCCTTATGGACAGAATGAACCTGATTTCTATGATACCCAACAGAATCAGAATCCAACTTCAGATATCTACAATTTGTGGGCAATGGATGGCAGTAATGCAAAGCCCACTTGTTATGGACAGCGTGGTCCTAGTAATAACAAATCATGGGTTACTAAGGAGGCAGATGTCAGTCAGTATGGTGGCCAAGCAATAAAATTAAGATTTTCGTTTTATTCTGATCCACTATTGGAAGCGGATGGTTGGTATCTTGATGATGTCGGGCTCTATGTTGACTGGTTTGAAGAGCAGGGAACTTGGACAAGCGGTTTAATTGATACAAGCAGGAATGGTTTGGGAACGATAGACATTGATGCCTCTGTTCCTAATGGGACCTGGGTCCGCTGCTCACTAATGGATGAAAATGGGGCAATTATGTTAGGGATGACAAATCTTAGTTTCCCTGCCATTCCATTACCTGGTTCACTCGGTGAAAAGGTGAGAATCAAATTAGATATGGGGACTTCTGAACCGGAATTAACACCAAAGATTCACGCATTGTATGTTGGGGGGACAAACATCTTCTCAGCTCGAGATGCATCTAATGGCTGGGCTATATCGCCATACCTTGATTTGAATCAAACATCAGGAAATCTGACAAATCTAGGATTATCCACCTATTCAGTCACAGGCCCCCTAATTTATGCGAATAGCCCAATGGAGGTATTTGAGTTATCAGGAGTAGGTGCCGGTGTTCTTGTGACATTGCTAGACGAGAGGGGAGTATCGTTCAATTATGGGTCATTAGGAAACAAAACAGTTCAAAGAACAATACCTCTAACTGCTTATCGTGTTCAAATTGACTTACAACCAGGAGGCTGGATTAATTCATTAAAAGTTGCAGGGAGAATTCTTCAACCCGGATTAAATGTCTCAATAGATGTTGGTGACGATGGGTCCATTGATTGGTCATTCAGTGAAGGAAATGATGGACGTGGTCAACTTGGATGGCAGGATTCTCTAATGCTATCTAATTCAAGAAATGCAACCACTGATTCCCAATGGAATGGCATGAATTTTATCTCTCTACTAATTCCCAATGGCGCAATTGTTACTGGGGGTGTAGTCGGTGTGCAAACCTATCAGCAGTCCGTTGAAGTTAATCTTTCAATAGGTGGGGTTTCACTGCTTAATCAGCAAACGGTTGAAAATGGCTTAGGAGTGATGGTATCATTAAACACAGCAGTCATTCAATCCATCAACGCTCAAGTTGGCATGCCTTTGCCAAATGCAACAAGGGATTGGAAGCAAATCCCAATTTCACTCGATACAACTGATTTAACTCAAATCCGTATTTATGGGGTGAACTACATCTTGAGGGACAATGTATCAGGTCTTGGGCCAGTAGTTTCTGAGGCAGTTAATGCAAGCAGTCCAACTAATGGGACTTACAACATCCCAGTTCGAGTAGATTCAGAGGCTGGCGGTATCGGATTGTGGGGCGGGGTTGACCATGCACCACTTTTGGTTAACGAAGTGGTTTCAGTACCAGGAACTTGGCTTCCAGACCGACCCACAATCATTACTACTGAACTAACGCATTTGTATGCAAGGGAACTGTTGGCTAGTGCCAATCTAACGTTGACTGCGCCTAGTGGGGATTTGATATCATTCTCGATTTCAGATTTTTCAAGCACCCCTACATTCACTCAAAATAGTGGGGGTGGCCAAGTATCATTTGATACAACAACTACCACAATTTCACCAATTGAAAGAGGGTGGCAGATTGAATGGCATCTACAGACAGAATGGGGTTGGGACGATGTCGATTGGCTAGATGTTGCTGCCGGTTCTTGGGCCGTTAATGGCGTAAACCTTGCTGATGATGTTGTCAGAATAGGCATAGGTTCGAAAGCAGTTGAAAATGATATGGAAATAGATACTTGGGAAGTTAGGAACCAAGATGGTAATCTGCTTTCGACCCGTGGCTCGCCAGCGTATCCATTTGAAATCGCCGCTGGCTCAATTGTTGAGGTCTCTGGCAAAGTCCGTTTTGAAGATTCAACAATGCGTCCTTCAAATGAAAATTTTCAGGTCACAATCCAATCTGAACATATCAATCAGACATTGCAAGTTGTTGCCTCAAGTGGCCAAAATGGCCAGTGGAACGCTAGTGTTGTTCTCGGGCAAGCAAGCGGAAAAGTCAATCTCACTGCATGGATCCTTCGTCCTGGACCTACTGGTGTGTCTTTGAGTGGTGCAACAGATGTTACTAGTGATAGAACCCCTGTTACCCTAATTATCGATTCCAACCCACCTACTCTCGGCCCATTGATGGCCTACACACCGAGTGGCCCAAGGCCAGCCGATGGCAATGTATGGCCAGAGGACAGGCTCTTACCTCTGTCAGTAGAAATATCAGAAATTGAATCCCTTGGCGGGCCCTTATTTCTACATTCGTGGATGGAAGGACTTGATGACATAGATAGCGACGGTGAAGCTGATGAATGGGAATATTCAATCATGCGTGAAATAACTCCAATGAAAGTAAACGGGACAGTGAAAATTGATTTCCCATCTCTAGATTTGGTGGCAAATGGAGAACATGGAAAGATTTCACTTTACATTACTGGATCTGACCTAGCAGGTCATCCCGTGCTAAATGGTGGGGCACCTGGTGTCGACAATGATATGGCAACCCTAGTGACTCAGGCTGACTTACCAACTACAATTTCGCAACCATCCATATCTCTTGATAGGTGGGGTGATAATCTACTGGTTGGTCAAATCCATGAATTCTCATTTTCACTTACTGATGACAATGGTATCGGTTCTATTGACAACATTTCAATTGCGTTAGCGCCGGGAGATTATCGAGGTGATATCTGGCTTGATCCACTTTCTAGAGAATTATCGGTAAATGATAATTCTCCAATCACCCCAGTTGGTTTGGTTATTGATGAACTAGCCGCAGGCTCTTTCAAGGTAAAAATCCAATTCCGCCTTGGGGTTGATTCACCTCAATCGTGGAATACTTCAATCCAAAACCCCAGTGTAATAGTGACTGAGCACGGTCAAGTGCTAGAACTCGGAAGCAATTCACTTTCTCATCTTTCATGGTCTGTTGATGGGAGAGTCAATCTGATGTTGTTAAGCGCCAACGACCTTTCCCCCCCTAATAGTGAATTAATAGGGGATACTCTGTATCTTCAACCCGATGATAGGTTCAATTTTTCGGGTCAATTACATCATCCAGCAAATGGATTAAATGTGGTATTGGATGGTAATTGGCAAGTCAATTTTAGCATGACCGACGGTCAAAATGATGTTGAAAATTGGCATATCGCTCTTTCTGATGCGTCCTCGTTCATAGCCACTTCTGAAATACCACAAACGAGATGGAATCGTAGGTCAGCAATGGTGCAAGCAATAATAGTTGGAGGTGTTCAAACAATACCCATTACCGAGATGAAATTACATATCGTAATTGATTCAATCCCCCCCCAACTTGATTTCCCTGTGACTACACTTAGCACCATCAACTCGAATCAGATGATGCAACAATTAGTGACCGTGCGGGTAAACGAAGCAGGAGGGATGGGGCAAAACCCTCTAGAGTTGCACTGGTCATTTAGAAGGCACGGCGTAGAAATTTCGAGTATGCACGGGGTTTCACAATTACCCCTCGCAACTGAGGCAGAAGGATTGTGGACGTATTCCACGAGAATAGATTTTGATGTTAATCCCGACCTTCTAATTCCAGATGATGATTTGGTGATATGGATAGTTGGGGGCGACTTAGCGGGGCATTCTTTAGAAGGAATCGGTACTGAAGGGAATAGCAGAATGACTCAATTACGTGTCATATTTTTCCAGCCAGTACTTTCAGAATTAACTGTAAACCCATATCAGCCAACTATTGAATCGATGTTTACGATTGATGGCCGTATATTGAATGAAGGAAACGATATGGGTGTTGTAAAAGTTGGATTATGGGCATGGCAATCTAGTGGTGGCGGGGGTCGTTACCACGTTCTTAACGAGACTAATGTGACACTTTTACCTCAGCAGCATGCCATTTTCACATTTTCACAAGAGGCTTGGGCATCTGGCGATTTACAACTATATATTGCCATTAATGATGATGAAACAAATCTCACAAGCGTTCCCGTTGGACTTGTTCGTGAGCAATCTACAGGTGAAATTTTATGGCAGAATTTAGATTCACCTGCTGCGATTGGTCTAATGATATTACTAATATCTGTAGTGTTAATGATTGTAGTTGCAGCGGTTAGACACAGTGATGAAGAATGGGATGAGGTGGAGGAAGAAGAAGCCCCACCACCGCCACCATGGGCTCCTGATGAATGGCCAGAAGGTGCAGGCCCTCCTCCCGAAATACTAACTCAGAGTTCATCACTTCTTGAGGAAGAGTGACAAAGGGAAGCATATACCGAGTTGCAACGCAGGGGTACCCGAGCGGTCAAAGGGGGTGGGCTCAAGATCCACTGCTTAGTGCTTCGCAGGTTCGAATCCTGCTCCCTGCACCAAAATACAATATTATTGTTTCAGAAATAATCTAACGAGTAGCCGATGATATATGTCCCAATGAAAACTACCGGTCCATATAACAGGACCAATTTGAGCATTTTCCACCACCTCTTATCTCCTATTCTCTCTTCAATCGCATCAGCGGCGCCGGCTCCAATCTCTTCAATCAGTTCTAGGGGCATGTCCCGGCCATTAGGTTCAGAACATCATTCTTTGCCCATTATCCTTTTTCGGGTAATATCTTAGAATTTCTCAATAGGGAAATCATTTTTTCAATTAGATATTCATTACTAAAAATCTCCTCATTAGTTAGGCACACATTCAAACAGGGGAGGCAATAGGTCAGGTTATGCGCAAGCGAGAGGATGAATCAGAGGGATTCATCTTTTTCGAAGATGATGATGAAGATGAGTTGATAGCATCTGAAGAGAAACTTATCAAAGATGAATCTATTGAAAGTAAGGACGGCCAAGTAGAATCTAATGAATTGGCATCATTTCAGAAAGAACAATTTATACCTCTTCAAAATATCCTACCCAAAAAAGATGATGATTATTTTTCTGCTGAATTAGTAACTGATGGCATCCATAATTTTGAATGGCCAATCAAAGGAATGGATTGCCCTGATTGTGCAATGAAAGCGAGTTCTGCCACAACAAAAAATCCAGCAGTTGCCTCTTGTAAGATAAGCCATGCCGATGGAATGGTTCGCCTTGGAATTGATCTTGGAAAGGGTGACCTTGCCAAAGCCAACCGCATCTTGTCAAGTCTGGGGCATGAGCCTGATGTTGATTGGTTTCGTCTATCAGGAGTAACTGTTGAATCGGTAATGGGACGGCAGCGCTGTGACCGAACTTCACTAAAGCGCCTCCTTCTATCTGCTCCTGGATTACTTGATGTGCGCTTGGAAGAAAAGGACATTCTGATACGCCGACCACCAACGATGCAGCCACTAACTCGCCAAGAACATGAAATTGCACTTGAGAGAATGACAGGCAAGAGTGTTGAGTTGGTAAAAGGTGACGTGGTTGGCCTTTCAACAGAACATTGGCGGTTGATTGGTGCATCTATTGCCTTAGTTTTATTACCAATAATTCTTTTATTAGAAGCATTTTCTATGCCGACAATAATCATTGTTGGAGTTGGAATTTTAGGAACGGTTGTAGGCGGATTCCGTATGTTTATGGAAGCCATTGCGAGTATTCGTAATCGTGTTCTTGGTTTTCAAATACTTACAACCATGGCAGTTATTGGTGCGGCGATTTTACAGCAATGGCCTGAAGCATTAATGGTAGTATTATTAGAATCAGTTAGCGGTCATCTAGAGTCCTCAGCCCTCATTAGAGCAAGAGATGCGATGCAGGGTGGATTAGACCGACTACCTCGTATGGCTAGAGTTGTTTCAGGAGAAAAACCACGTTTGGCAGGTGTTTCATCAACAACATTTAGCACGGGGATATCCCCATTATCATCTCTTGAACCCTCACGTCCAGAACCAGAGGAAATCCCCATTGAACTTGTTTTTCCAGGGACAATGGTCGAGGTCAGAAGTGGTGAGTTGATTCCGGTTGATGGGATTATCACAGAAGGGGTTGGGCAAATTGACCGCGCCCCATTGACTGGAGAAAGTGTACCGATAAGGGTAGAAGAAGGTGAATTTGTTGAAGCAGGATTAGTACTTCTAAGGGGACCTATATTGATTGAAGTTTCAGCAGTTGGAGAGGATACTGCACTATCAAACCTAATTGACCGCGTACACACTTATCGAGATAAACCACCGCGCTTACAATCTTCTATTGAATTATTCACAAAATTCTGGGTACCTTCGGTATTACTTGGAGGGGTTGGTGTTGCTCTCATATATGGTGAATGGATGATGATGTTGTTACTATGGGTTGTTGCTTGCCCATGCGCTTTGCTTCTAGCCGCCCCAATTCCACATGCTACAGCTCTATCCACAGCCGCTCACCAAGGTGTCATCGCGCGTGGGGGCGATGTTCTTGAGAGAACAGCCCGAGTAGATCTTGCATTATTGGATAAGACTGGTACATTGACAAGTGGAAAACCTCGCCTTAATTCTTTAGTTCTAGCCGATGGTGTTTCGATGCTAGAAGCACTTTCGCTCGCTGCTGGGTTGGAAGTTCGAAGTAATCATCCATATGCATCAACCATTATGCTGGCTGCTGAGAGTGAAGATGCAGAGCCAATTGAAGTAAAATCATTGGCTGACGGAGTCGCAGGCGTTAGTGGCAAAAGCGGGCGCTCAATAGTTCGTCTTGGTAGCCAAGAGTGGCTAAACAGTGAAGGGATAAACATTGCACAACCTTTGGAGGATGCTGCAAGTGACGCGCGTGCCAATGGTTTCGGGGTGTCAATTCTCTCTAAGAGTAATAATGCAATTGCAGTTTTCACTTTCGTCAACGATGATTTGCGAGATGGCGTAAAATCCTTAATCAATGATTTTTCTGAACTTGGAATCGCTGTGGAATTACTTTCCGGCGATTCTCAACCCGCAGTTGAAGCACTCGGAAAGCAACTTGGAATTGATGCAAGATATTGTCGTGGTGACATAGATCCAGATGGCAAAGCCATTTGGGTAGAACGTCGTAGTCAAGCACTTTGCACTTTGATGGCAGGGGATGGATTCAACGATGCTGCTGCGTTAGCGGCTGCGGATGTTGGCGTTGCAGTAGGTAGCGGAGAGAGTGTAAATCTTGATGCAGCAGATGTTCTTATCCCGTCTAATGACCCTCGGATATTGGCTCGTTTAATCCGCCTTTCTAAAAAGACGAGAATGATTGTAAACATCAATCTAGCAATCTCTTTAATCGTCACATTAGTGTTGGTAATATCAGTTATTGACCGTTGGCATGCTAGCCTTGCATTAGGGGTATTTATCCATGAAGGAACTGCCATTATTATTTTACTAAATGGGATGTGGTTAGCCGATGAAGGCATGAGTAGATTGGGCACTCTTGGCACTCTTTTCAAACAACTTGGAAGCGATTGCATGGAGGCTTGGGGTTCACTAAAAGTGATGGTTACTGGTAGCGACTGAAGGTGGCAACTTGTTATAGCATAGTGCTAAGTGTTAGACAACAACGGGGAGCACAGAAATGACAAAGATTCGGGGGGATACTCGGGAAGTAGCCTTAGCTCACAAAACGAGAAGAGGCATTGTTGAAACATTACAAAATGTTGAGGAGAGGTCAACAGTTCAGATTCAAGAAACAATTGGAGTCACTAGGTACCACCTATATCACCATCTCAAACAACTTGTGAGTGCTGGGATTATAGAGAACCATCGTGACAAGGGCAGAGCACGTTGGTGGCGGCTTACTGGACCGATTGATTTAGATGTGGCAAGTGATGCAAGTCAACCCGATTTATCCGGACTTCCTGATGAAGTTTCAGCCCTAATAAGAAGGGGCTCTGATGTCCATTGGATTGAAATTCCGGGTTCTGCAAGAGAATCCATTGCGGCCAAAAAAATGCTTGAAAGTGTAGCTGATGAATGGGGAGTTGAACTTGATTTACCATTCACTTTTACACCAGGTGGAATCCTCATCATTGGTAAACCACGAAACTGAGGTGAATGCATGACTGAGGGAGAAGTAGAGGTTGATATTGCTTTATTAGAAGTTGAGTCAGAAATTTCTCCACCATTAATCAATTGTCCAAATTGTAATGGTTTACTTCCCCTAGGTTTGGGAACTAAGACTTGCACTCTATGTGATGCGGTTGTAAACGTTGAACATGAGGCCACACGAAAAGAGTGGGTAGAGGAAAGATTTGCTTGCCCAAACTGCTCCAAAGTTTTGGTTTGTGGGGTGGAAGAGAGACCTGCAAAAGTAGCTTGTTCATCCTGTTCAAATCAAATTGTTGTGAAACCAAAGGTTGTCAAGGTAGAGATTACTTGCCCTTCCTGTGAGAGACGCCTTCGCCTCAAGCCTCGACCAGGCTCGCGTCAGGTCAACTGTCCTGCTTGTGATGATGCTTTCAAGGTCACATTCTGATGCATGTGTAGGTACTTGGGAACTATTGTTTAGCATTACACCTTTGGGGTATATGAATAGCCATTTGACGGATAATCTCACCCTGCCCACTCAAATAGGAAGAGACTTGCAGGTTTGTACTAGGAGCATTGTGCTCCAGGGGATGGGATCCTGACTGAAACAGAAGAGAAGTTAGCAGAATTGAAGAAGCAAGCCGTTGGTGGTAGTGACCATTCACTTGCTGAATTACGTCATGAAATTACTGGTTCTGACTCGCCATCTTTGAAGAGAGCAGGCCAGGTTTCTCAAAATCTTACTAATGAAGAAGGGCTTCGTCGTAGCCTTGGTAGAGAACGCCGTTTACGGTTGAAGGATCAAGCAGAACGACTTTCGGCTGCTAAGGGCTCAATGAGTCGCGCTCTACAAATGGAGCACCAATCTATTCTAAATAATCTTGAATCTGAAATGCGTGTTGAGATGGAATCAGAACTTTCACGTTTAGAAAAAGAAACTCTCAGTAGAGAAGAAGAGATATTGCGCGAAGAATTGGATATGAGACTTGAGCGCGAGGAGATGTCACTTCGCGAACAACTTGAAGTTGAACAAGAACGCCGGCTAAGTGCTAGTCGTGAACAACTTCACACCCAACTTTCTAGTGATATGAATAATGAGTTTGATCGTCGCCGGGCTTTCTTGCAAGAGAAAATGGAGATTGAGGCGACCCAAGCACTCCAGGAGCAATTGTCTAATTTAGAATCTGAATTAAAAGAAGAGATGGAGACTCAACTAAAGTCTGAGGAAGAACGTCAGGCAGAAATAATAGAAGCAGAACAGCATTCTCGTCTTTCAGAAAGGGAGATACAACTTAGAGATGGTATTCGTCGCCGCCTTGAGGGACAATTACGTAGCCGCCTGCGCGCTCGCGAGGCACGACTTAGAAGCGAGTATGAACATCGGGCTCATCGAATGGAGGAAGAGATTGCAAAAGACCTTCAAGTTGAATTAGAACAGCGTCTTACTTCGGAAACCGAACAACTTGAAGAGCGAATGCAACAGGATTTGGAGTTAGCAGTTGCACGCAAACGAGATGAAGTCCGCTCATCAATTCTTAATGAACTAAAAACACAGTATGGTGAGCGAATTGCAGAGCGTAAACAGCGCCTACGCGAACGTTATGATTTAACTTTCAGTCAGTCTATTGATGAGATAGAACAGGCTCTCAATATTGAACTAGAAGATGTGCTTCAAGGTCGAATGGAGGGTGAGTTTGAAACTTACCGCCGATCGCGAGAATCAGAAATATCTAGCCGGTTATCTCGATTCCGTCATGAAAGAGAAATTGAACTTCGTCAACAACTTTCATCCACCTTTGAGGGTAGAAAGCAAGAATGGATAGATCAATTAGAACAGGAATATCGTTCCAAAGAGTCAGCAGTTCAGCGTCAAATCATGGCTGAGATTGATGCACGGGTTCGTAATGAGAAGATATCTCAAGAAACTTCTCTTGACTTGTTAAAGCAAGAGACATCGATGGAACTAGAGGTTGAGATGGAATCAAGACTACGAGATTTCAGGTCTCGAAAGGAAACTGAAGTAACCGACCAATTAGAGCGTCAACTTTCCAAGCGTGAGGAGATTATGCGCAACAAAGCACTCATTGAAGTTCGCCGCCGTGAATCGGAAATCCGTGCAGAAATCGAAGCACAGCTTGCTGTTAAGAGAGCAGAAATCCGTGAACGTCTCGCAACTCTTGAGCAGCGCTCAGAAGAATTCAAGCAAGTGGCAGAAGAAAAGATCCGCACCCAACTTGAGCGCAATCTCGTTTCAGATGATGATTTGGAGGATCAAGTTCGTGTCAAGCAATTAGAGGATGAAGCCGAGAATCTTGAGAGCCAAGATACTGTTCTAAATCGCCGCCAGCGCTGGATGGGTGCTTTGGAAGGTGCTCAAGGCCAGATGCCAGAGACAGCGGTTCGCCCTGGGGGTCTCATTGCAGGTGGTCGATTAGGACAACCTAAGTCATCAGCTCTAGTTTCAGATGGAACACCCCCAACACCTGCTGCAGGACTACTGGGCTCCGGAGGACGATTAGCACCTTCACGGGCACCAATTGGACAGGCTTCAACAGCAACAACTCCTACGCCAGCCACAACAATTCCTCGGCCAACTACTGGTTCGACATTGGCTGAACGCCTAGCACCGGTAAGAGCACCTATTAGAGTTGAAGGTGAGCAACCTAAGCCCGTGCGCTCTCTAAGTGATATTGCAGCGGATGTAGGTCCTGATTCTGAAATCAAAAAGCCAATAGATGATGATTGGGATGATGAAGAAGAATTAGAAATGACTTCTGCTATTTCAGGATTAGTCACACTTAAAGAAACTGAAACGGAAACGGAAACTGAAACCGAATCAGTCACTGAAGAACCAACCCCTGTGAGCCGAGGTCCGCCAGGTGGGGGCAAATTGATTCGGGAAGATGCTGACGAAGGGCAAAGTGCGGGAGAAACATCAGTACGTGGTCCTCCTGGTGGTGGGAAACTAGTACGGGAAAGAATTGCTCCTTCTCAAAGAAGTCGAATTAGTGATAGTACAGATTTACCTGTTGAGATTTTAAAGCCTGTTCGTAGGCCAGTACTTCAACCAAAGAGCAGTGAAACTGCTAACATAAAACCAACAACAAGTACAGTCAAAATGATGATTCCTGCCGAGTCTCCAGAAGTTGCAAAACTAACTCCTGTGAAAACAACTCTCACAGCCTTAGAAAGTTCTGAAGAAGAATGATGAACATATTTTTGTGTCGACTATGGTTATTTACACAAAATCACGATACCACCGCATTCAAAGGTAGAACGCTCCTCATAGCGCTATGCGCGCCTCGGTGAGTCTCTCATCACTTCTGTTGATTGGTGTACTTATTCCTTTACTTGCCTCAACAACTGCAAGCGCTACTTCATTAGCAAATGCTGGTGTAGTATCAGAGATTGACAGCCACACAGTTGGGATGTGGCAAACTTACGATGGTTATTCAATAGTAGTTAATGAAACAGGTTTCTTAACGGCATTAGAAATTAAAAATGATGGCTCAGTTACAGAATCATGGAATTTTACCTTGAATATGTCAATCACAAGTGGAGCGATTGATAATTTCCAACATAGGCTTGCACTTGGTACTGATTCTGGAGTAAAGGTAATTTCAACTGAATTTCATGATTTACTTTATTCAATCAATATCATTGGGGGTGTTGATTCTGTTGGATGGGATGGTAATGGTGACTTATGGGTCGGTGATAGAGCCTACCGATATGTTGCGGAATATGATGATACAGCTGCAACTGGAGTCACGACTCAAACACACCTCATTAAAGTGACAGCGGTTCTTGGCATGGCAAATGGTAGTGTGATATCTGGAGGAAGAGATTCAATAGTTAGGGTATCAGCACCAAATGGCTCAATGATTCATGAGATGATGGACATTCAAAGTGATGTAGAAGGGCTGTATCTAATTGATAATGGGGGTACTCTAGTTACTACCTCTACTACTGGGCAGTTGATAACATATTCAACCTCTGATTGGCAAAAGACCGGTGACATCTATCTTTCAACCGGTGGAATCATCAGAACAGTGGAACAAAACACCGATGGGACATTAATTGTAGGGACTCACAACGGACATCTAACAATATTGAATAGTAGTGATTTATCTGAATTGAGTTCATTCTCATCTTTAGGCGAGATCATCAGTGTTAAACTGAGCCAAGATAATTCTTTCTTCCTTTTGTCAACTTTTTCTGATAAATCAGATATTATCATGTTTGATTTAGATAGTGATGGGGATGATGTAGTTGATGCTGTAGATGACTTCCCCGATGATTCAACTCAACAAATAGATACAGATGGAGACGGTTATGGGGATAACCAACTCGGAAACTATCCCGATAAATACCCACAAGATGCAACCCAATGGTTGGATTCAGATGGTGATGGCCATGGTGACAATGCTAGCGGAAATAATGGTGATTTATTCCCATTCAACCCAACTCAATTTCAAGATAGTGACGGTGATGGATTTGGGGATAATCCACTAGGCCAAGATGCAGACGCATTCCCGAATGATATCTCACAATGGCAAGATACAGATGGTGATCAGTTAGGTGACAACCCAAACGGCACTAATCCAGATGCTTGTCCAACATCAGCAGGAAATTCATACAAGGACAGAAATGGCTGTTCTGATTCAGATAATGATGGCTATAGTGATCCACGTGGTGATGATCCAAAGTGCTCATCAACTTATCCAAATGGGGCCGATGCTTATCCTCAAGATGCAACACAGTGGTGTGATACTGATGACGATAATTTCGGAGATAACTTGAGTGGTAACAACCCAGATTGGTGTCCTGCAGAGTGGGGTAATAGCACCCGCGGAATCATTTTCAATGCTACAACCAATCTTTATGTCACAATACAGAGATTTGGTTGTATTGACTTTGATGGAGATGGTTACGAAGATAGTGGTGAGCAAGATGGGCTAACTGACTGGTCAACCAACAAGAGTGAGTGGGTAGACAGTGATCGTGACGGTGTTGGAGATAATGCAGATTGGGATGATTTAGATCCGACAGTTTGGACTCTTGAACAGTATTGTGTAAAGAATCCTACTGATTACTCTAATTGTGAATTTGTATATGTTCCTGTAGATACTTCAAATAATGAACAAGAGTTGTCAGCGAGCGAAAAACGCTCTAAATTAATCAAGGAATTTTTGGTATATGGGGGCGGTATTGGGATCTTGCTGATTGCAGGAATCTTGGCTATTTGGGGATTAGTTGGTATTGTTAGAACATCAATTGCAAAGCGAGCACCTGATGCACAATACAGCCACCAGGATGCGACAAAAGAGTTGCAAGCATTTGAAGAGGGAGAGGAGTTCAAGACTCGTGGCGGAATTACAGACCAGAAAGGCTGGGAAGATGAAAAACTCGGTGATGGTGTAACTGAGGACGAACTATGGGATCTTGCTGATGATATTGAGAAGCCTTCAGCTGTCCCTGATTCAAGCAAGTTTGCTGATGAAGACTCATCATCGGAGGAACCTGCTGAAGAGTCAGATGATACTTCAGAGCCAGAGCCAGAGCCAGTAGAAGTTGAGAAACAGCCAACACCTACTCCTGAAGCAGCAACTTCAGAAATGCCTGAGGGCGCACCTCCACTACCGGAAGGTGGATTGCCTGCAGGTTGGACAACAGAGCAGTGGGTCTACTATGGGCATCAGTGGTGGGACGCGAAGAACAAAAGTTGATTCCAAAACTTATTCTCAGTGAAAATCAACTGGGATTCGGGTCTTTAATTCACCTAATTCTTTCCCAGATAGAGTTGATTCCCCGTCTTGTTTGAGGTTATTTACTAGTAACCATAGAATTGTGTTCCAGGTTTTCTTTGTGGCATGAAGTTCAATGGTGTTGCAAGCGGCTAGTTTGAGTAATTTATTCTCATCACTACCTTTGGCAAAGAGTCCTTTCACCAAAGTGTTCGAACTAATCCAGTATGCGGGGGCTTGTCCTTTCATTTATTTCACTCCTGAAAAGGTGAAAGTTCAAGTTTGGCAATCAATCCATTTACATCAATGTCATTTATTGACTCAAGTGCTTGTTGAAGCGCATCACTATCCCTGCTTATTTGATTGAGTCTGTACTCCTTTAGCAATTGTTGTAATAAGTCATCCACACTCTTGTAATTTCCCAATGCTCGCATTGAATTTAATTGCCTTCGTACCTCAAAACTTACGCTTATCGATGTCATATCTGGTGAGCCCATTTTATCACTTATTCACCGTGAATCAAGGCATCTATAGAAGGATGACGGTTGAAAAAAGGAATAAAGATGCAATTTGACCTATAAGTGCCCCAAAGCAAATCCACATGCCAAGCATCATTCAATTTGTTGTAAGCGGTGTAATTTGAGCCGACTAGTCTCATTTACTCCGTATTTATAACGTAACTTTTTCACACGGTCAGAGACTTCTTTGGCCAGCGACCAATATGCTTGTGAGCCTTTGTTTCTTTTAGTTGGCTTCTTCAAAATAACAACAGGAGCGCCTTCTAACGGTGCTTCTGCAATTGAGATAATTCTAGGAATCATTGTTCCAAAAACTTGCTTGTCAAAGTGCCGTCTAACTTCGGATGAAACTGTATTGCAAAGCCTTGTTTTTTGGTACATTGTTAATGCAATTCCAAATAACTTCAGATGGGGGTTAATTCTACGCTGAATCAATTTGATTGAATTCATCAATTGGCTCATACCTTCAAGAGCGTAATATTCGGTTTGCACAGGGATCAACACCCAATTAGCTGCAGCAAGGGCATTGATAGTTAGTAAGCCAAGACTCGGTGGTGTGTCGATAATGATGTAATCAAACTCATGAATTGCAGTGGCAAGCCCCTCTTTCAACCGTGTTTCTCTGCCGATGCGAGTTGCTAACTCAATTTCAGCACCTGAGAGTTGGATATTAGATGGAAGTAACCACAGATTTTCAACTTTAATGTAATTAGGAACTTTCTTCTCTTTCTTCGCTCCATCTTTATCATAACGGTGCTGGTTTTTCCACGCTTCGCGCATTGAATCAGTAAGTATTTCTGGAGAAATTAGATATTCATCCAAAATAGGTAGTTCTTCTCCCAAATCATTCATTAAAAGGTCGTATACAGTTCTACCAAGTTTACTCTTATCAACACCAAAGGAGGTAGAGGCATTACCTTGCGGATCAAGGTCAACAAGTAGCACTTTAGCAGGTTCTATGCCCCTAGAAAGGTTACCTTCAGCCAAGGATGTGGCGAGGTTTACCGCAGTGGTGGTTTTGGCACAACCACCTTTTTGGTTGGTGCAGGCAATGATCATTTTGTACGGGTCCATCTCTCTCTCCCCTCCTCGTGTGGTACGGGCTCTGCTTTGAACCTTAATCATAATCGCGATTGATTGTGCATATAACTTGCAAATAAACTGCAAACTGAATCAAGCAGTTTGGATGACTGGAACAGGCACTTCAGAGAGAATTTTCCGTGTGATGTGCATGCCAGTAATTCCCCGAATCTTTGCTTCTGGCTTGAGCATAATTCTGTGGCTGATGATTTGTAGTGCGACACCCTTAATGTCATCTGGAATCACATAATCACGACCATCAACTGCTGCTGATGCGCGGCCGGTCTTGAAGAGCGACTGGCTAGCACGAGGGGATGCGCCGGTGATTACTCTGTGGTCTTCACGAGTTCTCTGGACAACTTCAACGATGTAGGATAGAATTGCAGGGTCGATGTGAACAGTCTCCAAAGCCTTCTGCATTGCTACTACTTTCTTTGGGGAGGTGATTTGCTGGACATCGTGGTCATCCTTTCCTCGCAACTTTCTGCGGGCTAAAATCGCCTTTTCCTCAGAGCGGTCAGGGTAACCCATTGACATCTTCATCAAGAATCGGTCCATTTGTGCTTCTGGAAGTGGGTAGGTACCTTCTTGCTCAATTGGGTTTTGAGTAGCTAATACGACAAACGGTGCTGGTAATTTGTGGGTAATTCCTTCAATTGTAACCTGCTTTTCTTCCATAGCCTCAAGCAAAGCAGCTTGAGTCTTTGGTGGCGCACGGTTAATCTCGTCAGCTAGTAGAATGTTTGAGAACAGGGGTCCTGGTCGGAGTTTGAATTCCCCAGCCTTTTGGTCGTACATGTATGTCCCCATAATATCTGAAGGTAGCAAGTCAGGGGTGAACTGAACACGCTTGAATTTACATCCAAGTGCTCTTGCAAATGTATTTGCAAGTAGTGTCTTTGCTAGTCCAGGGAAATCCTCAAGCAACATGTTTCCGTTCGATAGAATACCGATAGTAACCTTTCGCAGATTCTCCTGCTTTCCTATGATGACTTTTGATACTTCATTCATCAATCCATTTGAAATTGCGCTTACAGTCGCAATCAAATCTCGTGTCCGACCATCTCCCCCCATAGTTGTCTGCATCGTCAACCTACCTCTCTACAATAACTGACCCGCCCAATTCGTACTAAAGGGTTGGGGGTTGAAACATCAACCACAATTCACTGCTTACCGACCCCAAAAGTGGTCATCTTTGCGATGGATGGCTATTATTTCGGCAAGTATTTCCTCTTCAATACTTGATATGTTCAATTTCCGTAATTTCCGAATATGTGATTCCGGTACGTCAACTAGTAGCACATCTTCTTCATCAACACCACGACCAATTGTAATTCCCTGAATAGCGACTGCCAATTCATCTCCCTGCTTCGCTTCACTCAATACATGGTCGCCATCGCGGATAGATTTTACCCTACCTGCTTTTTCTCCATCAACTGTCAAAAGGCGTTGTCCAACATGGATTCTACCCGCCAATACTCTCACTCCTACGACAGCGGGTCCAGAACGTCGGAAGACATGATCTTCCATGATTAATATTCGGCCAGGGTGAATGACGTTCTCACGTCCTTCTTCTTCCAATCTTTTCTTGGTCAATTCAATCCATTCATCATACTCTTCAAGAATGTGATATATGATGTCTGAGCCAATATGTAACACATCACAATCATCACTGCTGAGTTCAGACTGTGCTTCTGCTAATATGCCCGAGCTAAAGGTAAGAAGAACTCTCTCGTATGGGTCGGCAGAAATAGCAGCACTTCTGATATCTTTACGATTGATTGGTCCAATAGTAGCAGAGCGGATATTTATGTTTCGAGGATTACCACTGACATCTTTCATACCTCTTATTTCGAATGCTAAGGCTTCCAGTCCCCCTAGGGTGTCAGCCTTGATAGCGATTCCTTCTTCATCTAATTCGATTGAAATTTCGCACTCCTCTGTAATCTGGTCAATAATTTGCTGACGTGATTTATCATCCGGAATAACTCGGAGTGTTGTTCCTGCGAGAATAGATTCAATATCAGGCGCACTCAATTTTAGGCCAGCAGCGGCTGATACTGTATCTACTGAATCCCACCGGTCTCCTGCATCTCTCATTTCAGACATTCCACGAGGTGAAAACATCCCTTTGATTTTAGTCACCAACGGACCCGTTGGTGTAGCTACAGCAATTTCATCTCCTTTATTCATCGTCCCCCTGTGAAGAATGATATCTAGGGTTTTACCGAGTCCTCTCTCCTCTTTCATTTCAAGAACAGTTGCTTCTGCGCTTCCTTCAACATCTTCTAATTGTTCAGCCAAGAATTTTTCAGCCAACCCAATAGTTACTGCTAGTAGGTCTTGAATCCCCTCTCCTTCTTTTGCTGAACAAGGGACTAGTGCAATGTTTTTTGTAAAATCTGTAATATGGTCATAACGCTCAAGGTTGAATTCATGCTCACCAAATTGGCCAACTAACTGCCAGTATTTCTGGTCAAAAAGCGCTAGTACATCTTTACTCTGTTCTCGCAAAGAAACTGCCATTGCTCTACCATACTCGGATTGCCAACCATGGACTCGATCAACTTTATTGCAAGCAACCACAAATGGTGTTTTAGCCTGTCTCAATATTCGCATTGATTCTAGGGTCTGTGGTTTGCAACCATCAACTAGGTCAATTACCAAAATGGCGATGTCAGCGAGTGACCCACCCCGAGTTCGAAGGGTAGAGAAAGAGTGGTGCCCAGGTGTATCAATAAATAGAAGGCCCGGGGAGTTGAAATTTTTTCCACCCATTAGTGGTGCACAGAGGTCGTTAAGAACCTCAGAAGGAACTTCGGTTGCTCCAATATGTTGTGTAATTCCACCGGCTTCCCTAGCCATTACGGAGGATTGCCTGTCACTTCCTAGTGAACGAATGTGGTCAAGTAGGCTAGTTTTACCGTGGTCAACATGGCCGAGGACTGCAACAATGGGCTGTCTCCTCTCTTTCATCCATGTCACCTGCCCCTGTAATCTAAATTTTATTCTTCGTAGACCCAATCTTCTGCTGAGCGGGTCCAATCTACTAATCCTTCAGGGAACCAAAGTCCCAGTTCGAATTCTGCTGTCTCTTCAGCATCGCTACCGTGTATTATGTTATGTCCGATATCCATTGCCCAATCGCCACGAATTGTACCAGGGGCAGCATCACGCCCATTTGTTGGTCCGATAATGTTGCGAGCCACCTTGATTGCATCCACGCCACACCACGCCATTGCTACAACAGGCCCAGATGTGATGAACTTGAGTAGTCCCGGGTAGAAAGGTCGTTCAGAGTGAACAGCGTAGTGACTAGATGCTAATTCGTGGGATGGTGTCAACTGCTTCAAACCCACCAAACGGAGGCCTTTATCTTCAAAACGGCCAATAATCTTGCCAACCAATCCTCGCTGAACCCCGTCGGGTTTGACCATCACAAATGTCGTCTGCATAGTACTCACTGAAGCGGCCGTGACGCCACTCCTGTTTAAGCAAAACGCTTGAATGAAACAAGTAATTTTACTGGAAGCCGCCTTTTACATAGTGGCGGGTCCACTTTACTTTGCGGGAATTTCGCTTCAAATTCACCATGTTCTTGCGGGCTTTACTGCTCTTGAACCACAGTACGGTGCCGTCCTTACGAACGTACATCTGTCCAGTACCAGGTTCAATTTCTTCGCCACTGAATGTGCAAACACGTCTCTCAGGCATTTCATCGACCTCCGAGTTTACGTGCTTCACGACCAGTATCTCTGAGCATCAAAACATCTCCAACACGTATAGGGCCTAACACATTTCGAGTAATAATTCTACCAACGTCCCGTGGGTTTGGGGCATCATTTACACGAACTTTGACTTGGGTAGCCTCACCGGTCATACCTGTTCGTCCTACAATCTCGACGACTTCTGCGGGCCAACCGTCTGTCATCCGGTTCACCTCAGTTTCCTGCTAATTCATTAGCAGATGCAACTACGTTTTTGAATTCGTCTGCTGCTCCTTCCATCTCAATAACTGCAATTGCAGATGTTGGGCGACCAACTGGAAGTCCAGCAGCCTCTCCAAGGTAACTTTGGTCATTGACATAGATGTAAGGAATTCCACGTTCTTTGCAGATCATTGGAATTGGCATCATCATTTCTCCAGGGTTGACATTTTCTGCCATAATCACAAGCTTAGCATCGCCTCTCTCGCAGACTTTGATGACCTCGTTCATCCCCTTCTTGAAGTGGCTTCCACCTTCCTTCTCAATCTTCTTCACAAACTCGTAAACCATGTCCTGCACATCGGCAGGTGTTTCAAAATCAATATGTACGCTCATTGGATTAATCCTCCTGTAGTAGGTGTTCCGCCGAGGGCGTGGTCTGTATAAACGCACCGGATGGTGCAGTGAATCAAGAATCGTGGTACTGCTCACAAATTCAATCGCTCTCGCAACTGCTCAACACCCCTTGCCAAAGCAGCAGCCGATGAGACAAGAGCGCGCGGATTACTAGCAATAGAATCAGTTGCATGAACACCACTAACGTGGTCATCTAGTCGAGTGATAGCCCCGCCAGTAAACAAGCCGTGAGTGCATGCAGCATGTACTTCCTTCGCTCCTTGGGATAATAGTGCATCACTAGCTTTGCATATTGTCCCACCAGTACTAATCATGTCATCAACAATCGCTACAATAGCACCATCAACATCCAAGTCCTTTGGCTTGTGTTGAATAGTGTGTGCATCAATTCTTGTTTTCTCAAGATATGAGAATTTACAGCCTATTAGATTTGCAACATGGGTCGCCCTTTCAATCGCTCCTTTATCGGGGCTCAGGATAAAGTCTGGATTAACATTGATTTTCAGGTGTTCAGCAATTTCTGGCATTGCCGAAACAAACTCAACGGGAGTATCAAGGTCATCTAATACTGATGGGGCGTGTAAATCTAAGACAATTAATCCATCAATATGTCGCGCTAATAACCGTACGATTAGAGATGCAGAGATAACTTCCCCTTGCTGAAACCGTTTATCCTGCCTACTGTATCCAAAGTAAGGGACTGCGAGAAAGATTCCAGGTCCAACATCTTCAAGATTTTCAGGGCCATCCCCCATCAGATTATGCAGATTGCCCGATCTCACATCGTGAATCGCTTCAAGCATCAGTAATGCTTCAACAATGCCATCATCGGGAAAAGTAGTCGCTACAACAACTACTGGTTCAGAACGTACTGCATCGATACTTTTAGTTGGCACACGTACATATGCTTCTGAGTCTGGGAACCGCCTAGCAACTAATTCATGATGTTCCCAACCTAACCGTTCTGCTAATGCAGATGCAAGGGCTCCATCAATACTTCCTGAGACTACTGGCAGGCGCTCCCCTCAAACTCTCCGACTAGTGGGCCCTTCATGTCATTTGTGTGTACTATGGTTCTAGTAAATGTGAGTAAGTTGGGTGAAGGCGGGCCAATCCAGTGAAATATGTGGCAACAATATTTATTCAAATCATGTTTATTTTCAAAAAATATGCAAAAACCACACTACATGGGAAAAAGGGGAGTGGGCGAGGCAGGATTTGAACCTGCGACCTCCCGGTTATCAGCCGGGTGCTCCAACCAACCTAAGCTACCCGCCCAAGGGTGAGCCGCGCCACCGAGGGGTTGAATTAAACGGTTCCGATTAGGAACATCATTCTTCTTCTTCAAAGTCTTCTTCGTTAATTTCTCCCGAATTCAACTTTAGGTATGATGGCAGTCCCATCAATTTGTCAAATGTTCGTGAAAGAATTATCTCATCTAAACGAGGGCTAGTACGTGCCAAGAATTGAACTGGTATGTTGATCACACCATTTTCTAATTTGTATCTTCGCCTTAGGTTTCCACGTGCCTTTACCTTTACTCCGCGGTATGTCCGCTTAATTTTCACAAGGCCAATGACTACCCCGAGGTCTTCACCCTGGGTGTCAAGAACTGCACGGTCAAGTAATTCATCCGGCGCGTATAATTTCTCATTGATTCGGACGGTGTTGCGCCATCTGCGTTGTAATTCTCTCATAGATTTAGTTAGTTTGATACTCCCATCGGATTGAATACTATGGAGTAGTTCTTTTGAAAGTGGAGCAAACTCAGCTGGCTTGCGCATAAATTCATCTGCAACTCCTGGTTCAACTTGTAATCTGAAAGATTGTACTCTTTCTTCATTAGGGTGATATCTTTCCCCCACTATTACTCCAACGCGCGTTTGCTTAACATAAACTTCTCGTTGTAACAATTCTTGTATCCTAAATGATTCATCTGTCATATTTTTTCCCTCTCTATTACCGTGCATCCCATGTCTCGGTTAAATTCCTACGCTCGGAGTCAGTATATTAACTATATGCCGGATTTTTAATTGGAAATGCAATTGAAAAAGACGGATAATCATTAATTAACCAATTGACAGTTATAATTTTGAACAAATGACAACTATAATCAAAATTCAATTGAAACTAATGAGGTATAGGGTTTAATTTATCAATATGGTTAACAGTTTATTAGGGATTATCCGAATATAATTTTCAATTGGAAAGACGGATAATATTGGATTTTTAATTTTTTGCCCGGCTTGTTAGTTTGGATCCATAATAATCCAGAAGTTAGTGTTGTTATCTAATATGAAATTAGAAAACTTCACTGCTTTTTCGCATTTATTTTGAACACCGATATATTCGAAGAGAATCTGATATTCGAATGGATAATAAGTATTAACAAATATCCAATTGAAAAAATGAAAACCCAATTAGTAAATTACGTTATTTAAACAAGAATTTAGCTAATTTTTAAAAATATTTCATGTGATAATACATAGTTTTTGAAATAAAACTACAAGTGTATACACAGCATAAATTGATGAGCGTATTCCTCCTCCCAATGACATGCAAGATGTACTTTCCCAATTAGTGGAAATCCGTGCTAATTCAGGAACACAACAAACTACCGGGTTAAAAGACGAGGTAATTACTCGGTTTGCAGCCACAAATCAGAACTTAATCCGCGCTATTGCAGAGGCATCTAAGAATCATAAAGAATACATTGAGCAGTTTGGTCCCGAGGTATTATTGATGGAAGAATCCGAATTAATTCGGACGTTACAATCAGATTACATAAATTTCTATTCAGCTCCAACTGTTAATCCATACGTTGCAATAGCAGCTCGTGGCCCTTGGGTAATCACGTCTCATGGTGCGGTGTTGCATGACAATGGTGGATATGGTATGTTAGGTGGGGGCCATGGTCCAGATGAGGTGATTGGCGCAATGTCAAAGAATTGGGTAATGGCAAATGTGATGACTGCTTCATTTAGCCAGAAAAGGTTTGCAGATGCATTGCGTAGAGAGGTTGGGCATTCACGTGGAGCCTGTCCGTTTTCAAAATTTGTCTGTGTCAATAGCGGATCTGAATCAGTAACATTGGGCATGCGAATTGCTGATGTTAATGCAAATAATATGACAGGTCTAGGGGGCCGCTATGATGGGAAGCAAATCAAGAAAGTGGCCCTCAAACAAGCATTTCACGGAAGAACACAACGTCCTGCATCAATATCAGATTCTTGTAAAAAAGGATATGTAGACAATCTTGCAACATTCCGTGAACGTGAGAACGTCATTATCGTTGAACCCAACAATGTCGAAGATTTACAATCAGCTTTTTCAAGAGCAGAGGAAGAGAATTATTTCATAGAATTACTCGCCTTAGAACCAGTGCAAGGAGAAGGCTCCCCTGGTCAAGCCGTTACTCGAGAATTCTATGATGAAGCGAGACGATTAACTTCTGAACACGGAAGCTTGTTGTTAGTAGATTCTATACAGGCTGGGTTCCGTGGTAAAGGAAGCCTTTCAATTGTTGATTATCCTGGATTCCAAACTGCTGAAGCACCGGATTTAGAGACTTGGTCAAAGGCACTCAATGGGGGCCAATTCCCCTTTTCCGTTCTTGGATTATCTGAACGTGCTGCAGAATTATATGTTGTTGGAATTTATGGCAATACCATGACCACTAATCCTAGAGCGCTAGAAACGGCAGTAGAAGTACTCAGTAAGGTAACCCCTGAATTACGTGCAAACATTATTGAAAAAGGAGACGAGTTCCTCTTAAAACTAGGGGGCTTACAGAAAGAATTCCCCAATGAAATTACTTTAGTTCAAGGTTCGGGTTTACTTCTGTGCGCAGAACTGAACCCCGAAACGCTCCCTGTTGTTGGCTTTGGTTGTGTTGAAGAGTGGTGTAGATTGAATGGGCTAGGAGTTATCCATGGAGGGAAAAATGCACTACGTTTCACCCCTCATTTTGATATAACCTCAGAAGAGATAGATTTGGTGATAGACATAGTTAGAAATTGTTTGATGGCCTTTTCTGAGACTGAAAATCTAATCAATTTACCTCAAGATACAAAGTGAATCATAATATGTCAAAAGTACCAGAAGGTGGAACGATGCCAAATATGGTGACTCTTCAAGGAGAAGAGGATAATTTCTTTTTGACATTAAAAGAGAGACTCGAGAGAATAGAAATTGACACAGATTCTCCCGACGGCGTTCACATCTTATGCTGGCATTCAGGTCCAGCTGTAGAATGTGATTTAGTAATTCGCCCCTCAACAAGTAATCCATACCCTTGTGAGGTTCATTGTGAATTGGTGTTGCATGATATGTACGTTCCTAGTGGTTCAGGGGAATGGGGGCCAAAGGAAATAGAACACCAAGTTTCGTGGCTGAATAACCCTGTTGGAAAAAGACCTCAGGGTGAGCCTAGGTATTGGATTCATGTTCGTGACGTAGTAGATATGATATCAGTATTATTTTCTAATCTACCAAATGGTGTAATCGATGTTAGTGGTAGGCGTTGTTGGAGTCATGAAGCGATGTCAAGCGAATTAGAGATGCTTTTCAAAAGAGTAAAGGCAGCAGAATCAAAGACGTTTCAATTAGAAAATTTGAAAATTTTTGAGCCCAAGACCGAACCAACGGTATCACCAACTAGGCCTAATCTTAGCCCACTACATTCTGCCTGCCAAAAGGTTGGACTAAACGGATGGCACCCCTTAGTTCCATTTAGAGTCGGTTTGATGGAGAGCATTGCACATCAGTTGTTGTAGTGCAATTTAGTGGTTTAATCCTCTGCAAATAGACTCGCGCCTAACAGTGGTAATAGTAAGGAAGCATCACCTTCAACTACAATTTGAGGTGCATCAGCACGGATTTTCCCCCAACTTATTGCTTCTTTGAGTCTTGCTCCAGATAATGAACCATCATGTTCCGAAGCCGTTGTGATCTGCACTGCAGAATCCAATCCCCCTCGATATTGATTCCACCAGATAACATGGTGTTTGGATATACCTCCTCCAACTACCAAAGCGTGTGAAGAATCGGCGCCCCAAACCAAGTCTGAGAGGATTTGTTGGTCTTCTAACAGGTCAAGATTGAAGTCTCTTGCCTTTTGCCTGTGCATAAATAATTGAGCCCCAACAGAACCATCGTATATCCCTGGGATAATAATTGGAATTCGATGTTTAGCAGCCCAATGAAGTAGACTTGATTCATCGTCAATTCTGTCACCCAAAGCCCAACATAATTCTACACTACCGAATCCTTGCCATGGATTTTCAGGGTTTGCCGTGCGTCTCTCATCATCAATTTCTTGTAGTATTGGCATTACAATTTTTTCAATAATATCACCATAACTAGCATTTGGAACAATCACATTCCCAAGTCGATTCAAGCCCTGTTCTCCCAGTTCAACATCATCTAACTCAAATGCACCATGGTAGTAATCACTGAAACTTCGAGCAATGTCATGGTCAAGAGTTCCACAAGTTGTCACAACTACATTGAAGCGTTTTCTTTTCAATGCCTCAACGAAGAATCCACGTGTTCCAGTTGCACATAAGCAGGCTGGAAAAGAAAGCCAGTTTAACTGGGGATTGTCATCTTCATTTGAAGAATCATCAAGTTGCTCAAACATATCCTTTAGAATGTCGCGTGCTAAGGCAAGTTTAGTCGCTGTAAACCCACCTGCTGTGGCCATCTGGTCCAATAGTTTCGAGGCATTTTTAGTGGTTGAAAAATCGTAATCAACCACGGGCAAATCAAAGTCGTCTCGGTTTACCATTACATCACCCGACAAGACGCTTCAAAATGAATACAGCGGTTATTCACAGAGCCTCTCAATTTCCTTTATTACTTCATTTGCAACATCAATTCCAGTCGCTCTTTCAATCCCCTCAAGTCCTGGGGATGAATTTACTTCCATCAACAATGGTCCACGACTTGACTCTAGCAAATCTACTCCACCGAATTGGATATTAAGGGCTTTACAAGCGTCAATACACATACGCTCAATATCTGGTTCAAGTTCTAGTTGTTCGCCAGTACCACCTCGATGGATATTACTACGGAAATCTTCGCCTTTTCCAGTTCTCCTCATTGCGGCTACGACTTTATCACCGACAACGATTGCCCGAATATCAGTTCCTTCGGATTCAGCGATGTATTCTTGGACAATTATTGGTTGGTGTAATCTTGCTAGGACATCAATTACTGATTCAGCACTTGCAACAGTATCACAACGCATTACACCTATTCCTTGGGTACCCTCCAATAGTTTCAGAACCACTGGGGGGCCACCAACTGTTTTGATGCAAGTGTGTAAGTCTGCAGATCCTCTTGCGTATGCTGTCCTAGGCATTGGTAAATCAACCGCGGCAAAACGCTGTAGTGCACGTAATTTATCTCTACTTGCTGCAATACCATTACTCGGATTAAGGACAGGAACCCTAACAGCTTGAAATTGTCTGAGTATTGTTAATCCATGGCGTGTAATGGAAGCCCCAATCCTAGGCACAATACAATCCATTTGTTGAACAATTTTATCCCCATTATAGAGTACTGTTGCTCCTTCTGACGATAAGTCAATTGTACACCTAGTTGGATTGAGATAACTAACTCCATGGCCTGCACGCCGGGCAGCGGCTGCTAGTCTAGTTGTGCTGTATAGTTCTGGCCCTTGGGTCATGATGACTATCTCGAGTCTCCGTCCCATACCACTCCTTGGGTGACTCATTGCTTTCAAATTGACCGATTGGGATTATCCCTCATTTTCCAATTGGAAAATTCGATCTCTCAATTGCGCAGCCTTCTCAAATTCAAGTCTAGTTGCTGCCAGTTTCATCTGTTTCCGTAGTCTATCGAGGAGCCGTTCAAGGTCTTCATTCATCACAGACTCATCAACTGTTGTGATATTCTCATCCCCCTCCAAAATCGAAGAAGCAACATTTGCCCACGAAGGTTGGCTAACATTACTAACTGATTCTCCTTCTGAGGCCCACCCATCTGTCCCTAGGTCAAATCGTTTTGCTAAATCTCTTTCATCTCTGATTTTTCCACTTTGGCCTGTGGTTCCACCAACAAATCTCTTGCCACCACTGCCACCTGTGCCCGCTGTTCCAGCCAACAGTTCCTCTACTTCGATACCCATTATTGGTAATTCTTTGACAATAGTTTTTGGGGTAATACCATTCCTAACATTGAATTCATCCTGCCGTTTTCGTCTTTCAACAGTTTGAAAAATTGATGTACTCATCGCATCAGACATTGAATCTGCATACAACAACACTCTTCCATTTTCATTACGTGAAGCTCGACCAATGGTTTGTAGAAGGGAACGCTCATTTCGTAAAAATCCCTGACGGTCAGCATCAAAAATTGCTACTAATGAAACTTCTGGGAGGTCAAGCCCTTCTCGCAATAAATTAATTCCTACAATTACATCAATGTGGCCAATTCGTAAAGCCTTAATGATTTCAGATCTCTCGATGGTGTCAATTTCAGAATGAAGGTAATGTGATTTCACCCCCATTCTCTGTAAATAACTGGAAACTTCTTCAGCAAATTTGATTGTCAAAACAGTAACCAATACCCGTTCCCCATTCAATGTACATTTGTTAATCTCATCAAGTAAATCCTGAATTTGGCCTTCTGTAGGGCGAACTTCAATTTCAGGGTCAAGTAAGCCGGTCGGACGTAATTCCATACGCACAATGCCTTCAATTTGTTCAAGGGATTTTAGAAGGCTATGTGATTTCTTAGGTTTCTGTATTTCTGATTCAATAGCTCCACCGCCTCCTGGGACATGGAGTAATTCTTTGGGGACGTTCTGCCCTGTCACCTCAGCAAGGTGGCGAAGTTCTCTCTCTCCTGGTGTTGCAGAGGCGTACAACATTTGTGGGACAAGATTTTGAAACTCATCTATACGTAATGGTCTGTTGTCAGCAGCAGATGGTAATCTGAATCCATGCTCAATCAAGGACATTTTTCTTGAGTGGTCACCAGCGTACATTCCTTTTAATTGAGGGAGTGTCACATGGCTTTCATCCATGATAACGAGAAATTTGTCGGGAGCCCCGTGAAATTGTTTAGCAGCAGCTGCAAAAAAATCAAGCAAGCAGTATGGTCTTTCTCCATGAGTTCTACCATCAAAATGCATAGAATAATTTTCAATAGCTTTGCAGTGTCCAGTTTCTCTGAGCATTTCTAATTCAAAAGTGGTTCGAGTTTCAAGGCGGTGCGCTTCCATCTCTTTACCTTCTTTCTCTAATTCATGTATTCTTTCTGATAACTCAAATTCGATATCTTGTAATGCTTGTACGAATCTTTCTGGGCTAGTCATGAAAAATTCTTTTGGATGAATCCAAGCTTCTTCTAGTTCGTCAAGAGGTTCCCATGAAACCGATTCACAAACCTGAATTCTTGTGACTCCATCAAAGTCAAACCGAATACGAAGAGGGTCATCTCGACTTGGCATCCAGACATCCACAACTTCACCGCGGCAACGAATTTCTCCCCGTGAGATTTCACCGGTTATGCGTTGGTATTGCAATTCAACCAACTGTTTGACTAAGTCAAGAGGTTCGATCGCTTGGCCGACGTATATTCTTGCGTGTTGTTTTAGGAATGTTTCAGGTGGGTTGAGCCCATATATTGCTGAAACAGTACCAACGGCGATAACATCAGGCCGAGATACAAGAGATGCAACAGTAGCAAATCGCTCTTGTTCAATTCTTTCATTCATCTGCAATTCTTTGTCTATGTATAGGTCTCGTTTTGGTAGGTATGCTTCTGGTTGATAATAGTCATAGTGGCTGACAAAGTATTCTACAGCATTTTCTGGAAAAAGGGTGGACATTTCCTGCCACAGTTGACGGGCTAATGTTTTGTTGTGGCTAAGAATCAGGGTTGGTATATTCAGTCTTTCAATAATGTGTGCCATAGCGAATGTTTTGCCCGAACCAGTCACTCCAAGTAGTACCGCTCTCTCCTGTGAATTGTTGAATTGAGAAATCAATTTTTCAATTGCTTGTTTTTGGTCACCTGCAGTATTGTATTCGGAGTGTAATCGGAAGCAGGAGACTGATGGGTCTAACCAGTCTGAAGCCGCCCCCTCAATGGCTTTAGACAAATCAAAATGGTCGATATCATCAGTTGCCATGGAAACCACTCACAATTGATTGTCCTTCAATTCATGGGCGATATAGCCCACCATTAACATGCAGAATAGCACCAGTAATGTAACTAGAATCATCAGACAATAGGAATGATATGACATTAGCAACTTCCTCAGGATCCCCGAGCCTTCCCATTGGAATCGTTTCCTCTCTAGCGCTTCTTTTCATTGGAGAGTCATTAGCGACTAGGTCAGTATCAATAGTTCCAGGTGCGACCACATTCACTCTCTGGCCACTTGGTGCAACATCAAGTGCAAGCGAGCGAGCCCAACTATGCAATGCTCCTTTTGAAGCGGAATAATCAGCACCAGTTGCGGCTCCTTTAATTCCTAGTTGACTGCCCAAAACTACGATTGAGGCCTTCTGTGAGATGTGTGGCGATAGTGCTTTCCACACAAGGAATGAGCCAGTAAAATTGATATTCATAGTTTGTTCAAGTGCTTCAAGAGTTAGTTCTTCGGCTTTCCCACGTTCATACACTGCATGATTTAATACCAGTGCATCAACACCTTCCCGTATCCAAGGATGGTCTGCAAGAATCATCACCTCACCTGAATTAGAGCAGTCCACTTTGACAGCGACGCAGTCACATCCAATCTCTCTTACATCTGCGATGACATTTTCTGCAGATTGTGAATCTGTATGGTAGGTGATTATCAGGCGGTACCCCTCTTTAGCGAGGCGCCTAGATGTGGCCGCTCCAATTCCTCTGCTTCCCCCAGTGATTACTGCCAATTTATTCATGTCATCACCTCAATCTTCTAGCATGAGCCCTTTATCTGGTTCCATTAATATGATGGCTAATAGGAGAATCCACCCCGTCAACATGGATACACGAAACAGAGTCGTTTGGAAATTAGCAAACTTCTCACGCCCTATGATAACAGCGATGTTCAATATCGCCATCACCCCTGCTGCCCCTAGGAACCAAATTTCATCCATCGGGTTAGATATTGCAAAGCATGCGAACCAGACTAGAGTTAGTTGAACAGATGTTCGAGTAGTAGTCATCTCAGAGAATCGCGAAGGGAATGAATGAATACCGTTTTCTCGGTCACTCTCTACATCCATGCATGCATAGTTGATATCGAAGGCGGTTATCCAAAATGCAACACCTAGAGAGATGAAGAAAATAGTTGGATACCAAAGCAGGTCGGTGTAAGTGTCGTGCATCCCGGTAATTGCAGCCCAACCATGCACATCTGCCGCAACTGCAACCCAAGCTCCAGCTGGTGCAAGGCCAAGACACAGGCCTAGCCACAAATGACAAAGCCAAGTGTAACGCTTTGTGTATGGGTAGATGACGAAAACTAAGACAGGAAGCCAAGCCATCATCAGTGCCACTTCGTTGAGTTGCCAAGCACCTAGGAGAAGCATGCCAAGGAAAATTGTCGATAGGGACCAAGCCGTTTTCATGGTCATATCTCCCGAAACTAGGTGCCGGTTTGCAGTTCGTGGGTTAGCGGCATCAACATCTCGATCAATGATGCGATTCAGAGTCATTGCAAGGCCACGAGCTCCAACAGCAGCGATGAGAATCCAGGCTAGGTCTATCCGCACCCAGCCGAGTACACTAACGGGGAGTTCATGCATGAATTGATTGTAGGCGAGAATGTAACCAATTAGCACAAATGGGAGGGAAAAAAGAGTATGCTCAATTTTTACGAACTCCAAAATTTGCTTAACACCCATATTACCACCTCGTTACGTTTGGTTGCCAAGTTGTCTGTTCGTATCCATCATAGCCAGCCATGTTTGCTACTTTAGCAAGAGTTTCTTGGTCATGGATTGTGATTGGAGGCCAACTCCTGATTGGAAGAATTGGGTCTAGTGCTGATATTTCTTGTCCCGCACTTGCAAGTGCTTTACGCCCTGGGTGTGGGATTGGAGTGGTAGCATCCCAGCAAATTCTGGTACGGTCAGAATCAAAATGTAAATCTCTGCCAACATCAAATCTAACGGTTAATTGCCAGAGTAATTTTTGGTTTGATCCTGCTGAATGTAATTTCACATCATCATCAGTGATAAAAAGCCACCTTAGGTGTTCAGATTCTTCTAATTGCCAAATTGAATTCATCAATTGAAAAATACGTTGTCTTTGAGCCCTACTAGCTTCAACTTGTACAGCCCAAGATGATGGGTCAAGAATTGCTTGCATTCCGTTGCTTGGGCTAGGTGTATCATCAATTTTTGTGGTTATGACCATGATTGATGGTCTTAGGAGAATTGCTTCACTCACCTCATTCATTGCTCTGACTTTAGCACAGAAGTCAACCGAAACCCCTGGTGCATCAACTTGTCCACGGCGCCAATCCGGAGATTCATCAAACCCTGTCCCCCTAGGTAACCCAATTCCTCCTTTACGTGGGTCAGAACTTGGTAATGTTGTAGCGTCAATCAGCAATTTATCGTGAATATTTTCCCATGGTGATGAAGTATCAAGAGTGTCAGCAACCATCCCTGGGATTGTAATTAAATCACTTCGCGGGTCAACCTTTTCATGGAGAACATCAAGGAGTGCATTCAGGTCTTTTACAGGATGATTTGGATCAACGGCTATGGAAATTTTCGTGAACATCAATTGGCCAGCACCCAATAAACCAAGGCACGTTTTTCTTGCCTGACGTGGGTACCTTTGTTTTGAAGCAACAATTGCTAAATTGTGGAAACCAGTTTGCAGTGGCACGAACATATCGACAACATCTCTGTGCTGGAAATTCAAAATTGGCAGGAAAGCGTCGGTAATTGCTTCACCTAGATATCCATCTTCCATTGGTGGAAGTCCAACAATTGTCATTGGGGCGATAGCATCAACTCGATGGGTAATGGCTGTCACATGCATCACAGGATAATCTCCTTCTAAACTATACAATCCGAAGTGGTCACCAAACGGTCCTTCGGGTTTGGTTTCTCCCGGAACACAATATCCTTCAATTACTATATCTGCTTCTGCTGGAACCCACAAATCTTGAGTGGTTGCCTTAACCAATTTAAGCCTCTGATTTGCTAAGAAAGAGGCAAACATAAATTCAGAAAGATTGTCAGGAAGTGGTGAAATTGCACTGAAAATTAATTCGGGTGGCCCTCCAAGGCAGATTGCAACAGGGATTTTGTTGACGGAACCAACACTAGCATCAGCATGGTCTGCGCCGTGTTTGTGCATCTGCCAGTGTAGGCCACATTCAGTTGGGCCATATATTTGTGAGCGATACATGCCAAGGTTTTGCTCACCACTGATTGGATCTTTCGTAACTACTAATGGTAGGGTGATAAATGGGCCACCATCTTCTGGCCAAGTTTTTGGAATTGGCAGAGTGGTTAGGTCAGGATTTTCCATCACCACTTGCTGGCAAGCCCCCTTTTTCACTCGTTTCGGGGCCATTCGCAATCCTTGTCGGGCTAGGCTTATTCCTTTCCATGGCTTTTTGGAAATGGTTGCAACATCTGGTTTCATCAACTCTACAAGTCGCTTTCCAATAGTTGCTAAATCTTCTACACCCAATGCAGTTTTCACTCGCTGCCTAGTTCCAAAAAGATTCATCGCTAGTGGAATTGTAGAAATACTCCCATCTTGCAATCTTGGTTGCTCAAAAATCACAGCCTTCCCTTCAGTTTTTACTAGGCGGTCAGCAATGCAACCAGCTTCTAATTCAACGTCAACTGGCCTTGAAATGCGAAGCACATCTCCCTGTTCCTCAAGGGCGGCGATAAATTGCTGCAGATTACTCCATCCCACAGCCCTCGGAGGGGCTCTCACCTAAGAAACATCAAGGGTGGGTATTCAATCAAATTGGCACACATTATTCGTATTCTAGCAACCGTGTTATTCATGAAGTGACTCCCCTCATCACAACCCATGGAGGGAGGCGCAACAGAGTGTGACGTCTTGGTCATTGGTGCTGGGCCCGGCGGTGGTGCGGCGGCTTTGCACAGTGCAAGAGAAGGCCTCAACGTAATCTTAATCGAAGACCATGATGAGATTGGGACTCCAGTACACTGCGGAGAATGCATTTCTGATTTAGCAATCAATAATTTACAACTTGAACTTCCAGCCTCGGTAATTGCACGTCCTGTGGATGGCATTAGGGTGTTATTTCCTGATGGCACTGCTAAAAAATTAAGTGAACCGGGATACGTTCTAGAAAAGCATCTGTTTGAACAGTGGTTAGCAGGAGAAGCAGTTGAAGCAGGTGCGCAATTACACCTATCACACAAATTAACAGGTTTGGAGCGTCAAGAAATTGATGGTGTTTTCAATGGTTGGCTATGCGAGGGCAAGGGTGATCAATTTCCAATTACAGCTAAGATTGTAATTGATGCCTCAGGTGTTGCTGGGGTATGCTCAAAACTATTGAAATTGAATCCTCGTCCAGAAGTGATTGCCGGAATGCAATATGAGGTATTAGAAGTTCCAACAGATGGTTACTTAGATTTTTATATTTGGCCGAAATATGCTGAAAAGGGTTACCTTTGGATGATTCCAAAGTCAGATGGAAGGGCTAACATTGGGTTAGTAACTGAGAATAAAAAAGGGGCCGTCAAGGCACTTGACCAATTCATAGAGGATACTGAATTCAAGGGCTTAGAAATGATTAATCCACCATGGCGGAAAGAAGGTATGAAACTACGGGGTTTTGGTGGGACGATTCCAATTTCGGGGCCACATGAAGCGACTCATGCTGATGGGATAATGCTTGTTGGTGATGCCGCTGGTTTTACTTCACCTCTGTTTGAAGGTGGTTCTCATCTAGCATTGAAATCAGCAGCATTTGCTGCTCAGACAGCCGCTGAAGCGATTGCCGTAGGAGATATATCAGCGGCTAAGTTAGCTATTTATGCGACTAGGTGGAAGATGGAGTTCCCGCCTTATGAAAAAATACTGAGAGGTAAGACTGCTTTGTATTCACTCAGTGATTCAGATATGTCAGTGATGGGCAAATGTTTCCCCGAAGAGATGTCTTCAATGGGAATTTCAGGAAAGGCGATGGTAGGAATTCGTTTACTAGTTAGAAGGCCAAGTCTATACTTTAAGAAAATAGTTCCAGCGATGTTAGCATTTGGTTACAGCCGTGCTAAATACTACGGATGGTAATCATACAATCAGCCAGGTCGTGGCCGAAATTGCCATCAATTGATGGCTACTCGCACAATGCGTGCAGTGGCTTCTTTGGTTAGCAATCGCCGTATCCATGGCCGGCATCGCGATACCATGGAAGAATCTGTCAACGGAGCAATTATTGTGGATTCCACGTGTCATTACAACAATTCAGGTTTTACCATTTATTGCTCTCAGTTGGCTATTTATCAGTGATTCTACAAATTATGATTTAGTCCGACTTTACGGTGGTAGTGAGATGCCAATTGCCTACCGCATCAGTGCAGTTTGGGCTAGTAGAGAAGGCCCAACTCTTCTTTGGGCTGGCTTATTGGGAATCAGCGGTCTTGCTTTCCAAGGCCTAGGTAAGGGAGATAGTTCAATCCTTTTTCGTAGGTTAGTTAATGGGACAATTCTAACAATTTTATCTATTGCTCTTATGATGCGACCTTTCAGACTAGCCCAGAGCAGTTGGAGAGGTGAGTTAAACCCACTTTTACAAACCGATTTGATGGTCTTTCATCCACCACTTGTTTTCCTGTTTTACTCACTTTGTATCGTAGTAATGCTGAAGGCACTAGCCACAGTTCTCAGCAATGATGAAGTTGATGAATCTCAACTTCGTGAGATGGTAACTCCTCCTGCAAGAGTAGCATTAGCAGTAGGTACGATTGGTGTCGGGCTCGGTGGTCTTTGGGCTTACACAGTGCTTGATTGGGGCGGGTATTGGGCTTGGGACCCTGTTGAAACTGCATCACTCTTACCTTGGCTCAGTCTCCTTCTCCTGCTTCATTTACGTGTGACCCCTGGTGGTAAAAATAGTGGTTTTGTTCTTCCTTTAGCAATCCTTCCCGGATGGTTCTCTATTCACGCGACCATGGTCACTAGAGCCAATGGTGTGTGGGCTTCAGTACATGCTTTTGTGTCAGAAGAAGTTGGGTCTCAGAGTGATTCTGCATTATTGCGAATTATTGACCTACAGAACTCAGGAGTCAGTGGGACTGAGGTCATTACCTACCTCATTTCGCTAGTAGCAATTTTGGCAATTACCGTGGCTGTGATGGTTAGTCGGCAGGCTAAGATTGATAGTGGTGAAAATATGCAATTCGCGAACAGATTTTCATTATGGATGATTTTGGTATTACCATTATCGCGGCTAATTACTGTTGACTTGTTTGGCGCAGAATCAAGCATAATTGAGCAGGTGCCTACATTCATTCTACTTGTAGCAGTGGCAGCGCCATTATTGGCAATCATGTTACCACCTGAACCTGCTGGTTCGAAATTGTTTTCAGATCGCGAAAAGGCGGTCTCAATGTCTGCTGTAATCCTACTATCATTATACATTAATGAACCATTAATTGCAACACTTCTCATCTTGTTGATGCTCCTGAAAGCAAGTTCGGATAAAGAGTCAGAAATGATTTGGACAGTAGCTGGAATAGTTGTTACCCTAACTTCGGTTTACGCTTATCTCATTGATGTATATGCTGCTGGAATCGGGCTGTTAATCTTCATTTGGCCATTATTGATTCAAGATGTTGAAGATGGAGAAGAGCAGACTTTGAAGGAACGTATATTGGAGTTTTCAATTCGGAAAACCCAAATTCGGCTATCTCTATTTGCGCCGATTGTTATTGGTGGGACATTTTTCACACTAACTTGGATGTTGATGATTGCTAGTGTAGATGGGACTTCATTGGCAATGCATGAGATGTTCGGGGCCCCACTTATTCTGTTAATCGCTGCTGCTTTGGCAACATATTCGTGGAAAGATACAGTGCCGGAAAAAATGGTCCCCCTTCTTCTATTCGGTTTTATTATCATAGGGATTGTTGTAGGTGTATTGCTTGATATCCCTATTGTAGGGGATAGCAGTTCACAATTTAGCGACACAATAAATCGTGGTGAAGTTGCATGGTTGCTATTGCCTATCTTAATCGTAGCAATCCCTTCAGTAATACGTCTTGCATTTGATCTCTATCAACGAACAGCAAAAGGGTATTCTCCTGCAAAAATGCGCAGTGCACTTGCCCACACCGCCCACGTAGGAATTCTTTTGTTACTGGTTGGACATATATTCACAACTACACTAATTGACAGAACAGACCCATCTCATCAAGTAGTCTTGGTGCAAGGGCAACAGGTTTCTCATGAAGGATATCTACTAACTTTTGATGATTGGACAGTACTTTCCCCTGAAGATGCAGAATTCAACGAGCGTTTTTCGGTTGGTGACGGTTTCCTTGGTGCTAAAATTGACATCTACAATGAGGAGGGTATTTTGTTGGAGAGTGTTAATCCAGGTATGTTAAGGTTTGATGGGTCAAACAGTTTCCCTCGCAGTGAGGTAGATAGGTATACATCTTTGAGTGGTGATACTGTGTTTATCTTTGATTGGTCGCAAACACAAGCATTAGGCAATGCGTCAGGAATTATGGATGGTGATAGCGGCGATATTGGGCTTGATAGGGTACGCCTAACTGTCTATCATCTCTCAGGGAGCCATCTTGTTTGGGCAGGGTGGCTAATCATTGTCCTCTCCACTTTAGGAATCGCTGTTACCTCTATTCAGCGACCTAGTAGGCCGATTTCATCTATCTGATATTGGATAATTTCACCGTTTCACTCATAAAGGGGGAGTCGGTCGGCGGCTCGCCCCATCAGGGGTTGAAGTGGTATTCATGGAAGAGGGCACGATTGTGTACATAGATTACGACCTGTTTGAGGTTGATTCAGGAAAATTAATTGAGACCACGCGTGAGGAGACTGCAAAGTCAAATGACGTCCATGAAGAGACACGAAATTATGAACCCCTATGCGTCACTATCGGTGCGGGAACTTTGATTCCAGGATTTGAAGAGAGCCTTGAAGAAGCTAAGGCTGAAACAGATTATAATATTGAGATTTCAGCAGACAAAGCCTACGGTGAACGTGACCCTGGTGCTGTTGAAATGTTGGGTCCACAACAATTGGCTCGCCAAGTGAGAGACCCTGATAATTTACAAGTTGGAGGGCCTGTTGAGATTGGTGGTCGAAAAGGCACCCTAGTCATGTTCCGTGCTGGCCGTGCACGAATTGATTTCAACCATGAGTTAGCAGGCAAATCACTTCGTTACAATTACCGAATTACCAAGGTTGTTGAAGAGAAGGATGAGATGGTAATGACTCTTCTAAAGATGTCAACAGGGTCTGATGACTTCGAGGTAGAGTTTGACGGAGACGATGTATCCATCACAATTCCAGAGTTCCTTGGATATGACCAATCATGGGGTATGGCAAAGTTCCAACTCATTCGTTCACTACGTGACACTGTTGGTGCTAAAACAATCGTCTTTAGAGATGTGCATCAATTTAGAGAGGCCGCAGAAGAAGAAGAAGAAGAGCACGTTCACGATGAAAACTGTGACCATGATCACGACGAAGAAGAGTGAACCTCTTTTGATAGAGCCTACTCGGCGGTGCAATGAGCACTGATGTGGATGAATCAGAATCTTCTGGAGATGCTGATTTGACTGATGAAGTAAAAGTTGACACAAATGAGAAAGAGCCATCTTCAAAAGTTAGTTTCCCTCGTCCATTACCTGATTCTGAGTTTGCTAAACACGAGTTAGTAGCATTCACCATAATTGGGCTGGGGATGGCGTTACCTGGGATCGCTTATCTGCTAGGACTTTTCACTGACGTGTGGGTATTATGGGACATTGTTGACTTGAACATCGTGCAACCGATTATTGGTGAAGGTGATGGTGATTCAAGTTACAACCCAGTTGATACAGCCGCGTATGGGATTCTTCTAGTATCTTTCATCGTCAGTCTATCCGCATTATTACGAAAGTGGGGTATTTCAAGTGAAGACAGAATGCTTTACTCATTGCTGCCTTGGGTATTATGGGCCGTATTAGTTGAAGTGCATGAGGATGCAGGACTTTTCGCAGATAATGTTGATTCTTGGTTTGTTTCTCCCATTATCCATTTTCAAACAGCTGGTTGGATTTTACTTATTGGAATGTTTGTTCCAATTTTGAAGGAGATGGAATCCAGTCCTGAAAAGGATAAGTTTCTCACATTTTTGCCATTGATTGTAGTGGTAGTTAGCCACTTGATTCTATTTTACGAATTTTCAGTTACAGGCAATATTGCTGTAGTACTAGTGATTCCTGGATTCTTTTGGTTTTTCTTTGAAGTTGAAGAATTCAGTTGGAATAACTGGTTCAATGATTGGAATCAACTAGAGCGCTCTTTACTCTATGCTGGAATCGGTGCTTGTATCTTGAATGCGGTTAGTTTGATGGGATTCGTCCAAATCCAGTTAGTTGCTGGAGAATTAACGGTTTGGCCAGCATTTGTGATACTTGGTGGCCCACTCATTATCGTAATGATTCTACGCCATCGAGGCTTGGATTCCTTTAGGGATTTGATTAGCAAAGGAATAACACCTGGTATGCTAGATGAGGGGATGACTCTCCAAGAGTGGGAAAGTCTCGAAGGCAAAGAGTTTGAAGAAAATGAAAAGTTTGTCAAGCAGGCGGCTTTTGCAACCCCCATTGTATTGATGGCAGTTTATGGTCAACTTGTAGATGGTTTTGCATCATGGTTGGGGGTTGATGTTTTTGGATATTCTGAAAAGCATGTCCTGTCAACTTTGGTAATGCGTTTAGCAGGTGGCGATGAAGGTGGTTCTGGAGGTGGCTGGGGATTTTTTGTGGTGAAAATGGCCTTGGCTTTGGTGGTTATCATGTTCTTTGCTGAGTGGCGATGGGAAAAACGCCAATCTCATCTTCGATTATTGGTTGTCCTCGGACTTTTAACTGTGGGGCTCGCTCCGGGCCTTAGGGACCTAGGACGGCTCATGTTGGGTGTTTGAAGCCGCACCGTTCAAACACCTGTTTGATTCCGACCCTATGGGTCGACATGGATAGACTACCTTCTTCGGTGCGAACTAGCGACAAACAATACGCCACAAATTCAGAACATAATCAAGCCATTGTGGTGGCAATGGAGGGTCGTATGGATGCTGTGGTGGACGGAGGTGGTGGGAAATATGTTGAACGTCATCGCAGCCGAGGAAAAATGTTGCCTAGAGAGCGAATTGAAGCCATTTGTGACCCTGGTACCGCTTTTCTAGAATTGAGTAAATTAGCAGCAAACGGTCTCTATGATGGCAACGCCCACAGCGCTGGGATCATTACTGGAATCGGAATGGTTCATGGTCGTGAATGTATGTTCGTAGCCAATGATGCAACTGTGAAAGGCGGCTCATACTATCCAATGACTGTTAAAAAACACATTCGTGCCCAAAGTATTGCTGAAGAGAATGGTTTGCCTTGTATCTATTTAGTAGATTCTGGTGGTGCGTTTTTACCATTACAGGACGAGGTTTTCCCTGACCGAGAACACTTCGGCAGAATATTCCACAATCAAGCAGTAATGAGTGGTAAAGGTATACCTCAGATTTCTGCAGTCCTTGGTTCATGTACTGCAGGAGGTGCCTATGTACCTGCTATGAGTGATGAATCAATTATTGTCAAAGGCAATGGGACCATTTTTCTTGCTGGTCCTCCACTTGTGAAGGCAGCTACAGGGGAGGAGGTGACAGCCGAAGCATTAGGCGGGGCAGAAGTCCATACGGTAGAATCAGGAGTTGCTGACCATTTTGCAGAAGATGAGCCAGAAGCCCTAAGAATAGTTCGTAACATTGTAGAGAATCTTCCTGCACCTTACAAAGTTGCGTTAGATGTAGCAACTCCTGAACCACCACATTACGATCCTGAAGAGTTATTGGGAATAATTCCTGAAGATAACAGAATGCCATATGATGTTAGAGAAGTGATTGCAAGAATCACCGACGGTTCTCGTTTCCACGAGTTCAAGGCTCGTTATGGTACCACGATTGTTTGTGGATTTGCTCGAATTCACGGTTATCCAGTTGGTATAGTTGCTAACAACGGAATCCTATTTTCAGAATCAGCACTCAAAGCCACTCACTTCATTGAATTGTGTGGTCAGCGAGGCACTCCGCTTGTATTTTTACAGAACATCACTGGATTCATGGTTGGAAGTGAATATGAGGCTGGTGGAATTGCTAAAGATGGAGCAAAAATGGTTACTGCAGTTGCTTGTGCGCCAGTGCCAAAGTTCACAGTAATTATCGGCGGTTCTCATGGCGCTGGGAATTATGCTATGTGTGGCAGAGGATATGACCCGCGATTCCTTTTCATGTGGCCCAATTCTAGGATATCAGTAATGGGTGGGCCTCAGGCAGCAAGTGTGTTGACTACCGTGAAGCAGGACCAACGAGCGCGTGAGGGTCAGGCACCAATGGATGGTGCTGAGTTAGATGACTTCCAAAAACCGATTCTAGAGAGGTATGAAACCGAAGGCTCCCCATACTATGCCACTGCCCGATTGTGGGATGATGGAATCATCGACCCAAGAGATACTAGAGATGTACTGGGGTTGAGTATTTCTGCTGCACTGAATGGCCCATTCCCCGATTCAGAATATGGCATTTTCAGAATGTGAAGGAGCAATTGCAATGAATGATTTTTCAATTGGAGAATTGATGCCAGAAACTGGCCTGTGCACCCTCAATATTGACGGTTCAGTGGGATATCTGACGTTACAACGTGAGGATGTATTCAATGCCTTAAGTCCAGAATTGATTGGAGAATTATGTGATTTACTTGATTGGAGTAAAGAACGCTCAGTAAGTGAGCGTGGTCAATTGAAGGATAGCAATGGTGAGCCGTATCTTAGAGTAATTGTATTGACTGGTAGTGGCAAACATTTCTGCGCAGGCGCGGATATTGGTTGGATGCAGGCATCAGGGGCTCAAACATCTGAACAAAATCGCAATGATGCGGGGCGTCTTGATAGATTATTCAACACCCTCTGGTCACACCCATGTTTCACTATCGGTGCGGTACAGGGTGTCGCTCTAGGAGGCGGGGCTGGTCTAATTGCTTGCCTTGATCACGTGATTGGGGAGAGCAAAACAAATATTGCATTATCTGAAGGTAAACTAGGAATTTTACCAGCAGTCATTGGTCCCTATGTATATCGCAGGCTTGGTAGTGCTCAAACTCGCCGTCTCGCAATGTTGGCAAAACGCATTGGAGTTGAGGAGGCTTTACGAATCGGAATGATTGATGAGCAGGTGGAATCTCCTGAACAATTTAGTGAGGCGATTCAAGGCGTGGTGACAGAAGTGTTGACCACAGGCCCTTCTGCCGTAGGGGAAGCGAAACGTTTGGTATTACAGTTTGACCGTTGGGATGGTACTGATGAGGAACTACGCCAGTGGACGTTAGATAAGACCTCGGAGATGCGTGGTTCTTCAGAAGGTCAGGAAGGCCTGTCGTCATTCATTGAACGGCGCCCTCCATCATGGAACAGTGAGGATTGAGCAACAATGGATTTGCCTTCTTGGATTGCTAATGCGCCTTTCAAATTTGGCAAGGTTCTAGTTGCCAACCGTGGTGAAATTGCCTGTAGAATTATTCGAGGATGCCAAGAGATGGGGCTAGCCACTGTAGCGATTTACAATGATGCTGATGCAAATGCTATGCATGTTGAGTTAGCAGATGAATCAGTACACCTAGAAGGTGATGATTTAGCATCTACTTATCTATCAGCAAATTCAATAATCAATGCTTGTCGAATAAGTAGGGCGGATGCACTTCATCCAGGATACGGATTTCTTTCTGAGCGAGCAGATTTTGCAGAGTTGGTGGGGTCAAGTGGAATAATCTGGATTGGCCCACCTGCAAAAGCGATTGATTCAATGGGTGATAAAGTAAAGGCTCGTAGATTGATGCTCAATGCAGGTGTCCCACTTGTACCCGGTGCCGAACTAACATTTCAGGATTCTTTAGCTGATACTGTTGATGAATTACGTAGGGCGTCTAGTGAAGTAGGGTTTCCAATTTTACTGAAAGCCTCAGCCGGAGGTGGCGGAAAAGGAATGAGGTCCGTTGAAACATCTGGGGAATTGGAGGCGGCTTATCTATCAGCCAAGCGTGAAGCACTTTCAGCATTTGGAGATGACACCATCTATCTAGAAAGGAGAATAGTTTCACCGCGTCATATTGAAATTCAGATACTCTGTGATACTCATGGAGGTGCAATCCATTTACTAGAGCGCGAATGTAGTATCCAAAGGAGACATCAGAAGGTTATCGAAGAAGCACCAAGTGTCGCATTATCTGTTGGGATGCGGGAGCAAATGGGTGAGGCTGCGATAAATGCCGCTAAAGCAGTTCACTATGTTGGTGCTGGTACTGTAGAGTTCTTGCTTTCAGGAGATGAATTTTTCTTTTTGGAAATGAATACTCGTCTCCAAGTTGAGCACCCTGTGACTGAATTGGTTACAGGGGTTGATCTAGTTCAAGAGCAATTACGAATTGCTGCAGGTCATCCATTAGAGATTGCTCAAGATGAGGTATTTCCTCGTGGGTGGGCGATTGAGGCTCGAATTTATTCCGAGGATGCAGCTAATGGATTCCTACCTTCTATTGGTCCAATAGCAGTTTTCAGGCCCCCCGAAGGGCCAGGTATTCGTCTTGATACTGGTGTCAGACAGGGTGATGAAGCAAGAATTGACTTTGACCCGATGCTTGCAAAACTCATTGTTCATGCTCCTGATAGGCAGCGTGCTATTGAGCGAATGTCTAGAGCATTAGAGGATTTCATAATCCTAGGTGTCACCACAAATATTGAATTTCTAAGGAGTGCGATCACTCATCAAAAGTTTGCTGCTGGTGACACAACAACGGATTTCATAGAGTCAATATGGCCTGATGGATGGGAGTCATTAGGCGACCCTGCAGCGGCTGTAATCGCCGCAGCAAGCGCTGAGAAAGCCGGCCTTCATTTGGGCATATTAAGTGTTGAACTTGAAGATTCACCAGACCCGTATAATCCGTTTTCCACATTGGGTAGGAGATATCCATGAGGTATTCAAAATGAAAGAATTCATCAATCAAACAGATGACAGTGATTGGGCTGTTGGCGTTATTGATACCGCAAGTGGTTACTCTGCAATCAAAATTGAAGTTAATGGTGAACCCTTGGACCTCCAAGATTGGCGGGTATCAATCGGCGCATCTAGTGATGAAGTATCACTTGAGCGTGGTGATGGAGAGGAACGGTTGGTACTTGTCAAAGTGGAAGATACTTGGTGGGTGTATCACAACGGCCATACCTCAAGAGTGAGTGTTGTTGAGCGAGGAGCAGTGAGTACCTTCGACAGTATGGGTGGGTTGACTTCACCAATGCCTGGGAAAATACTCAGTGTCATGGCATCGGTTGGTGAACCAGTAGACAAAGGACAGACCTTACTAATTTTAGAAGCGATGAAAATGGAGAATCGGATTTGTTCCCCGGTTGATGGAATAGTATCAGCAATACACTTTGAGGCCGGAGACCAAGTTAATCAAGGAGCCATTCTAATTGCGATTGAAGAGTCGGATTAACCAATTGAAAAATCAATTTACCAATTGCAAGATTGTAGTATTGTCTGGCCTTGCATATATGGTTGCAGCACTGCTGGAATCTGGACCAACCCATCTTCCATCTGATTTTGCTCAATTATCGCCACTAGGGCTCTACTAGTTGCAACTGCAGTTGAATTCAAAGTGTGGACTGCCTCATTTCCATCAGCTGTACGGTATCGCATTCGTAGGCGATTAGATTGGTAATCAGTGCAGTTTGAACATGAAACCACTTCTTTGTAGGATTCCACACCGGGTAGCCAAGCTTCCAAGTCGTACTTCTTAGCAGCAACAGTCCCCATGTCTCCAGTACAAATGTTGACAATTTCATAATGAAGATCTAAGGAATTCCAAAGTTCAACGCAGTTAGTGAGCAACTCTTCATGTAATTCCCATGAATCATCTGGCTTGCTGATGATTATCTGTTCAATCTTGGTGAATTGATGGACTCTCCAAATTCCTTTATCAGATTGTCCATGCGCACCCACCTCTCTTCTAAAACAGGGTGAAATACCAACCATCCTCAAGGGTAGCATTGATGGTTCAATGACCTCATCCATGAACATTGCAGTTAGTGGATGTTCGCTGGTTGCAATTGTGTAGAACCCTTCTGGCTGAACGTTGTACATCACTGTTTCAAAGTCGTCTAAGTCAGTAACTCCTTCGTACGCCTTACGATTCATCATCATAGGAGGTTGTACAAGGGTGTATTCTCTAGAGGTGAGGAAATCAATCGCATATTGTTGCAAGGCTAATTCCATACGCGCAAGGTCCCCCTTCAGGAAGTAGAAGCGACTGCCAGCAATTTTAGCGGCTCGGGGAAGGTCAACCCAATTATTCATGTCAACAAGTTCATTGTGAGTTTTTGGACTAAACGAATAATTTTGTTTTTCCCCATGTTTACTGTGTTGTGTATTGCCACCCTCATCTTCGCCGATTGGAACACTATCGTGGAGAATATTTGGTATCTTCATTCTCAAGCTGTCACGTGTTTTGATGAGATTATCTGATTCAACTCCCAACTCATCTATTTGTGCCCCCAAGGTTGCAACTTGTGCTAAGATCTTCTCAGCCTCTTCATCGTCACCAGTTTTTTTGGCTTCTGCAATTCCTCTAGCAGCCTCATTACGTTGGCGACGTAATTGGTCAGCATCGTAACGAGCCTTTTTCCATGCATCGTCTAGACGAATTACTTCATCGATATTGTCGTGAAGAATCCCTCTCTTGTCGTGGTCAGCACGTATGATATCAGCGTGGTCACGAAACATCTTGATGTCTAACATTTATCTTCACCTTGCTGATTCATGTCATCCACTTGAACCCATTCATCACCTAGAATATTGTAATACCAAATGAAATAGCCCCGTATCCTATGGAGATAAATCCAGTGATTAAGTATCCTAGAATACTACCTCCATTGAGTAAAGGTAACCCTGCTTGAGGCCGCCCCATAGCGACATACCCCATCAGAACTACATAACCAAGAAGCCCTCCAATGAGGGAACCGATTGCAACGAACATCGGGTCACTCAATCCCATAAAAGTGCCATCAGATGGTAGGAATGTAAGTGCTGAGATGACTAGCATACCTGGGAAGATGACATCTCCAAGACCCATGAATAGCGCATCTCCTGTATTCTTCTTAGGTCTGGGGCGAGGTGGTTCAGGGGTAGGGAGTTTGGCCCCACTCTTTGCCCCATGCTCTTTCTTTGCAGAAGCAGGTGGCTCGTCCATCTTACTAATGGTATCCTCACCTTCGTCAAGGAAAGAATATCCTTTATCTTGAGGTGCTACTAACAGTATTGGAAGTTTGAGTCCAATCATCGTATCTGCGAGGTCAAGCATGTGCTTTGACTTGTACACTGCGTACCAATCATATATTGCCGCCACTATCATGAAAATTAGAATTAATGTTGGTACAAAACTTACTCCGATAATGGTGATAACTCCCGCTCCAGTTAGGATTCCAGTAGTGTTCACAACGTACCATTCAGGTCTGATTGTAAGGGCAATCATCAGTACAGTAGAAGCGAGTAAGGCGACTATTTGGGACCAGTAAATTGGCAACCAGTATCCAGCGGAATCCTCTAGAATTATTGCTGGTTCGTTAACTGGTGTAGCAATGATTGCACTTTGAGTAGTGTTTACAGTATATGTTGTAAGGATGCCATCCTCAATATCGATTTCATCCCAAGCAGGATTATCAATGGTGTGGAGTATCATGTCTATTGGGCCTTGTGAAACGGGTCCTTCAATAGTTAAACTCTCAACCATGACCCAACCTGAAAACATCCTTGTTTCTCCACCTGATGCAATCCACACATCAACTCTGCCGTCATGTTGGTCATCAGCAAGCATGATACCTTGAATATCAGAATCAAATGCATCACGTTCGTTGAATTTTATGTGCTCTTCAACGCTCATCTCTGCACCATCCCATACATAGCCGTAGACCTTCCCTGTCTCAGTCCCTAGCATCAACAAACTGTCAGTTGCATTTGCATCCCACCAATTATGTCCACTCCATGGGGAGTGGCCAAATGTGGATGCAGTGAATGCATCTCCTGAATTAGGGGTAACTTGCCAAAGTATAGTGGCATTTACTAAATCAGTTCCACCAGTATGTTGACTATCTGGAATTTCAATAATTCCTGCCCAGCCATAAGATACCAAGAGTAGAGTATTTTCATTGAGCATGCTACCTTGCATAAATTCTCCAGAATTGAATTGTTCTGGGAGACTATAGACCCAACCTGAATAAGTGACATTCATATTGTTGAATGGGTCAATTCGTTGCATAAAATTGTTGTAGATAGCCCAGTCATTTTCTTCTGCAGAAAAGCCAACAACGCATGCGATATCGACATGGCTTGTGATAGGTGTACCATCAGATTTGTCTAATTTCTGCCAGCGATTACCATCACACATCACATAAGAATCAAGATTATCTACCATTCCGATTCCATGAGCGGAATAACCACCATCGTCTAATTGGAGTGGGAAATTCCATTCCGCAACTGCTGATTGACCACTTTCCAATCCGCTTGGCTCACTCATTTTGATGAGATGTGTTTGGTTAGTAACTATGAAAGATGAAGGGTCAAAATCAACGAAGACAATTTCAGCGTCCAAAGCACTTTCATCTCGGAATTCAGGAATGGGCTGTGGTTCATCCATAGCATAAGACGCTAGAGGAACCATAGCATAAGAGAGAGAAATCCATAGGATAAACAGGACTCCCCACTTGATAATGGATTGAAGCCCTCTTTTTGCTAACCAGATAATAAACGCGGTAAAAACTAGAATCAGAATAAATTCCAAGCCGATTAAACCAACTTTTGTAGTTCCAGCCTCTCCAAACGCTCTTGCTTCTGGTCGATCCCAAAACGGCTGAATGTAGATAGCAAGCAATATTGTACCAACAAACATCACCCCCATTGTACTCATTGAACGCCATTGTCCAGCCATCTGAGAAAGGATGTTTGCGAAGCGGCTCTCACCTGTCATGACTACGGCGAGAGTGAAAACCCATTTGAAAGCGAGGGTCACAAGAGATAGGGTGGGCGGGTATCTGTGAGTGATGTTCGAGAGTGGTTTACCGGGCTGAAAGTGCTTGGAATGCGCCAAAGTCTTGAAACAACCGCGATTTTACTAGCGCGTTTGGGCATGCCGCAAATGAAATTCCCATCAATTCATGTGGCGGGTAGTAACGGTAAAGGAACGACTTGCTCAATTCTGTCAAATTGTCTGTCACTCGCGGGCGTAAGTTGTGGATTGTTTACTTCTCCTCACCTTTGTTTTGTAGAAGAACGGATAAGAATAGATGGCGTCCCTATTTCACCCGAAATATTTGACCAGTGTCTTGAAGAAATACGGGGAGCGGCTCTAGTTGAACCAATAACAATGCCAACTTATTATGAGGCTACTTTTCTAGTTGCGATGCTGGCTTTCGAGGATGCTGGAATTGACCGAGCTGTAATTGAGACAGGACTTGGTGGCAGGCTTGATTCCACAAGATTAGTGCACGCAGATTGTTGTGTTCTTACAGAGTTAGCACTTGAACACACCGATGTACTGGGTGAAACCCTAGGTGAGATTGCTGCTGAGAAGGCTGCAATTACTCGGCCGGGTGAGATTTTTCTTGCTAAATGGAATTATGATGCGGAGGCAAGAAAATCAATAGAAGATGCTGTTGGTGACCACAAACTAGGATTTTGGTGGAGACCAGATCGAGCCTTATTGGTTCGTTTTGATAATACTGGCAAGAGTCATCGCCCAATTTCAGAAATTGCTACACCAAGTGGCTGGTCACCATATCAGAAGGAGGCATCAATTCTCGCCCATGCCACCTTGACTTTGCTTGAATTGTACGAGGCTGCTAGTATGATGCCTAGTGCACTATTGCATACAGTTTGGCCCGGGCGCGTTCAATGGCTTGAACATGAAGGCGTTCCAATTCTGATAGATGCGGCACACAACCCTAGTGGGATGCAAAAAACATGCGACCAATTACGCATCCAGATGGAACAAGATGAAGCCCCAACACCTGGAGTGGTATTGTTAGGTTGCACTTCGCAAACTGATTTAGTTGGATTCCTCAATCCGCTGGTAGAATTACTGATTCAAGGCGAGGTTGATCACATTGTGGTCACTGAGCCACAGAAAGGAAGGAGACAGGCGATTTCAACATCTGAGTTGGCTGCTGAGTTAGAAGCACAAGGAGTCCCAGCATTCATTGAACAAGTGAAAAATCCAAAAGAAGCATTAGAAAGAGCACTGGAGTTATCAAAACAAGATGCAAACAAACCAATCCTTGGCATCGGTTCCATCTATTTAGTAGGGAATCTATTAACAGCACTTGGATTAGATACAATAGATGCGATGACAACCCTTCGCCCTTCAGAGGAGGGTGTGCATTGGACATGACGGTATTATCATTAGGCCGGCCCTTCACGACAGGCATTGTCGGTGGTTGATGTGAAGGAGAAACATCTGAAAATTCGCATCGAGCAGTGCTTAGCATTAGCAAAGGCCAGTAACTGCCCCAGAGCAAAATTTGGCTCACTTCTAGTTGACCCTGACCGCAATGTCATTTTGATGGATGGATACAATGGGGGTCCACGAGGCGGAGGAGATTTGTGTGGTGGAGAAGTTTGTCTTCGTGACACAGAGAATGTTGTTTCAGGAACACGAGTTGAAGTTGGTTGCCACCACGCGGAAATGAATGTGATTTGCAATGCAGCAGCAAATGGAGTTCCAACAAAGAATGCTTGGCTAATTGTGACTGGGGAACCATGCATGATGTGTGCAAAGTTGATTCATCATGCGGGAGTTACTAGAGTAATTATCGTGGATGGTGGTTTTGGTGGGGTAAATGGCGTGGATTATCTTAATTCTCATGGGGTAGTTGTGCAAATGACTGATGGTCCAAAGGACCCACGTGGTGATTTGAAGTAAGGTGATTTATTCACTAAATGACTCAATCAATGCTTTGAGTTGGCCATGTAAATCATCTACATCGCCATTGTTATGAATTACAACATCAGCCATTGCTGCAGTAGCAATTAAGGCTTGACCACTTTCATCATGAGCAATCAATTCAGATTCTTCTTGCTCAACAAATTGTTCAAAATTTTCAGCATCTCCAGTACGACCACGTGCAACTAAACGCTCCCATCGTACTTCTCTAGATGTACGGATTTCAATCATCATGAAATCATTACGCTTGCGTAGAGCTTCAACTTCAGCAGGGGTCCTAATGCTATCAATCGCATGATCTCCATCTTCACCAATTCGGTCAAGTAACATTTCTGCTAAAATTCCTGGGCCACCCATTGCTCTGAGTTTTCTCCCACCCTCAATTAGGTTGTCACGGTTAATTTCTTGGCCGTTAGAGCGTAGCCAATGGCGAATGGAGTCAGAACATGAATTTACACCAAAGCCATGTGCCTTCAGCCATTCAATAACAGTGGTTTTTCCTGACGCATTACGTCCAGTTAACCCCACTAACATCAAAGACGACGAGCACGCCACTGCTCAAAGTAATAACGGCAACAGTCAAGATAGGAATCAGGCCCAAAATCTTCTTGTCCTGGCATAATTAAGTTCAGCATCATGAATTATTTTCAGCATTAATTCTCGCTCACCTTTCGGAACTCGATTGAGGATTCGGCTAGCAGTTTCTTCACCTACACCTCTAGCCATCAAGCAGATTAGTGCTTCAATCCCTCTTTGGCGGACAATATGTGCATTTTTCTCCATCCTTGCCTGCACTGTTTGGTCTTCCGAGGCAACCCAACCTGCCAGCATTTCTTCCAATCCTTCACGCGTTGCGGCAAGCATCGTCCCACCACATTCACAGTGTGTGTGCTTAGCCCCATACATGGCTACGCGGGTTCGCATGCGTGAGCCACAAGCCAAACAGATTAGGACCGCTCTTTCGTTTACTAACCGCTCTTCTAGACGCACTCTGACTTCCGCATCTGACCAGTTTGGCAGTAGTAGGTCTCTCTCACTTCGAGGTGAGATTCCGAGTGCTCCAGATGCGGTTTGTTCTATTCGTACTGCACCTGATTGAATCGCTTCTAGTAGCGCTACTGTGCCATCAATATCCATCTGGTCATGGAATAATTTGTCCAAAGCCTCGTCGAGAACAACCGTGCCACGATAGCGATTAATGATCCCTTGGAGATTGACTCTGCGTGGGTCAATCCCTCGCTGTAAAATACCAAAAGTTTTGCACACTTGAACTAAGCGAGCACGTAGTTTCCTTCCATTTGGAATTGTCATTCGCATAATGTCTCGTAAAGCCTCAGGTGGAGTTTCAGTGAGCCAAGTAACCATCGAATCTGCAGTTAATGCTGGAACTTGCAGGGAGATTCGGTAAGGGTCAATGATTGCCCGTCCGCTTTTCCCATCAATAGTAGATGCCATTGCTTGCAAAAAATGTGCTAGCGCAGCATTCACTTTATTTCCATGACAACAGTTGAGGACGAGGGCATCTCGACGCGCTTCAATCGTGAGTAGTCTAGCATTAGGTATGCATCCGGTAGCATCCAAATGTTCTCCAACGCTTGTAGTTAGAGTACCAAGTGAATAGTCAGATACGGGGTATTGTGAGAGTTGGTGTTTCTTTGGCAGTTCCTCAATCCAAGCATTGACCTTTGCACCAAAATCATCATCCTTTGGATATTCCACATCCCATCCATGGTCCTCTGCAATAACCATCCTGAGATTGCCTACTTCACGGGCTATGTCTGCAGGAACTGCAGGCAGTTCACCAGCCCATACAGGGGCTGTACTAATGTCAGAGACAGGGGCAACTAACAACTCGCTTTTTTCTGGGTCGGCATCAATGATTTGCCATGTCCTGCCAGCCATCACAAATCGCCGTGGCGAACCATCTTCTTCACCACCTGAAGAATCCAAAGACAAAACAAAGGTTTCATCCACATTTCCTAAAGCTCTACGTGTGACAGAATCGCGAACTGAGTAACGAGTCTCGTCAGCAATCATAGAGAGATGGTTTAGCATGTAATGACGGCTTCGTGAACCTGGTGAGAACCAACCGTTTTTGAGGCTCTTTGGGAGGGTGGAGCGTAAAGCGTTGGACCAAGTCTCTCGTTGCTTCTCAGTGATATCCTCAAGTTCCTCATATTTCGGTCTTTTTTCAGGCAAGTCTTTGTTTTTCTCTGCTGCTACTTTCCAAATAATTGGTGGCCAATCAATAGGGTCTGAGTTGGCTGGGTTTTCAACAAGTTTCAGTAATCTTCTATCGTCAAGGATGGTGATTATTTCATTAACTTCGCTATCGGTGATGTCAGAGAAAATTGGCGCTCTGCGAAGTAAGGTTGCTGCTGATGAAAGTGGAATCACTTTTTCAGCAATTGCAGTTAAAATTAGTTGGTTAGCAACTACTGAGAGTGGTTTTCTACGCCATTCGACTCCTTCAAGTTCACTAGCCATTGCCCGTCTTGTAATTACGGCAGCTTCGGCGATGTCATCATTTTCCCAACATAGTAACATGCCTCTTGATGTTCCTCCCAATACGTGCTCAGCCCTGCCAACTCTTTGCAGGAGTCTATCTACCGCGCGTGGTGACTGAACTTGATGCACCTGTTTGATTGAGCCAACATCAATTCCTAATTCAAGACTTGAAGTGCAGACAAGTCCGTGCAGATTTCCTTTTTGTAATTCTGATTCCATCTCATGTCTGGTTTCGGCCGCTAATGACCCATGATGAACTCCTATATTCAATTCTTCATCGAGTTTACTTATTCTTTGAGCCACTGTCTCTGCGGCATTTCTAGAGTTTACGAATATCAAGCAGGGAGCACTTTCCCTAACTTTTGAGGCTAAGCAGCGAAGAGCCGCAAGACCCCTTGGAGACACGTGTAGTTCTAGTGATAGTGCTCGATCATCTGCGGTTGTTGGTTCAGTCACAACCAGTAATTCTGCTGGCCGAGGGGCGGGGGCGTTGATAGGCGTGGTAGTTGGTGAGAGCCAACCAGCCATTTCGTCAGGGTTTCCTACAGTTGCGGACAATCCAATTCGTTGAACACGGCGGCCACACAACTCATCGATTCTTTCCAAAGCGATGGTCAGTTGTGCACCCCTTTCAGAAGCCGCTAAATCGTGTACCTCGTCAATCACAACCGCTTGAAGATTTTTCATCCCTTCACGCAGTCGACTACCAAATAGCAATAATTGACAGGTTTCTGGAGTTGTAACAAGAAGGTGGGGTGGGTTACGGGATTGTTTTGTTCTTTGTGACTGAGTAGTATCTCCGTGACGTACATCAGAGCGTAATCCACATGCCTGTGATAAGGACGAGATCCTTCTATCGATATCTCTGTTCAGTGCACGCAGTGGAGTGATGTACAGAATGCACATTGGTTGCCATTTGTCTTTGATTGCTCTGGAGAGTAGTGGCATAACTGCTGCTTCGGTTTTACCGCTTCCAGTGGGAGCGATTAGTAAGTGGTCAGAGCCGTCCAAAATATGTGTTTGTGACGCTGCTTGAATTGGCGTTGGACTCCAACCTCGTTCGTCAGCGAGTTTAGTGAGTGGATCTACAAGTGAACTGAAATCAGACACCAAATAACTCCCCTCTCAGGCGAGGGGGCAAGCCTGAGTGTGAAAAGGGCGCCGGCTCTCAGTAGTCGTCATCGTCATCATAATCGTCGTCATCATAATCATCGTCATCTTCATCATCAAACATGTGATCATCATCAAACAATTCTGAGCGACCAGTAAGGGCTCCCTTCATGCTGACGTATGCAACAATAGGCAGTACAATCATGGCAATAATGATTCCAATTACAGCGAGTAGATTTTGGCGAGCTCCTTCAACCCAACCCATGCCAAATGCGTAATCCACAGAAACTCCTACGCTAGCGCTATTATCTGACTCGTCAACTTCAGTAATTTCATTTTCTGAGTCAACAATTACAATGACTCTGTCAACACCTTTCTCAGCGATCCAAGTTGCAGAAATAGGAATCGATTCATCGGCGATGCCATTCAGTTTTTGGGTCGCAAACGGTTTTTCAGAGTCGCCAGAATAGAATCCAACAACAAATCCAGAATTAGTTGTGCCACCGAGATTTGAAATCCATGCAGTAATCTCAATTTTGTCACCGTTGGCAACAATCTCACGATCGGCTGAAATGCGTTCAACAGTCAACTGTGCCCCAAGTGCGCCGAATCGAATCCATTGAAGTTCATGGTCACCATTTAGGTCCACAGGTTCTCTTACAGGGTCACTCTTGGAATTTCCTTCCGTTGCTAGTGGATTACCAGCTGAATCCCAACCTTCAATCCAGAATCCAACTTCATAATCCTGAAGTGGCGGATTCATTCCATCGCCAATCAAGTCAACGGTACCAGTCCAAGTGATTGCTTGTTCCTCTTGAAGCATACCCAGTAGTGATGAGCCTGAGGAAATCTGGCGCTGGTTCTCATCACGCATTAACCAATGAACCCATTGTGGACTTCTAGATAGGTCAGCATCTTCCCATCCAATGAACTCAACTGGTACTTCAGTAAGTGCAGAACTGTTGGCGATATCAATTACATCAATCGGTGCTAGCCTTTCAAGAACTCTAGGTGGTGCGTGGTCAACCTTAACTTGAAGAGTTGTGGAAACAGTATCACGGGTCATGTCCTCACCTCTTCCAGGGATATTTCTAACCCCTGCTAGGAAAGTTCTAGTCTCGCTAGAAGCGAGGGTAGGTGCAGCCCCAAGAGGAACTTCTAAACTAAATCCTCCTTCATCAGTTAGGCTACCATCTGACCAGTATTGTACACCATCAAAGACTTCAACAGTAATTCCAAGATTTTTCGGTGCGGGAACATCGCTACCTTCGTAGACAACACGTCCAGACCAGCGCAAACGGTCGTTAGGAACAACTCTACTCCCGTCAAATACAGGACCAACTCGTGGTTCCTGAACGTCTTCTACAGTGTAAGTTTCAGCATCTAGAACCAAGTCATTCTCTATTCTGAATGTGTGCTCCGTGAAGATTTCTCGGCGTGGTTCAGTACTGCCCAATTGAGTGAATTCCAAGGCGACATCTGACAAATCAGCATCAGGCCAATCCCATGAGAACTGGAATGCAAATGTGACCATCACCCAAGGCAAACCGGTTTCGTTAGTGGTGACAATTCCTCCACATGACTCATCAAGTAGATTATTGCAAGCGGGCGAAATAACAAGGAAATCATCATCAGTCCAGAAAGTTTCGTTACTACCGCTATACGACAATCGTTGTTGGTCTCTTTCAGGGTCTGGCCCTTCAAAGTCAAAGATGATGGAAATATCAGTGAAGTCAATCAAACCGTTTGCATCAACGAGTCCGAGTGTGAGGTATTGGGTTGTTCCAGCAAATGCTCTCTCTCCATCTTCGTGGCCTGCCCAGTGCAGTCCGGTGAACACCGAGTCCATGTCTTTCCTAGTTCTGTAAGTTACCAAGTCATAATCAAATCCTGGCCCGTCTGAACGCAGTAGTGAATTTCCTGCCACATCAGTCCCAGTAACATAGTATGATACTCGTGCCATATTTGGATTACTAGAATCATCAATAATTGCAAAGAATAACTTGTCAATGTCGTCAGTCATGTTGATCATTGTTTGGTTGATGTATTCCGCTGCGTCAGCATTACCATTACGGTTAGAGTCATGTTCTGACTCTACCCAGTAGTGAAGAGTCAATACTTCCGGTGCGCCTATTGCATCCTGAATTCGGATACGTACTGCTTGATCTTCATAACCAGCTTCGTATGCATTATCCAGAGGTGTAGCTTCTATCAGCGATGGACTAGTTGCATCAACTCGGATGGTTCGCTGCCACGATTCGTTGATTGACAAGACCTTGAGTGGGTCTCGTGGATTGTCAATTTGTACCTCATAAAACACACCCTCTGGGCGATTAATAGTATCTACAGGGACTGGGATAAAGAACTCCCCATATTGGTTGGAGCGGTCTTTTGCTTGTAGGAAGTCACCTTCAGGTGTTCGCTTGATAACTGCAACATCAAAAGTAGAGTCTAGAGGTGCATCTTGGGTTCCATCATACCACACTGCTCCTTGGAAGTAGAGTGTTTCTCCAGATTTAACCCATTGATTTTCTGGCACATCATCGTGGTGGACTGCTCCATCATTGTCTCTAACCTTCATCCACCCAAGTCCATAGGATTGGTTTACACGAATGCCAGGTGTGTTACTTGTTCGTGATGATAGTGACATTGGTGAGAGACCTTGGTCATCAGTACAACTGACTCTGAATCCAACATTGCTCTGTTCGTTGAAGTTAGAGGTCACGCGGAAAGCCCAGTGGATTTCTAAAATCCCGTTACTGTTATTGGTCCATGTTGCAGAAGCATCTGGAATAATCCAGTCTTCGGGGTCATCATCAACAAGTGTTCCATCACTGTTCCAAGTTAGGGCAGGGGTTTCACTTGAGGGTTGAGCCAAAAAGGTAAGAGTTGCTGTAGAAATCCCTCCAGCATCTTCACCAATCACATGTCTACTTACGACTTCATAAGCGTCAATGGTTTCATGTAACACCATACTTTCATCCCAATTAATGTCAAGATTCACCGTTTGCATGACGTAAGTAATTGAGAATGAATTAATCACCACATTCCCTGAAGAGTCTGATTCAATTTGGATAGGAATTAGAATCGTTCCAGAACCGGTGTCTGGGATTTCATTATTTATTGCATTAACAATGGAACTACCCGAACTGCCGGTTGCTATGACTGTTGAAAGTAGGGCGTTAGTGTGAGTCCATTCAGAACTGCCATCACTACCAATGTCTAACTTCACGTTTTGAGGGGCATTAGAGTAGAGAGCGACTTGGAAGTCATCTACGATAGGGCTGTATGAGTTTCCCCCTCCAGAGTAAAAGTAGAAGCAAAGGGAGAGGTAAGTCAACCCCGTAGGGAAATTTACTGTTTGGCCAGACGTTCCCAAAGTTGTCGAAGTTCCCGATGTGCAACCGCTTGATGTGGTCCACTTTACAGATAGTGAACTTCCACCTAGTTCAGTTGCGTTCCACCATACTTGGGCAGCGACAGGTCCATTTGAGCCAGTGCCTCCAAAATATGGGGTTCGCATCCACATTAATCCTGAGGATGCGTATGAACCAGTATAACCGAGGTTAATTGTGTCAATCAGGGCAGAAACATTGCTGTTTGTACTGTTTAGGTATGCTCGCCATCCTAATTGGATTCCAGAATTTGCGAAAATCACTTTTGTTCCTATTTGTGCTTGTTTCCAAGTTATTCCACCATCATTTGTAACTTCGTATTCAACTGATGTACCAGTTGGCTTCCAAGATATTGCTGCTGTTAGTGTAAGGTCGGGGGTGGCTCTCGTTGCAATGATTGCAGATGATGTAATTATTCCAGAAGTGGTTGTGGGTGTTCCCATTGAAGTGGCAGTTGATTGGCCATTAGTCAGAATCTTGTGTGAACTTCCACTTGGACACTGGTTGTTGTAAAAACAAGTCCAAGCAATTGTTCCAGCGCCAGTTGATTCAATGCCATAATGAGCTCGGTTTGGGAACAAAATATCACCTTGATGTTCTGGCCATGCTCCACCTCTGAGGAAAACAGAGTGGTAGTTTTTCGCCTTACAATTGTTGTTACTTGCTTGCCAAGTACAGTAGACATTCACTGTCACTCTGTCCCCAGCAACATCAAGTCCCGAGGGCAGTCCCTTTCCGCTTGCGACCATCATTAACAGTTGTGTGGACAATGCTTGAACGGGGCTTGAGCGGTTGACATTCCACAAATAGTAATTGTAATTTGGATTCGAATATTGGGTTGTTAGCACATACATTTCATTGTCAACGGGGTCAAAGGCAACTCCCCCAATCTTGTAATTCCCGCCATACCATGCTTGATTGCATGACCAAACAGCCTGCCCAGCAGAATTCACAGACACAGTCCATTTTGCGATGTAGTTGTAATTCCAACTGGTGGTCCAAATAGTACCATTCCCATCGCTAGTGATGTCAGAAAGGTAACGCATAGTAGATGTTGTGCAGCTGTTATACTGCAAACTAGCAGTTCCAACCCTAGCACCAGTTGTGCTGTTATATTGATGAATAGTTGCGAAATTAGATGTTCCTGAATTAGGCCAATGAGCGACATAAGTATTATTTTCTTGGAAAGCCACAGGACCAGCATAATTCCAAACCCCTCCAGAATAGGCTGAATATCCCTGTGTAGTTGCGCCAATTAAATCAGAAGCAGCAAATCCGATTGCCCCGCCGGTTGTATTGTGAACTGTGTTTGGTGCACTAGAAATATCGTTGGTCCTTGTTAAAGTCCAACTGGCTTCACTTTGCATCTCTCTAAGGGATGTTTGATCGTTACTGACATCGATTGAGGTACGATAATCATATCCAAAGTAAGGGACATTCATTGGTCCATCTGTTGTTGAAGGGCCGCCGAAGTGTGTATTGGTAGTTGCATTGGCCCAAGTAGTTGTTGAAGGGGTTCCAGTGAGGGAGAAACTGGCAGATGTGACATCGGCACCATAGGGCATGTTCACCCCGGCTGTCCCACCATTACCTTGACCAGTGAAAGTGTGGGAGAAGCTGGTAGTACCGTCAGCAAACTGGGTTTCAGTGGTTGCTGCGATTGCTAATGGCAATACTGCGGAGAATAGCATTAACCCAACTAGGAAAAATGAGATAGTTTTGATTTGAGTAATGCATCTGAACATAGGCGGTCCCTTAGGGACCGTTAGGGTTACCATTTCAATCCTTTGTATTTAGAACAAAAAGCCGGTACACCGAAACTGTATCAATCAGGAGGCTTTCGAGCGGATGGGATTGAGATGGCGGCAGGTAGGAAGCGGAAGACATCAAAGCGAAGTTTGAAAGCATATTTTGGAGAGTTTTGGGAGAACCAAAGAGACCGTCACTTGGTTATTTTGGGAATGCTGACAGTTCTCACTTTTGCATTGATGTTGTGGGCTTTGGCCTTCTTCACAATATTTGCTTCAAACGCACAACAGGAAGCCAATAGTTGGGCGAATTTGACGGCTGTAACATGGGTTGGAGTCTTACTCGCTTTCGTTCTATTATTGTTTGTTATTCCGGAGTTTTTCCATTATCTTGGAATACGTAATTCTCTAGTTGATATGCTAGAAACAGACTCTCGCGCGGAGATGCAAAAAAACAAGAAAGAATTGGATGAGGCGGCGGAATTACTCGCTGGCGCTTGGCCAGCAAGAATCGAGGCTAAGAGAGTGGAGTTAGGATTACGCCGAGAGATGCCCGAGGGTATGGAATTACCAGCCAATGAAGGTAACGAATTATTTGGCGGATGGTTGAACACAAAGTATTCACGATTAGCTCAGAGATTTCCGGACTCTAATATCTTCAAAGACCCGGGCATTAACAAGTTGATATTATTCAGTTCACTTACTGGATTGGTGTTATTTGTCTATAATGCAACGATTGGATTAGCGCGCGAAACGGTGTCTAGTCCACGTAATATGAGCGTTGACTTAACCTCAATCATGAATGGTGGGGAATATAATGCAACTTGGGCTCCACACTTGGATTTAGTTGGAGGGATTTTGATTGCTATATTTGCGGTTATTCTTTTCATGACTGGACCCGCGTCCACTGACGAGGATGATTCAAAGAGTGACTCAATTCAAGAAGAAGAATGAATGAGGCGGTAATAGATGGCCACACCTCTAGGCTGGATACGCGAAGCATTACTCGCAATCGGATTAATTTCGCTTCTAGTAATTGGCCTATGGGCAACCACTGGCACCGTACCTCCAATGGTAGTTGTTGAGTCATCATCAATGATGCATGATAGTGAAGGAGAAGTTGGGGCGATTGACCCTGGTGACCTAGTCCTCGTCATGTCAACGTCGCGCCGAACCAAGATTATTAGCATGGCAGAAGCAATGGAGGAAGGTGGCGAATTAGAAGGATGGGAATCACATGGTAAACCCGGAGATGTCATCATCTACAAGAAAAATGGTGGTATTGACACTCCAGTAATTCACCGAGTAATCCTTGAAGCGGTAGCCAATGGTACTGTTACTCCAACAGATCGCTCACGTCAACTTTGTTCAGAGGGTAGTTGGGACCCAATTTCAATTGATGCTGATGGGCTGGCAGGAACTTGTGTCCTCACTTGGGATGCACCTGGTACTACAGTGCTAAATCAGGTCTCAATAAATTGGTCATTTGATAATGTTGAATGTCCCGGAAATCCACATGGTTTGATGGTTCAGGAGTGGGACCCAGGACACGCAGGTTACCTTACTTTGGGGGACAATAATCGGTGTGATGTGGACCAAGGCTCTCAGGCATATCCTCTTGCAGGAGGACTCACTGATGAGAATGGTGACCGTGTTACTGCGGTACGTTCAGACTGGGTAGTTGGGGTTGCAGGTGCTGAACTTCCATGGCTTGGTACAATCAAACTAGCAGCCTCATCAAATTCAGCACAAGTCACAGGCCACAGTTGGAGGATGCTGGGGGCAACAGCAGTTATCCTTCTACTGGGGACATTTGTTGTTGAGCGGGCTACTGAAAAATTGTTGATAGGTGCTCCTGAAATCGCTCAGGCGAATGAAGAACAGGCAAAAAATACTGAAGAAGAGTAACTTTCTTTTTCATTTAGATTAGCATTGGCAAGGCGACGATTAGTATCATCATTCCCATCAGGATTAGACTTGACATGCTTGAAATTTTGTGGGCTGTATTCTGCACATTAATTGGGTGGGAATTAGGGAAGAACTTAGCGAAGAAAGCGAAGTAGTCGTGCAAGCGATCCCTCAATAGATGGCCCCCATCAAATGGTAGAATTGGAATCAGATTGGCGAAGCCAAGTAACACATTCATCCAAGTTATCCAAAACAATAGATGAAGCAGAATCATAGTACCCTCTAATCCAAGGAAGGTTTCACTATCAAGAAGTTGTAATTCCTGTTCATGCATGATTTCACCTTTGTTGTCAATTGGATTGAAGATGAGCTTTAATGGCTGAATCGCTAAACCTACAGCCAATGGAATAGGGTCTTTTGAAGCACTTGATGAAAGAGGTCCTGCTAGTTCATTGGCTCCAGCATCATTTGAGGATAAACCCATTACTCCAAGGAACGCATCTCCTTCTTCTATGCCATAAGCAGCAATTATCTGAGGGTCTGTTCCTAAATCAAGTTGGTATTGATATTGGTCAGCAAGTGTTAGGTTGATGTCGCGTTGTTGTCGCTCACCTTCACTATCTGCAATAGTGAGAACGGTGAGCGTGATGTTATCACCGGCTTGGTGTGAGTCAAGGAAGGAGGTGAAATCATTTCTATCATCCATTATTGTGCCATTCGCATGGGTTATCACTTCCCATGGTTGTAGGCCTGCTTCAGAGGCTGGTTGTTCGTCAATGATTCCTTCAGCATGTACTCCATTGATTGCTGGAGTAAGGGTGTTGGCAACCAATGCCATCGCAATAAAAAATATGAATGCGCCGTAGATATTTATTGCTGGGCCAGCGGCAAATACACGTTGCCGTTCACGTCTAGGTGCCCGCATTATTTCTCTACCTTCCGGCTCTGCAAATGCGCCTATAGGAATCAATCCTAGAATTAGTAATCCAAAACTGCGAACTCTCATTCCATGTGCACGGGTTAGAATTCCATGTCCATATTCATGAATGACTAAGGCTACTATTAAGCCAACCAAACCCCATACTAGTGGAATTGTTGGTGAAACACCTGGGATTAAAACAATTTCAGATGGCGAAGCAGGTTCAATTTCAGTTGGATTCATTATTGTACCAATGAATGCAAGAACAAAGAAAATTAACACGAAGGCACTAATGAATCGACAAGTCCACAGGCCAATTTCCCCGAAGACCCTCCATGCTTTTCGTGGTTTTGAAATGAAGTCCAAGGCTTTCTGACCTCGGTTTGTGCGGACCATTAGGATGACCCCCAAAACCCTAGTTGCATCCCACTTGTCAAGAATTCCTTGTGCCTCAAGTCGTTTGAGTAGTATGTACCATACTACAATTCCAAGAACCGACCAATGAATCTGGATCGCAATGATGCTGGCTATGACAATGAAGGTTAGTTCGCGAAACCGAGATGGTGTCTCCTCTGCTTGCACGTAGGCTGCTTAGTCCTGCCCTCTTTGAACCTGCGCGTTAAGTGAGATGCATAGCACTCATAGGTGAGTACTGCTTGAGAAGGGGTGATGACTGAAGAAGAATCAGACTTTGGCGAGGCGCACAGTGTTGAGCGCAGGTTATCTGATTTGAAGCGTGAAGTTGAAGCAATCAAGCGATTGATAACCCAAGCATCATTGAAGCGCCTGACCTATGAGATTGAGCGGCAGGAATCAGAAATAGACGAGGTCAAAGCAGAACTTCATTGTAAGATCTAATCTTTTTTGGAAGTTTAGAGTCTGAATTTCTTGACCCATTCTTCAGGCTCACGCTGTTCAAGAATTGCTTTTTGAGCATCTTCCATTTTCAGCGTCTCTGCCTTTTCTGTCCAAGCGTTTGCTTTGGAGCGAAGAGTTTCGGCAGTTTGTGTATAACTATCAGAATCACGGCATAATAACGATAGAAAGTTGTGAAGTGGTAACCCTTCATCCCAGTCCAAGTGAGGTGTGCCATTTCTTGTTAAAGGAAGTGCAGGTAGGCGTCGAGCTAGAATGGAAACAGCCCCAGTTAAGTTAGAAGTTTCAACCTTGAAAATCCGCCACGAATCTCCACGCACTCCTTTCAGTCTCATAGCATATAATGGCATCAAGCCGCAACGCTCCCCCTCTTTTTGTAAATCGAGGTACTGCACCATTGTTCTTCCAGAGAGATATACCTTTTTTTCTTTGGTCGTTTTCACTTCAATTGGAAATGAAATATCACCACGAACAGCCAATAAATCACCTGCGCCAGCGACTCCGCTTCCAGCAGCTCTGACGACCAAAAATGGCCTCCTGATGACTTGCATTGCCCGTGCTTTCTCTGCGGCTGTACAACTCCTAGTAACAGCCCTCACCCCATCAGGTGAACCTATCAGAACTGCGCGCAGTTCCCGCTCATAATGAGAAGCCATCGTTCAGCACGCTCATCCATTCATTCAAGACCATACCGGCGAGATGGTAGTATCGCGCGCCGATTCTCAAAGAAATTGGCTAATTCCGGGTCCATTCACCGAAACCATTGACAAAGGCCGCCGCTCCACACCTATTCGTGGGAGTACTAGTCATACGGACGGCTGATTTCAAATTGGCCTATCGTTTGATGAAGGCATTACGAAGGAGAGAAATTGATTTTCTTCAGGTTTCAGAGAATTCACCTTTGCCACATGGCGCTTCTGTATGGCTTGGAACGCCTGAAGAAGTGTTTGAAAGTAAAGTTGGTAATGGAATCCCGTGCACTTTAGAGGATGTAACCGTTTCAATAGACCGCGCAATCTATCTTTCAACAATGAAAGACCCAACAAGAATACTTGCTTTTGGCATTGACCCAGGACCACGTCCAGGTTTGGCGTGGAATTCAGATGGTAAGCCCCTTGGTACAGAACAAATGGAAGATGTAGACGATACAGTAGATAGAATCTGCCAACTGGTAAAGTTCATTCCACATGCAGTAGCAGTGGTAAGGATTGGAGATGGTTCACCGACAATAGGTTCCCGACTTGCAAACATCTGCTTGGCTAGGGGTTTGAGGGTGGAGATGGTTGATGAGAGGAGAACTTCAACAGGGGTTGGTCGCCATGAACATCATGCAGCAGCAGCACGAATTGTACAAATCATTGGTGAAGAGGTGACAAGCAAAAGGAAAGTCAAACCATCCACCGGAGAGGTTCGAGAAGTCCAACATAAATCACGTAGTGAGAGTGGAGGGAAACTAACTCTTCCAATTGAACTAGCGCAGGCAGTTGCGGTGGGTAGATTGTCAATGAATGAGGCTTTTGATGAATACGAGCGCCGCCGTGGAAGTCTCATTTAAGTCAAGATGTTACTCTCAATTCCTTAGGCTGATAACCGACTTACTCAAGAGGTGAACACACTTCGAAGGTTTCACTGCGGACGTGGTCTAGTGGTTATGACTGTAGATTCCCAATCTGCAAACCCGGATTCAACTTCCGGCGTCCGCACTTTCAACCTAGATTAACGACATCGAGATTGCAAAAACAATCAGATAATTTTGAGATCAGATTGCTTTTTATTTGCCAGTTGTTTGAGTAGGTTGTCAACAACTATTTTGAAAGCGTTAGATGAATCTCCATCAGGGTCAGCAACAATACGGTGCACCCCATCGTCGCCTCCTCGGACAATACCAGGGTCAAAAGGTAACTTGCCAAGGAATGGTACTTCCAATTCTTCGGCTGCTGCTTTTCCGCCTCCACTCTTGAATAGATCTAAAACGACTGACCAATCTCCTTTTTCATCAGTTTGAACATTGATGTCAACTCCTTGAGGTCCTTGTACGGTTAGGTTTGAGGATGGCTCAGCAGTCCCGCGTAAAGTGAAACCACTCATGTTTTCAACAACTCCAAGACAGGGGAGTTTGAGGGTTTTAGCGAAGTTAATTGATTTCCTGCTGTCTAGCAGTGCAACATCTTGAGGAGTTGTTACAACCACTACTCCATCGATTTCTGGAAGCGACTGTGCTACCGTAAGTGGCTCGTCAGAAGTACCTGGTGGGAAGTCAATGATTAGAGCATCCAAATCACCCCACGCAACATCACCAATGAATTGCTGAATGGCGCCTAACTTGACCGGTCCTCGCCAGATGACTGGTGCATCTTCATCTTCTAAGAGAAATGCCATTGAGATTACTTTGACTCCAAAAGGCCCCTCAACAGGAAATATTTGGCCTTCTTCAACTTGTAAATCAGCTCCCGAAATACCCAGCATTTTTGGGATATTCGGCCCAGTAATATCAATGTCCATTAGGCCGACTTTTTTGCCTTGTTGAGCAAGTGATAACGCTAACCCAGTGGCAACAGTGGATTTACCAACTCCTCCTTTTCCAGAAAGAACCATAATCTTGTGTTTAACATTCTCAGCTAATTGGGTCATTCTTAGTTTCCGTCGCATTTGAGCATATGCTTGTTCCATTTGCGCTTTCTCTTCATCAGAAGCCGCATCGGGCTTTTCCTCAGGGGTTTTTCCATCATGATGGGAGACCGGTGAATCACTCATTGATGCGGCGACATTGCAGTCATTCTTCAATCATTGTATCAGTAATTGGTAAGAATAAGGTACAAAAAGTTGGGTGTTGAGGTAGATTCATTCAAACGCAATTGCCAAAGGCAACACACCAAAAGCACAACTGTAAGGGGGGGTGAGACAGCATGGCAGGAACAGCAGTTTACATCACCTGGGTTACTGCTTCTTTACTTGGTGGGATTCTGCTAATGCCGTTTTTCCGGCCTGCTGGAAAACGAGTTACATTGTCTGGATTTGTAGACATGTTCCGCCGATACTGGCTACATATTGCATTAGTATTCAGTATCTATTTATGGAAGGATTTGCTTGATGGGTTAGACCGTATATTGATGGCCAATACTCATCTTGACATGACCCCATTTGTTTACGCCATTGAGGGTGATTTGGTATTGTGGGTCCAACAGACTTTTCTCAACGACATGTTGACTTTTGTATTAACTCATTATTACGTTGCAGGATACATGCTATTGACATATACAGCATCGCTTTATTTCACCTATTTTGATGACCGTTGGATGGCAGACAGGGTCTTGTTATCGATGTTCTTTGTCTACGCATTAGCAGTTCCTTTCTATCTTTTCTTCAATGTTCGAGTGACAGGAGATCATATTCCTGAAATGCAGACTTTGGCCTATCACCTAACTCCTGAGATCCAAACTTGGTTCACTAGGATTGACCCATTCACAAATGGAATGCCAAGCCTACACATTGGCGTACCGTTCACAGTGTGGTTAGGGTTACATCGCTGGGACCACGATGAGAGATGGAAGAAATATCGATATTTCGTCGGCGTATATATCGCTGTTACAGCATTTTCAATCATCTATCTTGGTATCCATTGGTTTGTTGATATCGTTGGTGGAATTGTTGTATCTTTCTTAGCGGTTAATTTAGCAGATAAGTGCCATGCTTGGCTGTGGTATCGTCTTGATGAGAGAACTTTCAATGCTCGCCTTGCATGGTTGTTAGCAGATTTCAACAATCCAAAACGGGTACTATTAGGTTGGATGTCTAGGTTGGTGAACTGGATAAAAACGCCGTCAACAACTCAAACAGGAACTGTTGTGATGTTGCTGTTGGCCACGACTGGAGGGGTGTTGTTGTATGATGCAACTCACCAAGATTTCCCTGCTGAAGGGGTTACTTATCCAGAAGCGGCTGCAGGCGCTGATGGTTGGTTGGTTGCGCTTGATGCGGATGAAAACGGCAACTTGAGCGCGGTTATTATCGACATTGAGAACGATATGACTTACCACGACAGTCTTTATTTGAATGAAGATGGAAACCAATCAAATTGGAATCTTGATTATGCAAATACTGAAGTATTAATTTCAGAAAACCACGCAATTGTTTGGCAGGGGTATAGGATTATTACACTCAAGTTCTCAAACCCCGGAAGCCACGCTGATGGAAGAACGACAGGTCCTCTTTACACCGACCTTGCCCTTCTTGATGACTCGGACGATATGCCTGCCAAGTTATTTGCTATTGATGACGGTGTGGTCATCAACTTGCAGAGCATCGAGCCTCACGAGGTATTCACACCAATTTCTGATGATGATGTAATTCTCATTGATGGCGAGGAGAATAGTTTAGCATGGGTGACAGAGAGCACACCATTGACGGCGAATATCCTCTCACTAGATGGTGTGCAAAACACTCTATCAGTCGAAGTAAATGCAACAGTTGACTTGGCTAAGGATGAGCAGGTGTTAGCACTTACCGGTACTGAGGTTGACTACACCAACGCGAGCATCACAGGTCTCTCTTTTGACAATGATTACCTAGTTGCGGAAGTAAATTTGTCAGCAGTCACCCGTCTTGTAATGATAAATCTTGACACAGGGGAACAGCGAATTATTGGCGATCCACTTTTCCCCGTTGCAAACCCATCAATTGGCCATGGTGTGATTGCTTGGCAGCACAAGTGGGGGCTCAATTCAATGGACCCAAATAATGCAGAATTAGACTGGGACGTCAAATACCACATTATCTCGGAAAACCGTTCATATCAACTTCACACTGAGGATGAGTACAACCAAACTGAACCACAGGTGATGCAAGGGCACATTGCTTGGTTACAGGATAGCGGAGGAGAGGACCCTCCCGAAGTGATAATTTACAGTCTTGAGGAAACGTTTGAGCCGTATTCATCAAAAACATTGCAAATAGCAATCATTGCTTTGATTCCGTTGTTAACGATATGGATGATTCAAAGACAAAAAGAGAACACTAATTCACCAACAGAAGAAGAAGAGTAATTCTCCAACTGGGATTTTTGTTTACGCAGTAATTGAAAGCATGCGATTGAGAGCTAAGATTGCATCTTCAGCAATCTGCTCAAGGACGACAATTTGATTGATTACCTCTCCAGCCACAAGTGACTCAAGAACATCAGCCAAAAACGCTGGATGAATCATGTACATAGTTGAGCAAGGACATACACCGGGGTCTAAGCACACCACTGTTTTGTCAGGGTATTGTGCATCTAATCTCTTGACAAGGTGAATTTCAGTACCGATACCAATTACAGCGCCGCTTGGTGCATCAGCAACGAAACGGCGGATCATTTCAGTTGAACCAGAAGCGTCTGCAGCATCAACCACTGCTTGCTCACATTCGGGATGAGCAATCACCAAGGCGCCAGGCTTTTCTTTTCGTAGATTATCAATCTGCTCAACGGTGAAACGTTGGTGGACCGAACAGTAACCATGCCAGAGCACGAACTTAGAGGTATTCAAGTCATTCCAGTCAGGTTGAGACATTGGATTCCAAACTGCAATATCTTCCTCTTGGTAACCCATTGCTATAGCAGTGTTGCGGCCTAAATGTTGGTCCGGGAAGAACAGGACTTTGCCATTTTCACCTGCTCGTTCTAGAGCCCATTCTAATACGCCAGCAGCATTTGAGGATGTACATACAATTCCTCCATGGTATCCAACGAAGGCCTTGAGGTCGGCGCTTGAGTTCATGTAAGTTACAGGTACTAAGTACGCTTCTCCTTTACCAGCCGGGCTGTCAGGATTTTCACGAATTGCAGGGTCGTCAAGTTGACATTCATTGAGAAGTTCATTCCAACAAGCTTCAACATCTGGTAGGTCAGCCATGTCTGCCATTGAGCACCCTGCTCTGACATTTGGCATCACAACTTTTTGACTGTCTGAAGTTAAGATATCGGCTGACTCTGCCATGAAGTGAACTCCACAGAATACAATGTATTCAGCCTTGGAGTCAGCGGCTTTCCTTGCTAGGAGGAAGGAGTCTCCGG
>DUDF01000069.1 GCA_012959435.1 Candidatus Poseidoniales archaeon
CAAACCAACGCGAAGCGAACTGATTAACCTGAAGCGCCGAATTAAACAGACAAAGAATGGTTACAATCTTTTGAAGTTGAAGCGTGATGGTCTATTCTACGAGTTCCGAAAATTATTATCTGAGATGATTGAGGCTAAGCGAGCACTTGTTGCAACCTTTATTGAAGCAAAGCAGGCAATCAATTTGGCAAGTTCCATTGAAGGTGGTTTGGCAGTGAAGAGTGCTGCAATAGCAGTAGCACAAAGCCCAGAGGTTGAGGTTACCCGCCACAACATCATGGGTGTCGTGGTTCCTAAAGTAGAGGGTAAGTACCTCTCTCAAACTTTGGAAGAACGTGGTCTTGGATTGATTGGTGGCTCACCTTACTTGGATGAGGCAGCTGATTCATACGGCACACTAATTGAGAGCATCGTAAAAGCGGCAGAAATGGAATCTACTCTCAAGCGACTGCTTGTTGAGATTGAAGCAACCAAGCGCCGTGTGAACGCACTTGAGTTCAAGGTAATTCCAGAGATGCTAGAAGCACAGGCATTCATTCAACTCCGACTTGAAGAAATGGAAAGAGAGGAAACTTTCCGCCTAAAGAGATTCAAGAACAAGTGATTCGCTTTTCAAGAATTAGGAATTTTGAAAATATTTCCACTCTTATAGAGTGGATTAATTGGTCAAGGGTTGATACGGCATGAGCCTTCCCGCTGTTGTGGAGGTAGTGTATGTCTGAGGATGAGGAGCCACTCAAACCACTCTTGCTTCAGAAGAAAGCATGGAGCACTCTTGAACTTCTTGAACACATAATTGATCGTCATTTCAGGCGATTGAGGGATGAACTAGGTCCTTTTCCATCTTGGCAGGTAACTCCAATTGAAGGTACTGCAAGCGAAGCAGTAGTGCAATTGGATGGACATTTACACAAGCATGGGTGGAGAGCCCTGCTTGATGTTGGTGAACCTTATGTCCTAACTTTGATTGACTTTCCCAGTGATAGACATCCTGAACAAACTCCCTTGGTACAAACCTTATTTTGGGTATTAGCAACTCTGTTTAGCTTAACTCTTGGTGCTTCTTGGGTATCATATCAAGATAGCAGTGTAAATTGGTATGATACTGCAGTGTTGCAGTATTCAGCGATGTATTTCTGTGCCCCGTTGATGGCTGCGATTGGCATTACCTCAGTAATCAGAAAAAATATTTTTCAGAAGCATGGTGTTGATGCTGGTAACTTTTTAGTGGCTATTTCTCCCATCATGTTTTTCAGCAAAGCAGTCATCGTTTGGCCGTTTGGTTTATTTTTCTTCATGAATCAAAAATTCATGCAGACTGTTGCTTGGGCAAATCGGCGAGGCATGTTGATATCTGGTGTTGTAACGCCGATTTGTTTCATCATATCAGGTTTGATTTTCTCCGTTGCTGGAATTCTCATGACGGCAAATAATCCAGTGGATTTCGTTGGAATGCCGGCAATAATACAACTCAATTCAATCACTCATCTCATTGCATCTTTCTTTATCAGTCCAGAAGAAATCGCGGTTCGTACAGTTTGGTTACATCCGTTAGCATTAGCAGGCCAATCACTGATGACATTTGGTTGGATTCTATTATTGCCTATCCCTGGATTCCCTGGGTACCGATTGGTATGGGCGATTTTTGGACGAGAAACGATGACCGATTCTGGTACCGAGTTTACTCTTTATGGATTATTTTTGTTTGCTGGAGTGATTATTTTACTCACTTCAGGATACATGCCGTGGTTAATCGTTATTTCACTTGGAGTTTGGCGGATGTTTAGCGAACAATCGATTACTTCAGCCGGCCTAATTATTGATGATGTGACTGAATTAGACGGTAGATATGGATTTCGCGTTTTCATCAGTGTCGCATTCGCTCTAATGCTAACCTTCCCTGGATTAGCAGCAGTAGCACCTTACGAAAATTGGGAGGAAGGACTAGCCCTCGAATGGGTTGACGAGTTGGAATTACAGGTTGACGAAGAATGGTCACACACACTTGATTTTGAGATGGTGGGCATTTCACAACGATTCGTGCAAGTATCGGTTTGGGCCGATCCGCCAAGGCCAGATTGGAATCTAGCAATTGGGTGCGGGTCTGAAAATGTAGTGTTACCCGCAATATGTGATGTCGGCAATGTTGATTTGCTAAATGATGGTGAAGCGACTCTTACAGCCTCAATCTCTAACAATAGCACGATGTTATTGCCTACGATTCTACATTTCATCGTTGATACAGGAACCGAAAAGTCGGTTAAAACCATTACTTTGAATCCCGAAACAGCGATTTCACCCATTCAAGCACATTGGAGTCTTGAGCCTACATTTGATGGCCTACTTGCCTGCACGAACCTTACTTTTAGTGATCAGCAAATAACGGGAAATCTCTCAACATCAGCCATTCTTTGGAGTGTAACGACTCCAACAGATGGGATTTTCAATACTGATAGTGAACCAGAAATTTGTTTGAGCGGCCCTAATCACGGTAGGATGGTTCTCGATTCAGATGACTTCGGACAAATTTTACCTCTCTCATTCATCAGCGATGAAGGTGAAGAATTTGATTGGCCAGTGAGATTACAGAATCCGGCCTATGCTCTGCCTATACCCAATGAAGGTTGGTGGTTAGATGGTAAATCCGAACAAACCCCATCTTGGTTGTCAGCAGGAAGTCATGTGGCATGGGGTGAAAGCGAGGACGTCTGCACCAAAATTGCCCGAGAGCCAGGCCTAGTAGATGGCGAGGTAACTTGGAATGTAGAAACTAGGAATGAAGTGATTATCCCCGATGTTGATGGTGAAAATCAGATGCACTTTATCCCACCAATTGGGGGAGTGGTGTCAGCTTGTGATAGTGATATGATTCCACCTTTGCGAGTAAACTTCACCACTGCTTCAGGGCCAAGCCTAGCATTGCGATTTGGAGATGAAGTCACATGGGCGTGGGTTGACAAGCCACTAGAGAGTGGAGAGTGGGAGTTTATGAATCTTGGAAATGACTCAATTTCAATTGTTACCATGAGTCATCATGGTCTAGATGATACAGAGACAGGATGGGCTGATTCATCAGGCGTAACAATCCCCCCAGGTGGGTCAATACAACTTAATTTGACACAGACTTTTGACTCAAATGAGGTATTACAAGTTGCTTGGCTTTCTTTGCATGAAGAATCGGGTGTGACAGATTCAATCAGGTTGAATTTCGGCTCATGGTGCCATTCGGGTGCTGATATTGACCAGACTGATGGTCAAGTTGAATGCATTATTTCGGAGGCTTGAACTTGCGAGTTGCGATACTTGGAGTCGGAGCAATTGGTTCTCTTTTTGCCTCCTCTCTTGCAAATACGGATGTCGATTTAATTCTCTATTCACGCGGTTCTCAGAGTGCTGCTTTGGCATCAACAGGCCTAATTTTAACGACTATAGATGGTGATATTGAACACCATCAACCAGACCGCTGGGTCGTTTCAGATTTAGAAATAATTGAACCACTCTACAGTTGCGCAGATGTTGCAATCATCTGCGGCAAATCAAGTTCAACACCGGCCCTAGCCATCGCCGCTGAGATACTGTTGCGACCTAATGGAATTGCTCTTAGTGTGCAAAATGGGATGGGGCATGCAGAGAGGTTGGTTGCCCGGCTTGGCAAACACCGAGTGTTGGCTGGTTGCACAACGCATGCGGCTATGAGAAATGGTCCAGGCGAGGTACAGTGGACTGGACGTGGCGCTATACGACTTGCATCTCTTGATGATTCAGACCTTGCTCCTGATGACCGTCGAGTGGACGATTTACTGAACTTATTAGATATTTCAGGGTTGAATCCAGAATGGGAATTTGATTG
>DUDF01000070.1 GCA_012959435.1 Candidatus Poseidoniales archaeon
GTGAATGGACACCCCCGACCAACGAAGAGCCATCATATCCAGAAGTTAATGCATCAAGCATGGGGGGTGTTTTGTCTCGCCTTCTTGCTCGCCCGAACATCGCATCAAAAGAGTGGTGGGTTCGCTCGTACGACCATGAGGTGATTGCTCAAACAGTGATCAAACCGTTTTGCGGTGTGAACCATGATGCACCGGGCGATGCGGCTGTAATCGCCCCAATACACGGCGAAACACAGGGTGCCGTGATATCTTGTGGGATTATACCTAGATATTCAGATATTGATACCTATGCAATGGTTGCAGGCTGTATTGATGAAGCAGTTCGTAATGCGGTTTGTGTGGGTGTTGACCTTGATAGGATGGCAGGACTCGATAATTTCTGCTGGCCAGATTCTGTTGAATCAGAAAAGACCCCCGATGGCCGATACAAACTTGCCCAATTAGTACGTGCTAACAGGGCTTTAGATGATGTTTGTAGGGCTTATCAGTTACCTTGTATCAGTGGTAAAGACTCCATGAAAAACGATGTCATAATGAATGGCAAGAAGATAAGCGTCCCCCCGACCTTATTATTCACATTATTAGGTAATCACGAGGATGTTCGCAAAGCGGTTTCAAGTGATTTCAAGAACAGCGGCGACATCATTTACTTACTGGGTCAAACCCATCAAGAGTTGGGTGCGAGCGAATTAGTCACTATGTTTAGAGATGAGTGCGGTGGTGGAATTGGTGGTAGGGTGCCAGCAATAGATACCACAAGGAATCTTGCACTTTACCGCGACCTTACTGCAGCAATGCGGCAAGAGTTAGTTGTCAGTGCACATGATTGTAGTGACGGCGGCTTTGCTGTTGCTTTAGCAGAAGCTTGCTTTGGTGCTGATGCTGGTTGCACTGTTGACATATCTGAAATATTCAATGATAATAATGAACTCGACAAATGGGGTGCGTTATTTGGTGAAAGTCTCGGCCGTATTTTAGTGAGCGTCAAGGCCGAACATAGTGCTGAATTCGAAGCAGCAATGGTAAGCAACGCTTGTTTCCGATTAGGTGAGGTGGGTATAGGGGATGAAATCAACATCTCAGTATCTAGCGAAACTATTCTCCAAGCTAGTATGTCTGCTCTCAAACAATCTTGGCAAGCAACATTGGATGGGGGTGGTGCTTGAATGGTTGAAATTCCTCAGGTTGCGGTCCTAACTGGTTTCGGAATTAATTGTGATTTAGAAACCATGGCGGTGTTTGAGATGGCAGGTGCTAAAGCTCATCGTATTCACATCAATAGTTTAGTTAACGGCGATGATTCACTAGAAAATTATCATATCATGGCAATTCCTGGTGGTTTTTCCTTCGGCGATCACCTTGGTAGTGGACGTTTACTAGGGAACAGACTTCGCTTTGGAATAAGAGAACAAGTTCGCCAATTCGTCAAAGATGGTAAACCAGTAATTGGAATTTGCAATGGTTTCCAAGTGTTGGTTAAAATGGGTTTACTCCCAGGTGACGATGATGTCTCATTGCAACAAACAGCTTCCCTCACCCTCAATGATTCAGGTCATTATGAAGACAGGTGGGTTACTTTAGAATTCAATTCTGAAAGCCCCTGTGTTTGGACAAAAGGTTTGACTCGCATGCGCACTCCAGTGAGACACGGTGAAGGAAAATTCGTGGTACCAGACCAGTCTGTACTTGACCAATACGAACAACAACAACAGGTCGTGGCGCGGTATATCGACCCTAGTGACAACTATCCTAGTGCATCAAACGAGCCCATCCCTTACCCCTTATGCCCCAATGCCAGCATGCGCAACATTGCTGGCGTCTGTGACCCTTCAGGGTTAGTATTCGGGCTAATGCCACATCCAGAGGCTAATCATTCAAAGTGGCTTGGCGCCACGTGGACGCGTGAAGAGATTGGTGATGATTGGAAAGGTGAAGGAATGGTAGTGTTTGAGAACGGCGTTAGATATGCGAAAGAGAATCTTTGATAATTCAATCAAACAAATCTTCAACATCATCAACAACGTCCTTCCATTGTTTTCTTTCTGCTCGCTTTTCACCCACTTTCAAGTCAACCATCAAATCACGTAAATCATCAGGTGCGTCTTGACTAGCAGCATTGGCTTGAACTCTAGCGGTTAACTCGTGATCTTCCCCTGGGCGCTCCGAACGGTCAACTTGAGTGATTTCTTTACTAGGAACGGTTCTTACACCCGAACTATCAACCATATCAAGGGGTAATTCTTGTGATAAATCATGCAATTCTTTTTCCGTTGGGTCGGAATCTTTCCATTTAGATTGGTTAGCCATTTCTCTTAATGTATTCATTTTCTTCTTTTGTCTGGCGGCCTCAAAAGCAGCCTCAACATCTTCTTGTGTTGTAGCTCGTGGTTTTTTGGATTGGCCATGTAGTAATTGTGCATAAGCAGTCATCCACTCCCCATGTGTATCATCGTGTTCGTATGAACTAGGTCTAGCGAGCATTTGAAACAATTCTTTGGACCATTGGCTTGCTAGTGATTGTGTTGGTAATTCAGAGACCCTTTCCCTAACGTCTTTGTGGGTGGCAATGCATTGTCGACAACGATTCGTTCCAGCATCATCTGGTGCATCACAGAGAACACAACAGGTTGCCAAACCCATCTCAAGCATTGCCCTCCTAACACCTGACATCGAATTCTAGCACACACTAACCCCCCTTCAACTCTCCCGGCTTGCGAACCCTCAAAGAGGCTGAACAATTCGCAATACCATGGCTAGGGACCCAAGGGCAGCTCGTCTCGATGACGACCCCTTTGCTAAGATTGATGATAATCAACCAGTAGGTAAGGGCACGTCTCAGCATATTCGTGTTGTAATTCAACCAGGACAACCAAATCCATTTGAGCCATTTCTCAAAGGTTTCTTTGATGTTGGGGGGCCAAGAGTTGTTAAGCACGAAGGCTCATTTTTCCACTTTTCACAACGTGAATTAAAAGATTTAGCACTCTCCCTCGTGGCATTCTCATTGGGGCTCTCCTTCATGTTCCATGGAGGGGTTGTTCGTGGGATGTTGGGCCAAGGCAACGCCCTTCTTGTTACCATACCCCTCTATTTCGCACTCGCAATTGTTGCTTTCGGTCCCGCATTCATCATCCATGAATTGGCCCACAAATTCGTTGCTCGTCACTACGGTTGTTGGGCTGAATTCAGAGCGGATCCAGCGGGTCTGCGAACCGGTGTCCTCATTGCATTTTTCATCGGATTTTTGTTTATGGCGCCTGGGGCGGTGATGGTTGCTGGTAATGTTAATCGTCGACAAAATGGCATGATTTCACTTGCAGGTCCCGCCTCTAATCTTTGCATGTGGTTGCTTGGATTGCCTGTACTATTGCTAATTCCTGAGGGGGGGGTACTCGGGATTGCTGTATATTATTGGATGGTTGCAAACGCCATCCTTGGAGCATTCAACATGCTTCCATTTGGCCCTCTTGATGGCCGCAAAATAAAGGAGTGGTCAGGACCAGTATTTTGGGTATTTCTTACAATTTTTCTCGGACTCGTATATCTCACAATTCTCCCTGGGGGACAGGATTTACTTCTAGGGTAATTGAAAATTTGCATCAGAGCAAGGTATTTTCTATCGGCGCTTCATCTAGATGGAAGAATGAGTAAACAGCCCACCAAGTAATAAAATCCAGGCTGTTTACTAGGTTAGTTACACCCGTATTATCTTCACCGTAATCTTTACCAGAAGTATCCATCCAATCTTCCATTTCTTCTAATGTGTCACAGACTTGGTGGTAACACCAATACCCATCAACAAGACCACC
>DUDF01000071.1:0-710 GCA_012959435.1 Candidatus Poseidoniales archaeon
ACAAAGTTAACTCCACTCTCCACATCCTCTAGTCTTGGGTTGGATTGAAAATCATCAAATATAGTGACTTCTTGATTCTTTAATAATTTATTTATCTTACTCTTTGCGCCAGATAATGAAAATGATTTTTTTCCAGTTACTAATAAAACTCTTTTTGCATTAAGCTCATCTACAATATATTGGATTTTTTTAAAACTATCCTTACCAATGAATTCTTTTTGCACAATCAACCGATAAAATTTATTAAGCCTTTATCAAAAGACATTTCTAGAAACAACTTCCATAGGGGGTCTTGGAGTTTCAGCATCATATGAACACTTAACATAAATAAAATTAACACCTTTATTGACTTTATTTAATATATTAGAAAAGGAGTCTAAACCATCAACGGTAAAAGTATTGACTAAATTAGAACTTTTTGCTATACCAATATAGTCAACATGTTTGTCCACCAGTACTCTTATTAGACTCATTATCAAAGACGATATAAGTCAAGTTTATTTGTTCAACATATCGACCAACATTAGTTAAACCACCCATGTGCATTACAAATTCGGCATCTCCACCACAAACAATAACTTTTTTTCCTGCTTTAGCCGCCCCAAGACCAAGACTCAGGGCGCCACCCATATTGCCAGCTAAATAAAAATTATCGGTATCAGGCATAAAACTATACATTTCTCTTGCAGTATTTCCTGTTGTGCCAATAA
>DUDF01000071.1:890-2279 GCA_012959435.1 Candidatus Poseidoniales archaeon
CCTCTTTATGCAAAATATCATACTGATAACCATACGCATTTATTAGGTCTGGTAACTTTGTTGCTAAATGCTTATGCTGTATCTCACTATCACCCTCATTGTATGTTCTCCAGCTCACCAGCATAGGAAATCTAATGCCATAAGGTTTTAGCAAACTGGTAATACAGCTCCCCATATTTGTCAGCCCTGACGACTGCACAATTACCAGCGGCTTTTTACCGGCCATCTTTAATCCCGCAGCCATGGAACATGCTACCGCTTCACTTGCACAAGGAGTGTATTCAATACTATCATTATTAATAGCTTCATTAATAATATTTTTAGCAAAACTACACGGGACTACGCATAAATGTGTATAACCTTTTTGTATTAGTTTATGTATGAAGTCACTAGCATCTAGCACAATTATTTTGTCCCAGGAATAAATTCTAAAATATCTTTAATTGACATGCAATCAGGTTCAGCCTCTAAACTTCTTCCATTTTTTAAAACAGATTTTGCAACCTTCAGCATTGCAGGATAAGCTGCACGCAACATATGATTAGCTGTGATAACAATATTTACACCCATTTTCTCAAATTCTTCAACTGTTACAGAATTAAAACTAGTGGGTACTACAACAACAGGGGTGTCCTTATCAATAGCTCGAAATCTTTTCATAAATTCTATAATTTCACCTGGATCTTTGTGGCGAGAATGTATCATAATTCCATCGGCTCCAGCTCCAATATAAGCATCAGCACGTGTTAAAGCATCCTCCATACCTGCCTCCAAGATAAGAGATTCAATACGGGCAATTATCATAAAATCATCACTAATCTGGGCTGACTTTCCTCTTTGAATCTTGTCACAAAAATTTTCAATAGAGTCTTGTGTTTGGCTTACATCATTACCAAATAGTGAATTTTTCTTAAGACCTGTTTTATCCTCAATAACGACTGCACTAACACCCACTCTATCTAAACTTTTTATAGTAAATTCAAAATGCTCTGTTTTTCCACCTGTATCAGCATCAAATATCATTGGTTTGGTTGTAACTTCAAATATATCATTAACCATATTAATCCTTGATGTCATATCAATTGCTTCAATATCTGGCTTTCCTTTTGCAGTTGAATCTGTTAACGAACTCGACCAGACTCCATCAAAAACTGCAAGTTTTCCACCTCTATCTACAGCTGTAGTTTCTGCAATTAAACCACTTAATGCATTATGGGCTTCTAGAATTCTAACTATTGGTTTTGCATGGATTAAACGCCTTAGTTGGCCCCTTCTAACATCTACTGTTGTGCCAAGCTCTAATACTGCAGATATTAGTTTTGTCGATGAAATCCCTTTAGTATATGGAACTTCGATTAGCTTTCCACTCCACTATTCTAACACGTCAAT
>DUDF01000071.1:2343-3755 GCA_012959435.1 Candidatus Poseidoniales archaeon
TCCCCATGAATTACAAAATCTGGCTTTAAAATTTTAAGGTTTTCAGTATAATCTAGAGTATGTTGCGGAATAACTTCAGAAACACCCTTTATGTTTTCAATTACAATTTTTCTTTGCTCATACGTCATATATGGGAGTCTTTTATAGTTTGCGATAGCGCTGTCTGTTAAAAGACCAACAACTACTTCACCATGTTTTTTGGCTTCATTTATAATGTTTAAGTGACCTGGGTGTATTAAATCTACAGCCAATCCAAGATATACAACTTTATTCTTCATATTAATTACCCTTATCCTTCTTTTATTGTTGCGACCAAACCATCTTTTATTTTCATTCGAGGCTGCCAATGAAGTCTACTTACTATTTTATTGTTATTAATTTTATACCTCATAATTTCATTATCTCTATATTTAATTGCACCAAAGTTTAATATAGAATCACTCTTTAATATATTTTTCAATAAAACTGTTAATTCCTTAAGCGATATTTCTGTATTAGATGAAATATTTACCACATCACCAATAAACGCTTCACTTTCAATAATTTTGACAAAGGCATTGCATACATCTTCTACATAGATAAAGTCTCTTGTTTGTTCACCATGCGTCATATCAAAAGACTTATTGCCTCCTAATTTACTAATAGCTTGTGGGATAAAAAATCTATTATTTTGACTTCCGCCATAAACTAGAGATAATCTAGCTATTGTCACAGGCAACCTATAATTATTAAAATAATATATAAGCATATTTTCTGCCATTAATTTGGTTAATGAATAAATTGAAATAGGGCTCGTCAAAGATTCTTCATTTGCATTAAACACCTTGTTACCGTACACTTCACATGTACTAGCATAAATCACATGCCTTATCTTTCTACACCTTAACACTTCTAAAACATTTTTCAATGCGCCCACATTAATTTTATACAATTTATCATATTTATCCATACTTCGGCTTGGGGATAGGTCAGAAACGAGGTAAATTACAAAATCAAAATCTATATTGGCCACTGCTTCTGATAATTCCCTATAATTTCTTATATCACATCTTATATAATTTGTTGCCGCAATAGTATTTTCATATCTATCCAAACAACATATATGGTTATTATTTATGATGTCGCATAATTGGCCATACAAACTCTTTCCTATAAAACCGTTTGAACCAATGATTAAATATTTATAGCTCTTCAACACTGTTCTTATTCTGTTTTTTTACATCTGTAATAGTACAATAATCAATTAGATATTTTTTAGCTTCATTTATAATATTTAAATGTCCTGGATGTATTAAATCTACTGCCAATCCAAGGTAAATAATTTTATCTTTCATAATATTCCTTTTTTATATTCCTTTTTTAATTGAACCAGCATGTATTTTCAAAGAAAGTAATACCTTCAATCTTTCTAA
>DUDF01000072.1:0-389 GCA_012959435.1 Candidatus Poseidoniales archaeon
ACGAATCTTGACACCCATCAATTGTGCGTACATTTTCTGGTAATAAATCGCCAATCACATCTTCTACTGCCTCCCAAGAAAATCGGTCGTGACCTGCAGGAACAGGAGTATGAGTCGTAAACAATGTTCGTCTTGATAACTCAGCAAGATTCCATCCTTGAGATATCATCTCCAGAGCAGCAAAAGTACAGTGCCCTTCATTGAGATGTAATCCTTTTAGCGGCCACTCTCCAATGGCCTTTAGGACTCTAACGCCCCCTACACCAAGCAGATATTCTTGCCGTAATCTTGTAGAATCATCGCCTCCGTAAAGTCGATTTCCTAAGGCGGCATGCTCAGGTTTGTTCAAATCATGCCTAGTGTCAATAAAATACACAGGAACTACATGA
>DUDF01000072.1:439-3683 GCA_012959435.1 Candidatus Poseidoniales archaeon
GAGTGGTGCCATCTAATGGCAAAGCCAATTCAATACCTGTATCTGTAAGATGTTCAGAAGGGTCGATTTCGGGGTAAGTTTCAGATTGGTTCCCCTCGGCATCAAGGTGTTGTCTACCGTATCCCTCACGATAAAGTAAAGTTACAGCGACTAGGTCTACTTCCCCATCAGCGGCTGACTTCACATGGTCACCCGCGAGTACTCCAAGCCCACCAGAATAGGTGTGAAGGTCAGACCATAGCCCAATCTCTGCCGAGAAGTATGCGACTACCATGGGTACACCCGATTGAAATCAGTCATATCATATCTCCTTTCCAACTCAAATAATTCAACTATCAAACTGATTGTGATTCCGCTTTGAATGCGATATCATTTTGGAAAGCCAATTTGTCGCTTCTTTATCTATTTCCGACCATTGAAATTGCCACGACCAATTCCCTGATTCAGTGCCCGGCGTATTCATTCTAGCTTCACTACCCAACCCCATAATATCTTGAAGAGGGATTATCGCGAGAGTTGCAGGTGAATTCAAAGCCTCTTGAATCAAATCCCGCACTGGTTTTCCCCCCCAGCCAGTAGTCGTGTCATTGTCGTGGGTTCCGGTATAGACTACCATGTCCTCAGTATGATTCTCGGGATTGTGAGGATTGTCAACGTCATCATTGGCAAAGTGCAAGACTGCCATACCAGATATTCCGTATTTCTTTCTCAATTCAACAACCGATTTGGGAATTATGCCTAAATCTTCGGCAACTATTTTTCCCGCCGGTGCAACCTCAAGGATAGCCTCAAGAAGTTCTGTATGCGGGCCTTGAACCCACTGGCCATTCTTGGCAGTTGGGTGATGGGCCGGGATTTCCCATGCTGAATCTAAGGCGCGGAAATGGTCTATTCTAACTAGGTCAAACATCTCGAACATCCGCGCAGTGCGTGCTTTCCACCAAGCGAAATTTTCGTCACGGTGAGCATCCCAATCGTACAGTACTGTACCCCACTTTTGCCCATCTGGTGAGAAGTAATCAGGCGGAACTCCTGCGACTACCGAGGGTGCCCCACTCGCCTCAAGTTTGAACAAATGTTGATTTGCCCAAACATCCGCTGAGTCATGGGCAACAAAGAATGGTAAATCACCGAACAGGCTGACCCCGCATTCCTTTGCGGTATCACGCAGTTGGCCCCAATCGATTTTGAGGATGAATTGCTCTTCCATCCACTTACCTATTGATCCGTACAACTCATCGATAATCTCCTTAATAGCCTCTGGTTCTCGGTTTCTAAGAGGCGCTGGCCACTGCGTCCATGGCAAGCCATCTAACTGATATTTCAAAACCTCAAACAATGCGTAGTCCTCTAGCCAGTGGCGATTTTTGTCAATCCAGCCCTCTTCAGATTCATAATTCAAACGATAATGCATTTCAGGGTCACGAAATCCATTCCAGATGGCAAAGGCCGAATGGGATGCGTATGGAGACCCGTGCTCATCGGGTGGAGTCAGTGGTAACATCTGCCACACGCCGCAACCGATGTCGCTAAGCAACCTGCAAAATTGATGCGCATCTTCCCCCAAAGTTTGCGAAGGAAGCGAGGTGAGATGGCAGAGAATACCTGCTTGTCGCATAAACGGCCTACGGCCGTTGCTACCATAATGTTTTGATGTGCCTTCAACTGCCAAATGTGATGAAGCGCCACTCAGTTGCAATTGCACTCTTACTTCTGATGACTCCACTGCTTGGTATCATCAGTACTGCTGCTACACCAGATGATATTACAATTGATGGGAACCTGTCAGAATGGGACTCTGACACGCTGATAGATATTGATTCAAATTCATCAGTACCTTTCAGAATGACATGGAATGAAAGTCATCTGTTTTTTGCATGGCAAGAAACCGATTGGGGAAGTGTAGATGAAGGGGCTGACCTATTCATTTATCTGAATACTACAGAAGGTGGTAGCCCTCTGTCAAAAGAGTGGTCTCTTTCACAGACTTTACCGTTTGCAGCAGACTTCGCATTAGTGGTTGAAGATTCATCATATTTCTCTTTACAAACCTACAATGGTACAGGATGGGTTGCAGCCAACCAGACTGGTGTTTCAGCATTTGTTGGCTGGTCAGGTAATAAAAATACAGAGATTGCTATACCTTGGAATAACATTGGTTCACCCACCAGCCTAGCAGTTATTGTTTGGGCGCAGTGGCAGGATGAAGGAAATGTTTGGACTTCATTCCCATCTGAAAATTCCGCTAGTAATGATGGTGCCGAAACCTTCACGCATGCCTACGTGATTGCAGACCGTACGGTTGAACAAACACCTGCACAAACTCCAGTTGTTGATTTTTCTGGAACCGTGGGGAAAATGGATGATGCCCTGAACTTGGCAATAGTTTTTCATCAACACCAACCATACTACAAGAACAAGTTAACTGGCATGATTGAGATGCCCTGGGTAAGGGTTCATGGAATGACTGAATACGTTGATTCCCCCGGTATTTTAGCCCAGCATCCCGGCACAAAAGTGACCTATAATTTGGTACCATCCTTTGTTGAACAACTCGTTGAGTATCACCGTGATGGGACTGCTGATGTTCATACTGACTTCGCTCGTCGCCACTGGCCAGTGGATGTGAATGGAACTGTAACGGACTATCCAAATGCCACCTCACTAGAGTTACACACAATGCAATTTCAATCATTTTGGAATTCAGGATGGATTTACAATGTATCAGCAGAAGATTCTGAGTTAGGTTGGCTGTCCCCAGCCGCGTCTCGCTATTCCGAAATTTATGGGATGACACTGCATAATCTGAAACCAGCAACTATCATGAATGATGCGCTGTTATCACCGCAAGATTTTCTTGATTTACAAGTGCTTTGGTATCTGTTCCAATTCTCTCCTGACTATGTATTAGGTGAATATCAATCGATTGAGGATTCCGCTGCAGGCGGTCGACCTGCTCATTACAATCAGACACTAAAATCACTGTATGAGCAGAATGGCGACTATACACCAGCTGATTTGTCATTTGTTTTAGCAACCCAACAAGCACATTTGGCTAATGTGTTACCAATGTATTCGGCTTTGGCGGAAAGAGGTCAAGTTGAATTGACTACTACACCTTACTACCATCCAATAATGCCACTTCTAATGATGGATGGATGGACTTTTGAAGATGGTATCCGAGTCAACAAAGATTCCTGGACTGATGATGTCGCTAGCCAACTTGATAATGGCATGGATTTAT
>DUDF01000073.1 GCA_012959435.1 Candidatus Poseidoniales archaeon
GGTTTAAGCCACCTCTTTGTATTGTCGCGGTTCAACAAGTCGTAAATAGGCTGTCCGTCAGCGATTGGTCAGTGGTGACATGGAGAGCTACGACTTCTCAGTATTTTTAGAGGCGTATAAAGGCGATTTAATTGGTGCAATAAATGCCCTTAATCAAGCCGATTTGCGTCAATTTACTAATGAAATCCTTTCTGTAATGGACAACGGTGGCACAATCCATTTCATAGGAAATGGTGGTTCTGCAGCAACCCCTTCTCATTCTGCCGGCGACTGGAGTAAAGAATTGGGTGTCAAGACCGTATGTCACACAGACAATACTGCGTCGTTGACAGCCTGGGCGAATGATACAGGGTATTCCAATATCTTTGCAGGCGCTCTTGGTACTTGGGCAAAAGCAGGTGATTTAGTAGTTGGATACAGTGGTTCTGGTAATTCAGAGAATGTATTGAATGGTATGGCCAAAGCCAAGGAGATTGGTTGTAGGACTGCCGCTATTACAGGGGATTACAAAAATGGTGGTGGAGGTAAATTAGCACAAATAGTAGATGTGGCTATCATTTGTGAAACTACTTCAATGGAGAGAATTGAAGATTTACAACTCATTATTAATCACATGGTGAAGGAAGCGGTAAAATTAGAAAGAGATCTTCCAAGTCATTCATGAGGCGAATTTTACATGCTACCATCACGTCATTTGTCTAGGTTAACTGACTTGACCGAATTCCCCCCCTTACCTAACAACCTTACATGGGGTGGTGAAATTGCATATCTTGACCGTGATGGGGTCCTCAATGTAGGTAGTGAAAATTACATTAATTCAGTTGATGAATTGGATGTTTTACCAGGTGCAGCATCTGCTGTTGCAAGAATAAGGAACGCCGGATTTAGAATTTGCATAGTTACTAATCAATCACCAGTTGGTAGAGGTTTGTGGGACCATGAAAGACTTGCTGAGGTTAATTCTGCTCTTCAAAGAATCCTGCTTGAGGACAATGCAGATGCGCATCTTGATGTTATTCTATACAGCCCTTATGTTCCTTGGAGTAATGCTTGGGCTCGTAAGGGCAATCCTGGGATGTTGCAAGTAGGTCGACAAATTATTGATGCCACTGAAATGGATAAAAGCATCTCGGAATTTGACTATGGGGTGGATTATAACCCAAGGGAAGAAGGTAATTCTTTCATGGTTGGGGATCGAATTGCAGATATGAAAGCTGGATTGAATCACGGTGTACGAACATTCCATTGTGACCAGAGAATTGGTGTCAGCGATGTAATTGAACGCGTACTTGATTTCTCCGATTCTGGCGACACTCTCTGAAACGACGCCCTCAAGTGCTACCGCCACTCGCCCTGCACCAATGGCTTGGATTGGCCTTGATGATACCGACTCCGTTGATGGCGGGTGTACTACTTGGGATTTCCATCTTCTATTGACCCATTTAGAAGAATGTGACTTCACTGTCATTGGCCATCCTAACCTAGTGCGATTATGGCCATTTGCACCTGAGAGAACAAGAGGCAATGCAGCCCTTTCTGCCGAAGTTCAAACAGGGTCATCACCAAATGGATTAATTGATATTCTTGATGATTGGTTCAGAAATCAATACAATTCAATTAAATCATCCCAAACTAGCGTAATCTCAGAGTCTGCTAGCCCTGTGTTGGTTTTTAATGAAACTAGGTTTCCAGAGGAATGGTATTGGAATGCTGTAAGAGGTTATATTAACCCTAGTGATAGAGTAAATGAAGTATCTTCTATTTCTTCGGCTAGATTCTGGTCAAAAGATGGAGGCCAAGAGTTATCACATCTCACAAGAGGGTTAGTGGGTGCATCAAGCGCAATTGCTTGGAGGGGAGAAAATGATTGGACTTGGGAAGCCACTGCTTGGAGAACGGCTGATAACATTGGTAGTTTTCGTAAAGTCCCGAGTATGTTAGTTGGGGAAATGTCTGATAAATTCCCTAAAACGATTCTTAATCGAGACCCCAATGCTGGCGATACACTAATTGCACCTAGGACCCCGTGCCCTGTTCTATATGGGATTAGGTCAGAGGATAGTTCAGTTGCTGAGCAAGCACATAATTGGTTACAGTCGAATGAGGATGTGGAAAAGGCATTTGCTATGCGTGTTCATCGAAGCAATCAGGCAACAGACGACCACATTCAGAATATATGCTCTGGAATGGTAATCTCGAAAGTTAGAGAAGTAAAGGGGGGACATGCATCCCTTGGTGTGTTTGATGGAAAGAAACACTGTACCCTAGTTGCATTCAAACAAGGCGGGGAAGTCAATAGATTACTGAAATCTCTTGTTGTAGGGGATTTAGTAAAATGGAGAGGACTAATTTCTCCTAATAGTGAAATCCATTTGGAGTCACTAATGTGTTCAGATGGGGTGCCACGCCAACTCTCACGCCCTAATTGTCAATGTGGTGGTAAATTATACCGCCAGGGGATTGGACAGCCATTACGTTGTGAACAATGCGGTAATACTGGTGTGTCAGTGTGGTTGAGTACTGGGTTTGAATCAATCAATCAATGGGTGGAGCCGCTCAGTTCTAATCGCCGCCATTTGGCCAAACCTCTGAGCCGGCAAGCGAAGGGATAATTGAGGAGAGGGCATCTCGGAGCCTCATGGTTGAGACAGTATCAATAGCATATATTCTGTTGCTTATGGCTTCAGGGGCCCTATTATACTTCATTATGAAGATGATTAAGCGCAATCAACAGTCGATAATTGCTGATAATGCACCAGTTATTGCTGGCGATGATGAATTGGGTGGCCAAGCAAAAGATCCCTCTCAATTTACTGAACCAGATGATGACGCCCTTGATGAAATGGGCGAGTTATTGGCTTCTGCAGCAGAAGCTCAAGGAATCGAATACGAAGAGGACTAATACTCAACTAAATCCTTCATCGTTGATTTGAAGTTGAATAGTTTCATCCTCAACAAGAAGTATTCTTTTTTGTAGACCACCTTCTGCAATTGTTAATCGCCAATTAGCAGGTGATATTTGTTCCAGTAAATTTTTCCCACGTGTTTTCCATTCCTCTTCACCGCTTGCATCACTGTAAAGGGCAGAAGTAATCAGTAACTTACATTTTGTTGATTCAAGAATTTTACAAATAGTTTCAATTGCAGAAATTGCTAATCTATCTGGTTGTCCTGTACGCGGCGTCCAATCGTCGACAACGAATAATTGAGGGGTCAATCTTTCAGCGAGTTTGCCAGCAGTTAGAACCCCGCCAGCGATTGCTTCACCACACTCCATCATGTGGAACTTTGCTAATGATACAACATTCACACCACTAAGAATTTGGCTAAATCTGCCAGAGTCTGGTGATTTATCGCAAACCCAAATCACTCTTCCTCCATCAATCAAAGTATCCCGTGAATATTGTAACGCCAATGAAGTACCGCCACACCCTTCGCCTACTGCCAAGTGCGTAATAGGGGGTAATTCAGGGAGGGCCACGGTGTTTGGTTTGTTTGGAGGTTTTTGAATACTTGTTTGAAAACCATACATTCTTCGGTAATCGCTATGACCGTTCACTATGTGGGGTGCCTATGAGTAGTAACCAGGATGGGGGGAGAATCCCTCGTCGTTCGCCTCCAGCATTTGAGGAAGTTGAGGGTGGTTTAAGAGGTGCATTACGCACTCATGGGTTGATTGGTACTGCCTTGCTAGACAAGAACCAGTATGGTCCTCAAGCAATGATTCTACTGTTGGTCATCACTGCGACGTGCACGGGATTAGTGCTCGGTGGATTGATGCTAATCACTTGATGGCATCTCTGGCAAGTGCTACCGCTTCGTCAACTAATTCTCCAGATACGCCAAGATGGCTGTTTGGATCAAACAATGCGTGAAGTTCATCTCCATCAAATACTGCTGCTATAGTTGGGGTCATCGCACAAACGTCTTCTAAGTGCACCCCTTTCTCTAGTGATTCCATAGATGCAGAACGAAGTACTTCATGGGCTTCATCTCTTGGTATTCCATTATCAACAAGAGCAATCATGACTTTTTCAGCCATAACTAACCCATTTTGAGAATTGATATTGCGTAACATGTTGTCTTTGTCAACTACTAGTTTACCCAATACACTATCACATTTGGATAAAATATCGTCCAAAAGAACAACTGAATGTGAAAGTGTGAATCTTTCAGCACTAGAATTAGCCAAATCCCGTTCATGCCAAAGTAGTGCATTTTCCCATGTGGGTAACATCATTGCTCGAACTACGCGAGCCAACCCACAGGCGTTTTCAGCAGTAATTGGGTTGCGCTTGTGAGCCATCGTAGAGGAACCAACTTGTTTCTCGACATCAAAATATTCACCAACTTCTGCGATTTCGGTACGTTGGAGATTTCGGACCTCTTGCAATACCTTTTCGACACTGGTGGCTACATTTGCCATCCAAGATACCCACTCAATATATCGGTCACGGCCTACAACTTGAGTAGTTACTAGAGGGGTGCCTAGACCCAAGTGGGCCATGATATGTGCTTGTAATTCTCTTGCGTTTTCCCCTTGGGCTGCTCCGGTTCCAACTGCGCCTAAAAATTTACCAACGCATACTCTTGGAGTAAGTTCCTGAAGTCGAATAAGATGTCGCCTAAATTCATCTACCCAAACCGCCACCTTCAATCCGAAAGTGATTGGGACGGCTGCTTGTCCGTGAGTGCGGCCAATGCAAACGGTGTCCCTTTCTCTTTCTGCTAAATCAGCAATTGTTGAAATTAATGTTGACAGAACTTGGGTTTGTTGTTCAACTGAATCCCTAATTTGTAACGCTACTGCTGTGTCGACAATATCGTTAGATGTAGCGCCAAGATGGATGCACCAGCCGGCTTCACCAGCTTGCTCTGCCATTGCTTTAGTGAGTGCCATTATGTCGTGTCGTGTTTCAGCCTCTATTTCCTCTACCCTTTCTTTAGTAACACTTTCAGGGTTAGAGATTGCTGCAATCACATCATAATCTGCTTGTGAGACTTTTCCAAGTTCTTTATGCGCCCAAATTAATGCTCGTTCAACTTCTAGTTGTCGAGAGTGGCGACCAAGGTCAGTCCATATGTCTTTGACAGGGTCGCGGCCATATCGATAATCGAGTGGGCAGAGTGGCATAGAGGTATCCTCAACCCGGCCGAGAGGGGGCTTTGGTTTGAGGATAACGCCCACATTACTCAGCAAAGGTAACGTCTCTAATCAATAAATGACCTCGTTGACCGGACCACACTGTATCTCCATTTATGGATATTTTTTTATTCATCCATGGACTTTTTAGTACGGTGGTTTCAAATTCACCACCCTCTCCATCAATTGAAAAACGATGTTGTTTAGCCAGTAACTCTAATTCTTTCAAATTATTTCTATCAAGTGTTTTGCCAATCCAATTTTGATCTAAACCATCACAAGAAACTGAACTAAATAATAATTCAAATCCGTGATGAACAAGGTCTCGCATATGATTCACTGAATTGTGGTGCCATAGTGGGCAAAAAGATTTGACCCCAAGCCGTTGTGCCATCTGTTCAATTCTAGTTTTTTGGTAATCACTTCGTAAGGCACCAGTTACAATGGCATCTATGTTTTTCTTTGGCACAAGTTTTGCTATGGGTTCGGTAAGATTCAACCTGTAGTTGAAAATTGTTGAAATTTCTTGCTTGGTCCAATTCTGGTCTGGGACGGGGATATTTTCACCTTCAATGATTTGTTTTAAATTGGATTCAAGTTCTGTGATTTCAGTATTTTCATCTCCACTCACATCAATTTGTAACCATGGGATGCCACCTGAACTTGCTTGTAACCCTGCAATTGAAGTTGCTGGCACTTGGAACATCATTGAATCATCTCCAGTAATATTGATGGTGACGATACCAGCGACATCCCAACCTTTCATCAAAGCCCACCAAACTGAGTAACACGAATCTTTACCTCCAGATGACAGCACAATGACTCGCATGAGTGCCGCATGATGTAGTGGGTAAAAAGAAGTGGGCGATGCTTTAGATTGGTGCACTTGGTTCTCAAGGTTCATAAGAGTCCGTCCAACAGCCGGACTTAGGTGAGATGATGCAACCAAGCGGAAGAGGATACGACCACGGAATCACAACATTCAGCCCTGATGGCCGATTGTTTCAAGTTGAATATGCAAGAGAATCGGTAAAAAGAGGTACTACAACAGTTGGATTGAAGTATCGCGGTGGGGTATTATTGATTGTTGACAAGCGGATTGCTAGTCGATTAATTATCCCTGAATCCATTGATAAAGTCTACAAAATTGATGATCACATCGGGTTTGCAACATCAGGTCTTGTAGCTGATGCAAGACAATTAGTTGCAAGGGCTCGTGCAGAATGTCAGATTAATCGAATTACTTATAGTGATAAAGTGCCAGTAGATATTCTGACCAAGAAAATCTGCAATTTCAAGCAATCATTCACACAGTATGGTGGGACTAGGCCATTTGGAACAGCACTTTTGATTGCCGGAGTGGATGACAACGGCATTCATCTATACGAAACGGACCCAAGTGGTGCGTACCAATCCTATCACGCAGGTGCGGTCGGTAGAGGCCGAAATTCAGTTGTTGAATATTTTGAGAAGAAATGGAAGAAGAACATGACTCAAAATGCAGCAGTAAAACTAGGATTAGAAGCACTTCGTTCATCTATGGAAGAAGACCTGAACAAGAATGCTGTTCAGATTGCTGTACTTGACAAAGATGGTTTCCGATTGATGGGCAAAGATGAGACCATTGGTCACATTGACAAATTACCAGCAAAAGAAGAATGATTAGTGCGAAGGTGCTATGCGCATCCTCCCTTCTCGCTTAATTTGGAGGGCACCTCATGGTCAGTATGGATGACGCCGTAATCGCGCGACTTGAGAAAGGTGGCAAGCGGTATGAGGTGTTGGTTGATCCCAATTTGGTTCACCAATGGAAAGATGACCAAAGCAGTGTGGAATTAGATGATTTATTGGCAACCGACGAGGTTTGGCATGATGTCAAGAATGGAGAGAGACCCACTAGTGACAAGTTGGAAGGCGTGTTTGGGACTACAGAATTGGCACCATGTGTGGAAAAAATCATCCTAGAGGGGAGTATTCAACTTACTACTGACCAACGAAAAAAGATGATTCAGGAAAAAACAAGGCAAGTTATTGCTGACATTTGTATGCTGGGAATTGACCCTCAAACGAAACTCCCACACCCACCTCAGAGAGTAGAGAATGCTCTTATTGAAGCTAGATTCAAGGCTGACCCATTCAAATCAGTTGAAAAGCAAGTAAAAGATGCAGTCGCAATGATAAGAGAACTAATTCCCATTTCGTTCACGACAGTTAAGTTAGCATTCAAAGTTGGAGGGACCAATTATGGTTCGGTTTTTGCTTTGGTTCGTGAAGATGTTCTTCGTGAAGATTGGTTGCCTAATGGTGATTGGGCATTCACAGTAGAGATACCTGCTGGGATGAAAAATGATTACATCGCTAAAGTGGGGAAAAGAGCCTCGGATGTTGTGGTAAAAGAGTTGAAGTGAACCAATACAATTACTCTTTTACTATGCAACGGTTATAGAGGATAGTCCGGTCGGCCGGCTCGGAGAAGAAATATGAGTAGTAGTGGCGCCTCGGATGGGCGCACTTTGGCTGCATCCGGCAGCCTAGTGATACCCGGCGATAAAATTAGTTCAGATACAAGTGACCGACTTGGTCACGGTGTCATAAAATTGAACGGTGAATTGATAGCAACTAAACTTGGTTATTTAGTTGTAAAATCTGGTGAAGTTTCAATTACACCCATACACACTGCTTACTTCCCTAGACCTGGGGATTTAGTAATTGGATACATTGAAGGTATGAGGTCTAACATTTGGTTTATTGACCTGAATGCACCCTTCAATGCGATTCTCCCGATGAGTCTTGCTCCTATGAAGATCGAGTACGGCGGAACCCGTGATGCAATGGACGTAGGAACCACAATTTTGTGCCGCGTCCAGGAAGTGGATGAGGCCCATTCTTCAGTAATAACAATGAAAGGAATGGGGTTAAGAAAGGTTAACTCCGGATTCGTTGATACAATACCCCCTCACCTTGTAGGAACCATTTCTAGTGGTTCTAATGCTATCATTAACCAACTAAAGGATGCTAGTAATTGCAGAATAATTTTAGGTGCAAATGGTAGAATTTGGGTTGATGGAGAACCAGAGGGAATTAGAATAGTACGAGATGCACTAGCATTCGTACGAGAAAATGAACATTCCACAGAATTGGCTGATGCTATTGCAGGCCAACTAGCAAACGGAAATGGAGAGTGATGAAGATGGGATACGGCGACGTCCAAATGATAGATGAGAATGGCAATCGAGTAGATGGCCGGAAAGCAGGAGATATACGACCAATAGAAATTGAACTAGGGGTAGTTCCAGTTGCAGATGGCTCAGCTAGCATGCGCTGGGGTACTAACTACGTAATAGCTTCAGTTTATGGCCCAATGGAGGCACATCCTAGGAAGATTCAGCGCCAAGAGCGAGCAGTTCTTGATGTGCGCTACAACATGGCTCCTTTCTCAACTACAGACCGATTCCGTCCTGGTTTTAACAGGCGCAGTCGTGAGATTAGCAAAGTAACATCAGATGCTTTGGAATCTGTTGTTTTACTGGAACTTTACCCACGTAGCAAAATACGAGTTGAAATCGAAGTCATTTGTGCAGAAGCAGGGACACGTTGTGTTGGATTAACTGCGGCATCACTTGCTCTAGCAGATGCTGGTATACCAATGACTGACATGGTAGTCAGCGTGGCAAGCGGGAAAATCAACGGAATTGTAGTCTGTGACCTAAATAAGGAAGAGGATAATTACGGTGCAGCGGATTTACCAATGGGTATACTTCCAAACAGTGGGGAACTTGTTTTCCTACAAATGGATGGGGACCTATCTCCTTCTGAATTCCAAGAGGCTTGGGATTACAATATGGATGCAGCGCTTGGTATTCACAAATTAATGAAGGAAGCAATTGAGAATAAATACGGGGGTGGGCAATAATGGCTCAACCCCTAGTTCCTGAATTATTACGCGCTCATCTTGCAGAACTAGCATCAAGAGACCAAAGAGCAGATGGCCGAGGACAATGGGAAGGTCGAGACCTTTCTGTGGAAGTCGGAATTCTTGAACGTGCAGAAGGTAGTGCAAGAGTACAGATGGGAGATACAATCGTATTTTGCGGTATCAAATTCCAACTTCAAACACCTTATCCTGACAGACCTGATGAAGGTGGACTGATGACAAGTGCTGAATTGAGGCCATTGGCTGGACGACACATAGAACCAGGGCCACCAAGTCCAGAAAGCATTGAAATCGGCAGAGTAGTTGACCGTGGAATTCGTGAATCTGGTTGTATTGACACCAAAGATTTGTGTATTATTCCAGGTGAAAAAGTTTGGCAAGTAATTATTGATTGTTTTGCGATCAGCGATGATGGTAATTTATTCGATGCATTTGGATTAGCGGCGATTGCTGCCCTTCACAATTCGACCCTCCCGGGTGAACGTTTTGATGTTGGTGAAGATAGGAAATTACCCGTCAACAAAACCCCAATAATGTGCTCTTTCCAAAAAGTAGGCGGCAGGTTCGTTTACGATTCAAATAGAGAAGAGGAAGTTGGTGGCGATGAGAGGATTCACATCACACTTGGAGAAGGTGACCATGTCCACTCTTTGCAGAAGGGATTAAAGGGAGTGTTCTCGGCGAGCGAATTTGTAGAAATCATGGGTGCGGCTAAGCAGCGATGTTCAGAGTTGAGAAAAATAGTTGATTCATTGTGAGGTGTTTGAATGGCAAAGCGAACTAAGAAAGCAGGACTCGAAGCAAGATTCGGAGCTAGATACGGTGTTAGTGTTCGACGAAGAGCCTCATCTGCACTACGAAAGGTGAAGAGAGAATATTCTTGCCCCGTGTGCCAATATCAGAAGGTTAGACGTGAATCCCCTGGGATTTGGGCTTGCCGTAAGTGTGGCCACACATTTGCTGGTGGAGTATGGCAACCATTTACTCGTGCATCTGATGCAAATAATAGGATTGTTCGCCGATCTGTTGAAGGAGCAACTGCAACCGATATGGCATTGATAGCTCAGAATGCAGCGATTGAATACGAGCGAGCTTTGAATGAAGAAGATGAAGATGCTCCACTAGCAGAGATTACCACCGAGGGAGATGGTGATGATGGTAGCGAAGAAGAGTGATGCCTGTAGTGCTACTCTCACTTTCAGTCAAACTGTTGATGTTAATTCAATGGCTGCTGCTTTAGCAACCGAAGATGTTGACATTGAAATCCATTCGTCATCTCTAGCTGTGCAAGTATCAGCAGACAATATTTCTGATCTAAGGGCTAGACTCAATACTACACTTCGGTCAATTCAAGCCGCGTCCGAGTCCCTTATTGAGGTCAACCGCAGCCGATGAATATGAGGGATTGAGATGGTGACAGAAGATATCCGACAAAGATTGCAGATGGTTGTTGCAGAATTACAGAGTTCAGCACAGCAAGTAGCATCGGTTGGAGGCCAAATTAAGGAATTGGAAGGCACGTTAGAGCACCTATCTACACAAGAAGAAGACAGAGCGGTTTATCGCCAGTCAGGACCACTTCTCTTAGAGGTCAGTGATAGAGAAAAATTGTCAGAGGATATTGAGAAAACGATTGCAACTCTGAAAGAGCATGAACTTAGATTAACAACTCAAGAAGAAACTCTACGAACTCAGTACGATCAGATGGTAAAACAGTTTGAGGGTTCATAGTGACAAAGTCAGATAATGACCTCACCCAGTTACATCAGTGGGTCAAACAGAAGTCAACAGAGGGGGCAATTGCTATTGTTTCCCATAAAAATGGCGATATGGATACGATTGGTTCTGCTGTTTGTCTTGCATCACTGATAGGCCCATGCGCCAAAGCCTGTGGGATACATGTTTCAAAGATTGCAAAAAGAGTGTTAGGGGATGTTGGTGGCTCATTTCATTTGATGGATTCAAAAAAACCAATGTGGCCACGTACATTAGCAGGAATAATAGTGGTTGATTGCGCTTCATACTCACAAACAGGCTTGCAATTCCCCTCAGAGGTACCTGTGTGTGTAATTGACCACCATCAAGGAGGGAGTGATTGGGAAAAGGCTGAATTGATTGTTTGTTGGGATGTAAGTTCAACTACTGAAATAATCCATAGATATGCCCAAGAATTTGATTTGATAATGGATGATAAATCTGCAACTTTATTGTTGGCAGGAATCATAACTGACACTGGTCGGTTTAAGCATGCAAATGGTGGTTCATTCATAGCAGCCGGGGAATTGATTGATAAATATTCACTGGATTATGCCACATTCATCGAATCTATAGAACGGGATGAGTTGAACCATTCTCAAAAAACGGCAATAGCAAAAGCACTTTCTAGGTTAGAATCAATTGACGCAGGCGAATGGTTCCTCATTCACACATTGGGTAGTACCAATGAAGGAGTTGTGGCTCATTCACTCTTAGCTGCCGGTGCAGATGTTGCATTGGTAGTCAGGAGAGCAGAAAACGAAACAAGATTAATCGGCAGAGCGAGTAGATCTGCCGTAAACGAGGGTATTCATCTTGGAAATATAATGTCTGAATTATGTGAAACATTAGGTGGCGAAGGAGGCGGGCATCCTGGAGCAGCAGGATGGTCAGGGGATGTTCCGACCATTACGGCCCGCTCAGGATTTATCTCTGCTCTTTCTGGTATTAAGAGGGTTTGAAATGCCTACTGGGTTCGAATTGTATGAGATGCATTGTGTCGAACCATTATCTGAAGGGACAATACAGGAATTCAATGATAAATTAGGATTAGCAGAGGCAGGAATTATTGCTGGAGATGATGTATTTTGTTCAAAAATGGATGCTTATCTTTCAGATGCTGAATCTTTTTTCATAAATTTCCGCCGCGCTCAATTGAATAATGATTTTGATAATGCTCAAGATTTTCTGAAAGAGAGTGTTGAAGCAAGTCGCCGTTCTACAGAACGTAATCATACTCTTGAGGCACGTTCACGTATGGAATGGGGACTATTACGATTCACTGCTGGTGAAGAAGAAGAGGCAGGAGTAGATTTACGCTGGGCCATGGAGCGACTGAAAGCGCTCGAGGAAGGAAGCATTGCACACGGAGTTGCGACCCTAAACCTGGCTGAATGGCACACATCACGAAATGAAGGAATTATGGCATTAGCCATTCTTTCCGATATTAATAGAGAAGGCCCGCATAAGGAACCAATAATTGCTACTAGTAGATTGCAAATATCATGCATTCTGTTTGAACTTGGGGATTATGTATCAAGCCAACGGCATGCCTGGGTTGCATTCAAAGCATGTTCAAATAATAAAATGCTAGAGTCTGCACATCAATCAGCGTTAATTTGGATGGATTTAAGCCTCACTAATATTGATGAATCTGCAACTAGAATGTCGGAAGTAGTGAGCGAATCAAGTCCTCGGGAACTTGGACAGAATCCACCTTGTTGTGCACATCCTGAGGATCTAAAAGAAGTTGTAGAATGGTGTACTGATAACTGGGACCTTGGGTTTGAAGGGGGACCTAGGCCAGATATTGCTGTATTATTGGAAGCAGAAAGAGAACTTGGCTTTGATAAATTTAGCATTAAGATAGTAGAATCAGGTGAGTTAACAGACCAAACAGTCCTCGCTATGTTGAATCAGTAAGGTGGTCTTGGGCCTGTTCTAGATATGGTATTGCCCATCCCTCACCACTCGTTACTAATCTTCTAGCTAGGAAGAATGCGGATGAATATTCTTGATTATGCAATAAACTTCGAATATTTTCTTCTTCATCTCCGAGTTTTTCTTCCTCATCAGATGCTAACTTAGGTTTACTAACCGTTGGAGTTGCTACTTTGAGGGCTAAGATTTCCATTCTTTTCAGGAATTTAACTCGGCTATTGCTGTCTGGTTTGGCCCACTTTTCTTTATCACTGTCTAGTCGATTCTCCATACGAGAACGGAACTTATCCCTTGGAGTCATTTGAGGGAAATGTGTTTGTGCTTGATCATAACAAAACCATGCTTCGTCATATTCCAGTCTCTTCTCATGTAGGTGGCCCAGTTCTATCCAGGCTTCATGATTGTATGGTCTTTGAGCGAGTAATTTTCTGACTAGGAGGATAAATAATTCTTCATCTATTGTTCTGACCCTTTCTAATCTTCTTCCAAATAAGACATTAGCTCTTGGGTCGCTTAAATCTAAGTGGAAAAATCTGTTTTCTAATTCCTTTAGAAACTCTGGGGTAATTAATTGCTCCCAATAATCGGGGTCAAGAGGGTCTGCTGTAAGCGATGCTGATAATAAAGAGAAACCGTGTTCAAGCATGTTGACTTCTACAAGTTGTTGCAGATGTTCAGGGTCTCTGCCTAAAACAGCAAATAGGTCTTCTAAAACGGCTCTTAATCCGATTTCATCTTTTGCTAAGGTTTTGATTTCGGCAAGTATACGCCAATTTTCTTCGTGAGTAAAATCATGGAGGACTGCTTGGCGCGCACTCTGTTCAGCCCATTTTAAGTTCTGAATGGATATTTCTGGGGTTTTTTGAGCTAATGCAAGGAACTTTTTTGCTTGTGAACGATGCCTATTCCCAAGACTACGACGGGGATGTTGTAATGAGGAGCCACTACTATTCGCCATGACCTGCTCTAATGGTTGGCCCCATTGAAGTTTCCCAATTATTGAGTGCCCTATAGCACTGATGTAAATGGTTTCTTTTCGCTGCCAAATGGGATGGTGGCATCATAACCAATTTTGGAAGTCAATCCATCTTCAGTTCTAGTAGGGTCAAGGCTACTGCCTCGCTGGTTACTGAGGATTACTGTGTCCTTATCTGGTTGCCACCTAGTCATCAAAGCCCATTCTACTCTTACTGGGTCTGCTGGATTAATATCAGTATCAACAATAGTTACTGCTTTCATAGATGGGTGCCCACTAAATGCTGCCATTATTGCGTTTTTAGCGTCTTCAACTGATTGGGGTACTATCTGAACAACTGCTGCGAGCCAACCCGACCCGCCAGATGTCATGACCACGTCCCGGCAGTCACACACTTTTGAGACACTAGAGAAAATTGTCGGTGCGCGCGGGAGCCCCATTAGTGCATGATGTTCTGCTAGACCTGGTAATATTGCATGGAATACAGGTTTATTCCGATGGTGGATAGAATGAACTTGAATGACTGGTTGTTTACGTATGTCATCAATTGTGCCGGTAATGTCAATGTAAGGTCCTTCATCATCATCTTCGGTGGTAATGGTTGCACACATGGCATATTCAGCATCTGCTGGTACTGTTACTCCATTTTCCAATGTGGTGACTTGCATTGGTTCACCATAGAATTTTTGATACAAAGACGATGCTACGGTCAACTCATCAATCGGTTCGTTGAATGACATTGCCGCTGCTAATAGAAGGCATGGATCTGCCCCGTTAACGATAGCAATATTTACACTATCACCTTGTGATCTCGCTTCATCTACCATTGTTTTAAGGTGTCTTGGAACTAATCTCGCAACAAGGTGATTTTTATCCCTAACAAATTGGCGGTGGAAGGAAACATTGCGTTTCCCCTCATGTTCGGCTATGATAATGCTAGCTGACATGTAACGCCCCCTATCTTGGGGATAATGATGTGGGATTGGTAATTTCCCTAAGTCTACAGGTTCGATGGAATTCTCCATTACTGGCGCATTCCCTTCACACTTAATTGGGTCTGAACGGTTATTCATAGCCCATTCAAGAGTGGTCAATAGTTCGGCTGGTTGAATGCCAAAACGGTTAGTCATATTCTCTCTTAGGCATACATTTGCAGCGGCTGAATGGCCGTCTGCTCCATCAACACTGGTGAATATTATGGCTTCGGTTGGGTGTGATTCAATTTGTAATCTCATCTCATTGATTGGGTTTGTCGTGTCAATCTTGACGGCCCCATCAAGATGGTCTCTGAATGCCATTGTGATGGCGACTTAGATACATCGCTTGAAGGTTGGGGGCGCATAATTGAATGGGGTGAGAATCGCTACCCTGCGGCTATGTCTAAGGATTGAATGCCGATGCCCTCATATACGCGGGGTAAGTCGGCGGCTTGCTTCAAGGTGTAACCATGGGTAGAGGACTCTTTTCAGGTGCGAAAATGAAGCGGGACAGACAGCGTTTTCGCTGGAAGGACCGTGGTTACAAAAAGCGAGTTCTCAAGCTCAAACAAAAGTCTGACCCTTTGGGTGGTTCTGCTCAAGCAAAAGGCATTGTTATTGAGAAGGTTGGAATTGAAGCTAAGCAACCAAATTCTGGTATTCGTAAAGCAGTAAAGATTAGTTTAATCCGAACTGGAAACAAGCTGACTGCGTTCGCACCCGGTGATGGTGCAATCAATTTCATTGATGAGCATGATGAAGTCATGGTAGAGGGTATTGGCGGACGCATGGGCCGTTCTTACGGAGATATCCCTGGAGTTCGATTCAAGGTAATCAAAGTCAATGGAGTCTCGCTTGATGAAATGGTTAGAGGCCGTAAAGAGAAGCCAATCCGCTGAGGTGAAATAATGAGTGATGAAGTTGAGGAACAAGTTGAGGAAGAACCTTCTGAGGAGAAGGAGGTAAACGAGGCACCAATTGCAGGAATTGGTACTCTTGTGTTCAACAAATGGGATGCAACTACTGTATCTTGTGAAGACCCAGGTATTGCACCTTACATCAATCTCAAGACAGTAGGTGTCCCTCACACAGGAGGTCGCCACGCTAACGCTTGGTTTGGAAAGAGCAAGTTATCAATTGTTGAGAGATTTATTAACGGATTGATGAGAACTGGTAAGTATACTGGTAAGAAGATCACCGCTACAAAAGCATTTGAAGAAGCTTTAGACCACATTGCACAAAGAGATGATACTAATCCTCTACAAGTGTTTGTAGACGCATTAGCAAATTCAGCACCAATGGAAGAGATTACTCGAATTAAATTCGGAGCAGTTAGCCAGCCAAAAGCAGTTGACAGTGCGCCAATGCGCCGAATTGATGTTGCCATCAGGCATTTGGCCACAGGTTCCACTCAAGCAACTCGTAAGAGCACTCGAACGCTCAAAGAAGGTATCGTAACTGAGATTTCCAAAGCAGCGAATGGAGACGTCACATCATACGCTATTGGTAAGAAAGAAGAAGTTGAGAGAATTGCAGCATCTGCGCGCTAATCTTGGTTGACTATTTCACTTAATGAAATCACTTTGACTGAGTGATTAGTTCCTTGAAGTTAATAGGGTTAATACATTGACATATAAATTACTAAGAAAGGATATAGTGATGATATGTCCGATACGATTGATAATTCAAAGCCAATAAAGTTGAATTGGATAAATGTGATTTTTCTTATTATAACACCGATATTAGCACTTATCGGTTCAATATGGCATGGCGTGACATATGGTATCACTTGGGTTGAATTTAGTATTTTTTTCATTTGGTATTTTGCTTGTGGGCTATCTATTACTGTTGGTTACCACAGATTATTCTCTCACCGGAGTCATCAAGCGGTTTTACCTCTAAGAATTATGTATGCCCTATTTGGAGCAGGTGCTTTTCAAAATTCAATATTAGAATGGTGTAGTGATCATCGTAGGCACCACAAAGAAACTGACCAAGATGGTGACCCGTATAATGCGACCAGAGGTTTTTGGTGGAGTCATTTCATCTGGATATTGGTTGATGAGGAAGATGGTAAAGTAGACTATTCGAATGTTAGAGATTTACAGAAAGATTGGGTTGTAAGATTACAACATCGTTTCATTTTTTCAATCGGCTTTTTGGTCGGCATGATAGCCCCAGCAATAGTTGGCTATGCTATTGGTGGAATACCAACCGCTATTGGTGGATTTGTTTGGGGGGGGTTAGTTCGAACAGTATTCGTACACCACGGCACATTCTTGATAAATTCTGCAGCACATGTATGGGGTAAACAATCCTATACTACGAGCAATAGTAGCAAGGATTCTCTTTGGCTTGCTTTCTTCACATTTGGAGAAGGTTACCATAACTTTCACCACGCCTTTCAAGCTGATTATCGTAATGGAATTAGATGGTGGCAGTGGGACCCTTCAAAGTGGTGGATTAGGGCTTGGTCTCTAGTGAAATTTAATTCCAATCTGAAAAAAACTCCGAAATCATCAATTAAGACGGCTAAAATGAGGACTTCATTTTCCAAAATTGCAAATCAATCCGAACATAATCACAATGATAATACAATGAATATATTTGAATCACGTAGTGATGAATGTATTTCGGCGATGCGGGAATCGGTGAGATATTTAGATGAAAAACGAGCACAATTAAGGAAATCAAGTTCAAACGCACGTAAAATTATCGTCGAACAAATTGCTCAAACAAAAGATAAAATTATCACAATTAACAAAGAGTTTCAAACACTTCTAGATGAGATGATGCACCCCTCTGTTCATGCGGGTGCCTGAGTTCTGGCAATGGCTTCTTATTGATTGGTTGTTACTTTTACCAAATAACTGGGGTGGTGGCCTTTATGAACCGATGTTAGGTCGGCGGCTTCACCGAAGGTGAAGACAGATGGGACGAAAAGAAGACAACATCGCAAAAGCAACTGAAGTGATGCACGATAGAGATAGGATTCGAAACCTCTGCATTGCTGCTCACATTGACCATGGAAAAACCACTCTTTCAGATAATTTGATTGCTGGTGCTGGTATGATGAGTGAGGAGCTAGCTGGGAAAAGCAGGGTTCTTGACTTTGATGAACAGGAAGCGGCTAGAGGAATTACCATTAATGCTGCATCAGCTTCTATGGTTCACGCAATTGAAGGTACAGATTACCTCATCAATTTGATTGATACGCCTGGTCACGTTGATTTCGGTGGTGACGTTACTAGGGCAATGCGCGCAGTAGATGGATGCTTTATCCTAACATGCGCTGTTGAAGGTGCAATGCCACAAACTGAAACTGTCGTGCGTCAAGCACTCAAAGAAAAGGTGAAGCCAGTACTGTTCATTAACAAAGTGGACCGTTTGATCAATGAACTTCAAGTTACACCTGAAGACATGATGGCACGTTTTGAAGAACAAATTACACGTGTTAACAAACTCATCAAGCAATTCGCGCCAGACGAGTACAAAAAAGAATGGCAAGTCAGCGTAATGGATGGAACTGTAGCCTTTGGTTCAGCTTACCACAACTGGGGTATTACTGTACCTTACATGAAAAAATCTGGAATAAATTTCACCCAAATTTTCGAGTATTGTAATAACGAGGAACAAAAAGAATTAGCAAAGCTGGCTCCTGTACATGAGGTGCTTTTAGATATGGCTGTTACCCAACTACCTAGCCCAATTATCGCACAACCATATCGTATTCCTAATATTTGGAATGGTGATACTGAATCTGAATTAGGTCAAGCAATGATTAATTGTGACCCAAAAGGTCCACTTGCACTCATGATTACCAAGATTTGGATGGACCCACATGCTGGTGAAGTAGCTGTTGGGCGCCTATACTCTGGAACAATTGTTCACGGTGAAAGTTTGTGGGCTATTGGGGGCAGTAAAGCCGAAAGAGTCCAGCAGGTCAGTATGATGGTTGGTGGCGATCGTATCTCAATCCCTGAGATTGTTGCAGGAAATATTGCTGCTCTAACAGGCATCCGTTCGGCTGCAGCGGGTGTTACAGTTGCACGCGATAAAGACATCATTCCTTTTGAGCCAATCAGACATTACTCAGAACCAGTGGTTACAGTCGCAGTTGAACCTAAATCTATGAAAGATTTGCCAAAATTCATTGACGCACTTCGTTCACTTGCAAAAGCAGACGCTTCATTACAAGTTACTACTAATGCAGAAACCGGTGAAGCACTGCTTGCAGGCATGGGTGAACTTCATCTAGAGATTACAACTTACAGAATTGAGGAGGAACAAGGAATCAAAGTCTCAGTATCTGAACCGATTGTTGTTTATCGCGAAACAACTTCTGGAAATAACCATGGCCGAGCATTTGAAGGGAAATCTCCTAACCGCCATAACAGATTTTACATCGAAGTTGAACAACTTCCTGAAAAAGTAGTAGATGCACTCCGTCTAGGTGATATTGGTTCTGGAACCATTCGGCCAAATGATGCCAAGGAATTGGGTCGGAAATTCGCTGAATACGGCATGGATAAAGACATGATGCGTAAGACCTATGCAATCAACGGAACTAATGTGTTGGTCAATGACACGAAAGGTATCCAGTATCTTCACGAAACAAAAGAATTGCTAATTGAAGCATTCAATGAAGTGTGCAAGAAAGGACCGATTGCTGAAGAACCATTGATGAGCGTTATGGTAAAACTCAAGGATGCTAAACTTCACGAAGATGCAATCCACCGTGGCCCTGCTCAAACTATTCCAGCAATGAGAAATGCCATCAAAGGTGCTCTAGTGAGAGCAAATACGGCACTCATGGAGCCGATACAGAAGATGCATGTTTCTGTACCAAATGATTGGTTAGGTGGCGTCACAAGAGAAATCACACAACGTCGTGGTGAAATTGAGGATATGCCATCTGATGGCGAAATCACTACAGTAATTGGTAAAGTTCCAGTTGCTGAAACCTTTGGATTTTCGAACGATATTCGTGCTGCTAGCCAAGGTAGGGCAGTTTGGAATTCTGAAAATTGTGGGTTCGAAGAGTTGCCAAGGTCATTACTTGAGAAGGTGGTTGGAGAGATCCGCCAACGCAAGGGTATGAAACCAGAAATACCTGGTGAAACATACTATTCAGATTGAGTGACATCTTGGTTAATTTTGCAATCATTGAATTGCAAAAAACTCACGATATTCTGATGAGTTGCCAGTCAGTCAATTGTCTAAGGATTGACAATGCTGGAGAATCTGGAAGTTTATCCAAACAAGAATGAGCCTGTTGGTGAAAACCCATCGCTCTATTTTTAGCGTAATCAATTGATCCTGATGCTTGTAATTCATTGAGAACTTTATCTAGCTTATCTCGGGGTATGTCGTCATTTCCTGAGGCAAATACATCATGGAATGTTTCTAATTTACTCGAGTCCAAACCCAATGCGTGTATTGCAATAAGAGTTCTTTTTCCTTCTACCACATCACTACATGCAGGTTTACCAAGAGTTTCGCTATCACCTGTAGCATCTATCAAATCATCCATTAATTGAAAGCAAAGGCCTAGTTTTTCACCCCATTCGGCTAGATTCTCAATCACATCAGGGGCGGCTCCAGAAAGAATTGCACCTGTTCTAGCACAGGTGGTGAACATAGCGGCTGTTTTTCCAGATATCATTGCCAAGTATTCTTCTTCACTGACAGAATCTCTATTCTCAAAATCCATATCTAATTGTTGACCTTCAGACACCTTACGAACCATTTTACCAATTATTGAAACTAAAGAACGGAAATTGTCTGAGGAAATTTGGTCAGCCTCACTCAATAATTCGAACGACACCGCCAGCATTGCATCTCCAGCATTGATTGCAGTAGGCATGTCGTATGCAATGTGTACTGCATCTCTACCCCTTCTTAATTCGTCATTATCCATGATATCATCGTGGACAAGGGTGAAATTATGGATGATTTCTATTGCAGCTCCTAAGTCATACAGTGAATCAGAGGCGCCACCACAAGCATCTGCAACTAACCAAGGTAAAATTGCACGAAGCCGTTTTCCTCCGCCTTCAATAAGGTGCATCATGGCTTTTCTCAAACGTTCATGGTTTGATTTTTCGAGAGCAGTAACTATTCTACTTTCTACTTCCGTTGTGTGGCCCTTTAACGCATCAAGTAAGGATACTTGGTCGTTGGTACTTACATCCCCAATATGATGAACCACATCTTCCTGAAGTGAACTCACCTCATCAAGATGACCCCACCATTGAGAGGCAAAACGCGAATATATTTCATTGAACCAAGGAGCGATAATCTCACCATTATTTGGTGAATTAGTGATTAAATCCTCTATTTGTGATTGATTTACCCAACGGATTTCTGAAATCTCATTTGGGTTAATATCCAATTCTACATCTGCTTGAATTAATAGAATGTGATCTAATTCATGTTCAATCCATTTTTCATCCGCACGTGCTCTATAATGCATTCTTGTAATTAGATGGAAATCGTCAATTGGTAACTGGTCGGCAGAGATACCAAGTTCTTGCTTCATCTTACGTATTGCAGCACGTTTTACTCCAAGATCACCCTCCATTTCAGTTTCTCCCTCAACATCAAGGGGGTGGCTACAGCATGAATTAGCCCACACTGATGGGAATGTAATCTTGGTGTCTGCACGCTTATGAATCAACATTTCTTGAGAAGAATTGAACAACAATACACTAAAAGCACGGTGAAGGAAACCTTCACCTAAGTGGCTGTCTACTTTAGACATGGAACCTATTTGTTTGTCATTTTCATCAACAAGGATTACCATTTCGCCCATCATTTTGCTCTGGGTGCCGTCATATTCATCGCTAAGTGACGGACTGTTCTCACTCATCGCCTCACCAACTATCTTATCTGAAGGGTTTTTCCTCTATAACGAGATGGTACAATCTCCTACGGAGATTCTGAAATTATCCTTGTGCCGTATGTTTCACCGTTTAGGGCAATTTCAACAATACGTCCTGGAATTTCTCCATCAATAATCCAAACCATTGGCACATGTTTGGAAATTTTTTCAGCCACATTGAGTTTGAGATGAATACCACCTGTGACATCAATATCTGATCGATGTTCCCCTTCAAATTGTTTATTTTGTGTCCACAGTGGGATTAGTTCTGCACTAGGCTCAGAAGGTGGTAAGGACATAACCCCTGGGGCCCCGCCCATGGCAAATATCATGTGGGTAGCATCAAGTTCAGTTGCCAGTCTATAGCAAATATCATCGCCGCTTAGAATACCAAATTCTTTCTCACCTTGGCAAACAACAACATCACCATATGTGATGTGGACTAAGTTTTCTTCAAGGTTGAAACGTTGTAAATCTCCTGAAAAGTTTTGGCCGGTTCCCATTGCCCATTC
>DUDF01000074.1 GCA_012959435.1 Candidatus Poseidoniales archaeon
CGATAACCCAGGCGGATCCGAGAATGAACATGAAGCCAATTCCGAAGAGGAATATACCGATTACAATCCTCATAAAATTACCAAAGAAAGACGAGGATTGGGTGAAAGATATCTTTGATATCCCAGCATCAATTTTGATAGTGTCAGGGCCGTTAAACCACTGGAAGGGGTGATAATCTTGATTTGTGAACGGAATTTGGATACCCATCAATTTCATAGTTCAACCCATTTCCATTCAACACTTAATGCTTACACCGAATAGAACAACCCACATTTTGACAACATACTACTGTCAATGATATTCTCGTGTGTTATTTCAACACATCAAGAAGGATTCTCAACGAGATAATCGATGTACTCCATTACCTCATCAATTTGTTCATCGGGTAAATCCTTGTACGATTGACCGAACTTGGACCTGACACAGATTGCAACATGGGCATACGAATTTCTGCCACTTGGATGGCGGTGAGAAGGTGGGAGTTTCCCAACCAGTTTGTCTCCAGCTTCTTGAATATAGGCCCAGACTTTCTTGGAATTCTCTGGAGTCAATTGACCACTGTCCTGTAATCAGGGGGTGACTCGACTTCGGTCTCTTGGGAAGAGAACTACTTCCCTCACATTGCCTGCTCCGGTCAATACCATCAGAAGTCTTGCAACTCCAAGTCCCCACCCTGCGTGGGGTGGTGCCCCAAAGCGGAATCCATCTGTGTAAAAGGTGAAATCTGCAGGGTCTAATCCCATATTTTCTAGGTTTTGAATCAGAACATCTACACGATGCTCACGCTGTCCACCGCTAGTCATTTCATCGCGGCCATAATTCAAGTCAAAACCACGGCTTAGTTGACCACCGTTTGGCCCTTTCTCGTCAGCATTGTGGTAAATGTAGAATGGTTTCATCGCCATTGGCCATCTTGGTAAGAAGTAAAATCCAGGGTATTTTGCTGCAATCATATCAGCGTGTTGCGCCTCAATATCTGCGCCCCATTCAATGTTGACTCCAGCATTTTGGATAATCTCAATCGCTTCACTATACTCTACACGAGGGAATGGGAGGGTTGGCACTTCAACAGTCACTGGGGAGAGGGGGGGTTCTTGCTCGGCTCGCCATTCATTGATCATGTCAATCAGATTTTGGTCATTTTCTGCAACACTTTTCCAGATGTGCTGAATCATTCTTTCTTGTACCGCCATCACGTCATCATCATTTGCGAATGCCATCTCAATATCGAAGGAAATGAATTCGTTTAGGTGGCGGTAAGTATCATGCTCTTCTGCTCTAAATGCAGGCCCGACCTCAAAAACACGCTCTAATCCACCAAGGATTGCGAGTTGCTTGTATAACTGCGGACTTTGGCTTAGATAAGCATCAGTCTCAAAATATTTTATTGGGAAGAGATTAGTTCCACCTTCAGACGCACTAGCGATAATTTTTGGCGAGTTCATCTCATTGAATCCTTCAGTAATTAGGTGTTCACGACCATACTGGAGAACTTTTGAGCGTATCTGAAACATAGCGTTGATGTGACTGCGACGTAAATCGATGTGGCGATTGTCCAAACGAGTTGGTAGCTTAACATGGACTTTGTCGGTTACACCCATTGGCATTGGTGCTTCAGCCATGGCGAGAATTGTTGCGCCGCTGACTTGAATTTCGTATTCAGGTGGTGGTGTTGGCTCCCCTTCCTTCACCTTAGATGGTCGCTTTTGTGCTACCGTGCCAGTAACTTGGATGATGCTTTCACGGTTGGCAGATTGAATTTCTGTGAAAGTGTCTTCATCCATGCTGTCCTTTTTGAGAAATGCTTGGAGATGGCCGGTGCCGTCTCTTAGCATCAGAAAACAAATGGCACCGCGGCCACGAACTGCTTCTGCGTAACCTGCAACGGTTACGTCGGTATCTACTAAATCCGCACCATTTCCGGCGATTTCCCCTAGCGTGTGGGTACGATATGCAGTAGGCTGCCATGTTGAGCCGTCGCGACCTGTCATGGTGTGTGGCGTGCGCCCCTCTTTCTTCAAGCCCTCGCCTTTGAACGGTGGAAATTGTCATCGTATGACCGCTTTTTCTCGTAATTCGGTAGAATTAGATAATTGATAAAATAAATTGAGATTTATGGCTAGAAATGGTATTCAATGGCTTGATTTATGGTATAACAGAATTCAAAGATGGTATTTCTAACCCTATGTCCATTATAGGGGTAGAGTCACGGATGTATATGGTGGAGAAGAGTATGGGTGCCAAGAGAGCATTGAGAAGCAGTACAATCTTGGCGTTTTCTATTGTAGTATTGATGATGAGTTCAGGCTTAGCTGTGGCTCAGTTAGGACGTTCGGGTGCACCTTTGGATAAGGCACCTGGTGAAGATATAGATTACACACGCGAAGAGATTGTGGTAGAACAAGACTTGGAGAATGGAAAGATCTCCCTAAAGTTAGGCGAAGCGCGTATGTTTGTACACTATGGTGACGGACGAATTGGGATGACTACAGTTCAAACCAAATACATGGGGATTGCAGATATTTACGATGGTAAAAGGGGATTCTCAGAAAGAGTTGGAATCCCTACTCATTCAGTTTTCCATCAAAGATTAATCGGTGCAGGCGAATATGTTGATGAAAATGGCAACGGATTATTTGATGTAAACGGCCCAAATGTTGTTGGTACTCTTGAAGAGTTACAAGATACTCATGTTAGTCATGAGAATTTATTGAAATGGGTTGATTACAATGATGTCTCGTGGACTCTTTCTCATTGGCGCCAAAGTGTTAACGGAAATGAAGTTGACATTAATTTCGTACTAAGTGCTGAAAATATCACTTACCAGTCTAGTGATGGTGCTGTTGATGGCATGACCGTTGGTCGTATTGCCTACAAATTCCATGTTACCACAGTAGAGCAAGAAATTCTTGTTCAAGCAGTACCTCATTACGAAGTGTTTACTCAAGGAGATGCAGTTCCAGGTGATCAGATTGAAAGTACTGAATTAGTTGCTGCAACCAATGTAAATGGGCACGTCCTGAATACAACTTGGAAGTACGACCAAGTTGTGAGGGGTTGGGACATCGCAACCGATGTTGATGGTGTGCAAAGAAATGACACCCGATTAGTGGTTCTTACTGACCTCTCTTACGGTGTTCACATGTCTGATGAAGTCGGCGAGTGGATGAAAGAACAGTTTGGAGGTGAAATATCTCCTCGTGCAATTGCTGGTCATACGCCACGTGAAATGGTTTCAGATGATGCAGATTCAATGGTGGATGAAGGTCAACACCCACCTCCTCTCCCACCTCCTCCTCATGATATTGAAGGGAATCCACTTGAGTGTGGATTGGATTATGAAGAGGAAACTGAAGGTCGAGCTACCGGGGCTTCCATTGATAATACCTCAGATGAAGATGAAAAAACTGATGATGAAAAGCGTCAGGATGCAGTGTATGAGAGAATGAAGGAATATCGTGATACAGATTGTATACAGCATGGTGAGGTAATGGAAATGACAAGTGAGTCAAGGCCACAAGCGATTCGTGCTGGTGCAATACACTTCGATGATAATGGTGCCAACTTAGGCCGTGTTCGTTGGGTATCAAATGCTACCGTTGATGGTGTTGAGACTGAAGTTCTCTTCCAAGTTCACGGGGCACGCCCTGTAACTCGCTCTGATGTTAATGGTGCAGAAGGCATGTGGTCTGGTATGCGTCTTGTTGGTGGATACAATTTCGTCATTGGAGAATCGGTTTACCATGACCCAGAATTTTCAACAGATGTCATTACCATTAACACTCAATCATTTAATGACCCAATATTTTACGGCAATGGAAACGTTGGGATATTGATTAGCCAACTTTTCCGACTCCTTCCTTTGGCACTTGGGATTGTTGTCCTAGCCGCTGTTATGGTGGGAGTTGCTTCATCTAAGAGCCGCCGTGAGCAGGCGCCGGTTCCTTCTCATCAACAATATGTGCCTGCGGGTGCATGGGCCAGTGATGATGACTGGAGTAAATATCAGCCATGAGGTGTAACAGTGACAGTAATTGAATACGCATCATTTCGGTTAGCAGTAATCCGATTAGCCATTACCCAAGGTGGGCCAATAATAGTCTCGGAAGAAGGGCAGGGTTGGAGTGAAATATTTGCATTCACTGATATTTCTCCCACCTCTATCGACTTAGATGTGCCATTAGAAATCGTTTGATTCTCTGGTGTGATTTCAGTATTGTTCAGTTATAGCGGTGACAGGATGAGTCGTTTCATTCATCAACCGGCCCCCCTCTCAAAGGTTGACATGGGCCAAGCACCGCGCATCACAAATCGCGAAAGAGTGCTTCTTGCGCTCTCAGATGCCCCCGATTTTGAAGACCAATATGAGTTACCAAGAAGGTTCAGTCAAGTTGGCATGGCACATAGATTGGGAATGGCACAATCTCATGTCTCAAGGGCATTAAGTGGCCTAATTGAAGAACATTTACTCACCAATAAACGCAAGCGTGTGGTGGGTGAAAGACGACGGGTGATGACATATTCTTTGAGTAACATTGGCGTAGATAAAGTTCACGATTTAATTTCAGAGATTGAACACTCTGATGTGTTATCAATTGGTGATGAAGGTAGTTTGGTTCAAGTTGAATTGAAGTCCCTAGTTAACAAGTGGTTTCGCCGAGGTGGGCAACGGTATCCTGATGCTTTATCCCTTGCTGACTTGTTAAGAAACGCCGAGATACATGATGGGATGCCACTTTTAGAATCTCCACCGGAGGCCGATGAGGTTGGTTCTGATGATGATTTATCGTCAGAGGCGATTGGATTACACCTTGAATTAGCTGAATTACGGCGTAGTCAAGGTGACCTAACTTCTGCATTGGATCACCTTTCTAGAGCAGGAGGTCTTCATCGAAAGCGTGGCAATCCAGTAGGCGAAGCACGTTGCATATTGGCTGCTGCGAGTCTTGGTGGCCCTGTAGATAACGCGTTAGATTTGATTGCAGTTATATCCCAAATTGGGGACCCTGTTGACCGCATGGATTGTGCTTTGATGTTGCACGATGTTCTGCTTAGCCACAATCCGGATTCGGTTTCTCAACTTCTTGATGAGTTACCTGATGGTCACCCTGAAGTTTTATTGAGAAGGGCTGAATTGGCTCTGCGCCAAGGCGAGGAAGTTTCTCTAACTGATATTCCAAAGGAATTAGTTGGTGCCTCTAGACTTCGCCAGAATCTGTGGGTGGCAAGTTATGCTCGGATTCAATGTCGAGTCGCTGAGATATCTGGTATTGGTTGGCCAGTTCCATCTGAAGTAGAATTAATCCTCTCAAACATTGGTGCTGAATCGAATCAACCTCACTCTCTGCTCTATGGGGAATTAGTGTTGGCGCAACTGAAAAATCCAGTCATTACAGATGATGAAAAATTAAGATTATTGCAATCTGCGTGGGAATTACAGCCTCCTATGCCAACAATTGGACACATAGGGTTCCAATTGTGTGCAATTTTACAACCTGCTGAAGCAATGATAATTTTGATAAATTTACAACAGAAATTTAAAGCGGTTGGAGATGAAATAGGGTTAAGAATCTGTGACGAAAGATTAGATTCACTTTAATTGACATCTAACTCCCTCTTGCGGTCAGGTTATTAGGTATCCACCGAGCGCCCTGAAAACATGGGTAGTGAAGGTCTCTTATTCACTTCCGAGTCGGTAACCTGTGGCCACCCTGACAAGTTATGCGATGCTATTTCTGACGCTATTGTTGATGCTTGTTTGAAAGTTGACCCAAATGCTAGAGTTGCAGTTGAAACATTGGTGAAAACCGTTGACGGCACAGGTCATATTGTCCTTGCTGGAGAAGTCCAACTTGATGGCGATGTTCCTGACTACGAATCAATTGCTAGAAAAACCGCTGGACTGATTGGTTACACTGACCATAATATCGGATTAAATGCCACCTCACATTCTCTATGCGAAGTTCAACAATTCATAACAACTCAAGCACCTGATATTGCTAAAGGAGTTGACCGTGATGGGGCTGGAGATCAAGGCCTGATGTTTGGTTATGCTTGTACAGAAACAGAATATTTTGATGATTTAAAAGACCGTTATTTTCCACTCGCCGCTGCTTTATCACAGAGGTTGACTCGGCGATTGAAAAATGTTCGAGAATTGCCATCTGGCGCTGAAGGCCACCTTTCTTGGGTTCGGCCTGATGGCAAAAGTCAGGTGACGGTTGAGTATGATGAGTCTGGGAAACCTAGTAGGGTTCACACAGTGATAATTGCTATTCAACATGATAATCGATTGAAAGACCGATTTGGTGGGGATGAGGTAGAAGAACTAAATTTTGTAGAATCGCAAATCACCAAGCATGTTATTGAGCACGCGTTACCAAGTTCATTATTGGATGAGAATACCAAGATTATTGTTAACGGAACGGGGAGATTCGCAGACCCTGGAGGACCCCAGACCGATGCAGGACTTACAGGTCGAAAAGTAATCGTTGACACATATGGAGGAATGGGTCGACATGGAGGAGGTGCTTTCTCTGGAAAAGACCCGAGTAAGGTTGACCGTTCTGGTGCTTACGCTGCACGATGGGCAGCCAAACATGTTGTAGCAGCAGGCCTTGCCGAGCGTTGTGAAATTCAATTAGCGTATGTCATCGGAGTCGCTGAACCGGTTAGCATCAGAATAGATACATTTGGTACCTCAACTATATCTGAATCTGAAATTTCTAGAAGAGTCAAGCAAACATTTGATTTCACCCCTCAAGCAATCATTAACTCATTGGATTTGTTAAAGCCAATTTACTCGCCAACGGCCTCAGGTGGCCATTTTGGCCGAACACCAGGTGTAGATGGTCTATTTCCGTGGGAGTTACTAAAACAAGACATTCTATCAGCTTTAATTGAAAATTGAAAACCATCATTCTTAGTGGTGTGCCCCTTATTTTTCAGGCCCATCACCCTTTCACTGTAAGTGAAAGTGAACATTCAGTTGACCACCCCCCTCTCCCGCCGCCGTTATAGGGAGGGCGAATGTCGGCAGAGGTGAGGCGAAGCCGTGTATCGAAAGTCCAGTCTATCGCTCACTATGTTGCTGTTGACAGCAATTCTCTTGCCGTTTGCCGCTTCTCCAGCCTCTGCTAGTGCTGATATTGATGTCACTCTATCCTCGCAACATGAGTACCTAGTACCCGGCACTGCGGTCAACGTAACAGTAGATGTGACTAATGATAATGTAATGAGCACCCGTTCATTTGACCTTTCTTTGGACACTACGTACTTACCTTCGAACTGGAATGTAACCTTAGCTGACTCCACACTTGGGCCCATATTTCCCACTCAATCTAGTTCAACCACTCTTGTTGTCCGACTTGATCCTGGGACACCACTTGGTGCGAATGGCCAAGTTGATGTGACTGCTACACGTACTGATGATGCCAATGAATCAACAACAGTCACCTTACAACTTTCTGTTGCACCTCTATACCTGCCAACACTTGATGTCAGTCTAGTTGGAGACAGTGGATTAATTGTGATTGCACCGAATCAAACTGTAGATGTTCAGGTACCTGTAGAGAATCAAGGGAATATTGATGACACAATCATCTTGCAAGTTGATGGAATAACTGATTTGGCTGAGTTTTGGTCGAATTGGAATTCTAACCAATCATCTAACAATACCAATGGGACTGGAAATGGGACTGGTGGTAACAACGGTACCGGTAATGGGACTGGTGGCAACAATGGGACCGGTAATGGGACTGGTGGCAACAATGGGACCGGAAACGGAACAGGTAACGGAACAGGGAACGGGACCGGAAACGGAACAGGTAACGGGACCGGTAATGGAACAGGTAACGGAACAGGAGAAAATGGCACATCAATGAGAGGTCCAGCGAGAGATATACCGCCTGACTGGGAAATCAGATGGCTTGACCCAGTCGCAGTAAATATGACGCCGAGAGAGTCTAGAAATCACACCCTTAGGGTGACAGTCCCGCCTGATGCGACACCACAATATCGAGGAATTGCCTTATTTGCAGGTTCAATGGGTGGTAACTTTAGTATTCAATCTGTCATTGTCATTGAGGTATCAACGATAAGTGAAGTCTTAGTAAGCGTAGTTGATGATGTCAACAGAACATATTTGCCTGGTGTAACTGAAGTAGTTTCATTTGAAGTCTCAAATAATGGGAACGATGTCACGACATTAGTTTATCAGACAGCGTCCGACTCAACTTGCAGTGCAGACATGGCTACAACTGTAGGAGGTGAACTAGCACCTCTTGCAAGTGAATTCATTAGCATTAACATAACTCCTAATGCAATCACTCATTGGAATGATACCTGCACAATCTCAATATTTTCTACTGAAAATTCAACTGGAGTAATACATGAGTCATCATACACCATAACAATCGGCGTGAATTGGGGTTGGGAAATCACTCCACCTAATGGCACAACTATTACACCTGGTACGAGTAAGACCATTCAAGTTGGTGTGCGGAATATTGGTTCTGAGATTGACGAAGTCCGTTTTGATTTGACAGGACCCGGAGGAGTCACTGCTACCGGGCCACCAACATGGGTATCAGTGGAAAGGGGTCTATCAGATGTCATATCGTTCCAAGTTGATGTGTTAGCAGACACCTCTCTTGTTGGCTTGCATAATCTAATACTCACAGCAACAGGATTGCATGGTGGGGAAATAGAGATTGAGAGTATTGAAATTGATGTACAACCTCGAGTTGACCTAGATTTGGTAGCCCCTCAAGGTGGCAATGTATTTGTTTCTGCAGGGGATTACAGTGGTTTTTCAATTCAGGCCACTAACAGTGGTACAAACTCTCTCTCCTTCAATTTTGATTGGAGTGGACTTCCGAACTCGCTTTCGTTTTCAGGGGTGCCAACAGTAAGCAGTGTAGATGTAGGCGAATCCTTCATGATTCCATTCAATGTGTCTGCTACTTCATCAGCTGTTGCGACCATTCACCAAATTACTCTGTATGCTAAGAGTGTGAATGGCTCGGATATTATTGCGCAAACAACATTCTCCATTGAAGTAGGACATTCTCCAAGTGTCAAAATTTTAGCATCTGGAGATACTTTACCAGTTGGGGAGAACACCGTTAGTTCAATGCAATTTGTCATACTAAATGATGGCAATCAGCAGGATCAATTTTCCTTCTCTTTGTCACCATCAACAGATGGATTTGAGGTGACGATTTCCCCGTTATTACTCACTTTAGAAGCAGGTGGGCAAGACATTGTCACAGTTTCCATGCGTCGAACAACTGCCATCGGTGATGCTACCTTAGCACTAGTTGCAACATCATCTAATGACGATGCCGTGACCGACTCATATTCATTCACTGTGACTGATGTTATCCTTGGGGTAACAGCAACCTTGACGAGCACAGAAACTACTGCAGCAATTGGAGATACAGTTCAATCCTATCTTTGGTTGACTAATACTGGTAATGCAAACCAAACATTCCAACTGGCAACCACTGGTCTTGACTGTAGTAATCTACAATCTACGATTTCCTTAGAGCCATCTTCCTCAGCTGTACCAGTACTTCTCGAGTGTTTGGTATCTCAAGGTACACCTGCAGGTGTAATATCACTATCAGCGACTGTAACATCTCTGGCAGACACTTCAATCAGTGCAACCTCGGCCATCAATTTAACAGTCCCCGTTGACCATATAAACGGGCAACCACGACTCAGTGTAACCGTTTCAGGTAGTGAAGAAAACACCTTACCATATCAGGGGAGTTTAGTACTTACTGTGATTATACGGAACGACGGTAATGAGCAATTATCAGGTACACTTTCACTTGTTGGAGAAGGTGCGGCGGACTTGTCCCCTGGCTGGACTGCTGTTGGCGGTTCTTCAAATCCAAATTACAATCTTGGACCCGGTGAGGCAGCATCTTATGATTTGATGTTGACATCTCTATACACCACAAGTGGCGGAGAATTGAGCATGCGAGTTCAAGCAGCAGGTTCAGGTCATCAGTTACTTTCAGACCCATTTACTTTGAACATCATCGGCCCAACCGTAGCCCCTGATGGCGTTTCATTTGGATTATTTGAGTTGGATAATCAGAATTCAATTACTGTGATGGCTGTTGGATGGGTGATTACTAGCCTATTCATTCTGTTGGCAATTTCCAAGCGTCGCAGAGCGAAAAAGGACCATATCCGCTCAACTTTCTTTGAGACTGATGAGACTACAGGTGAATTACCTCCATTGCCAATGGATAACGATTTACCACCGCCACCGGGGCCATTAGTTGCTGGTAATGCGACGGATGATAACGTAGATGACGGCGATGTGAAAATGGTTGATGGGCGTGTCAAATGTCCGGGTTGTGCATCATCACTCAAGATGCCAGAAGGACGTCAACCACCATTCAAGTTCACTTGTCCAAAATGTCAAGAATCAGTTCGAGTAGTTGACTAACTCTCATCACCCTGAGATTCCAACTCGTCAATTTAGTTTCATTGCGATTAGAATAAAAGCAGTATGACCCATCGGATTGTTTCCTGGTCGAACTCCACCTTTGGATGCTTTAGTCCAAACGCGGTCAATTCGTTCACCCGCCCATTCAACTTCCAAGCCGGCTTCTTCACATGCATTCCAACAAGATTCCAACTGACTAGTCACAGGGCAATAACAGGATAGTCTACCACCTACTGTCAACAGATTCGAAAAATGAGGGATTGCTCGCCATGGCTCTGGAAGATCAATGCTGATCGCATCAAAATTATCTGATATTAAACCAGCTGCATCCGCTGTGGCTGAATCATATGCATCTCCTTCAACAAGGTGGAATTCTGGGAACCCCTCCCAACTTGAGGTTGCCAAGGCAACATTTTCTAGGCCGACTTCGGCATGCTCCTCGCGCAGTTCTACCGCTGTTAGCAGCCCATTTTTCCCCACAACATTTGCCAAATGTAGAGTCAAACCTGCAGAACCAAATCCAAGTTCTAAGACACGGTCACCAGAGGTGATTCCTAACATCGAGGTAAGTAGTGAAGCATCCTTCGGAGTAATTATTTGAGCCCGCCTATGCATCCCTTCGGTGAGTTCTCTCAAGCGAGGTTTAAGCACCAAAAATTCCTTTTGTCCTAATGATATTTTCCCCCCTGGTTGAGCATCTTTTAGATCCCGTGAAGGGTTAATTCTTCCGACTCCACGAACTTTAATTTCACGGTCTTCAATTTTTATGAGGTGAACTTTTCCATTCTCCTCTCGAAGTGCCAAAACCCGACCTTCCATGTTACTCCCTCAAGTTTGGCCGGACGGTCATCTAAAGTCAATGCTTTGATTGGTAAAATTGGCAATAATTAGTGGAAACCTTGTGAAATAGGTATGGGGTGATGATAACGCCCTATGGGCGTACTTTTTTCCTAAGTGCGCAGTTTAATGATGGTCGGGGGACGAGCAAACTTCAACAGGAGGTGTTGCAGTGTCTGATGAGGTAGATGAGATTGTTGCCGAGGAAGTCAGTGAAGATGCTGAAATCACAACATTAAATGTTGCAGATGCACCTCTGCCAGATGATTGGGAGTCAGAGGGGAAATTCGGTGACATTGAAATTTCTAAGGTTGATAAAATTGAGGCCATGCCTGTTGAAGAATGGATTCTAACAGTTGACATTGAAACAACAGCAGATGTACCTATTCCGGAAAAGTTAGTTGACCGAGTTATTGGTCAAGAGGCTGCTAACATCGTAATTCGTAAAGCCGCTGAACAGCGTCGCCACATGATGATGATTGGAGACCCCGGGACAGGGAAGTCAATGCTAGCGCGAGCAATGACCGAGTTGATGCCTGATGATACTTTGGAAGACACACTATGTTATCCAAATGAAGAGGATGAGAATGTCCCACGGGTTCGTACCGTCCCAGCAGGTAGGGGTGACCGAATTGTCAAAGAGAGAAGAGCTCAACTTCGAATGGCAAGAGAAAAAACCAACAAGACTTTGTTATTCATTACCGGATTAATCGCCGCTATTCTTGTGTGGATGACTATAATGACGGGGGATATTCTTACTCTTTTATTCGGATTATTGATTCTTGGATTTGGATTCATGTTCTTACGTAGTCGACTTACATCTGGTGATGATTCACGGATTCCGAAACTACTTGTCAAGCATGATAGAGATGACACACCTCCATTTATTGATGCAACTGGTAATCTGGCTGGTAGCCTGCTTGGCGATGTTCGCCACGACCCATTCCAATCAGGAGGGATGGAAACTCCTGCTCACGACCGAGTTGAGGCTGGAGCGATTCACAAGGCCCATGGTGGCGTTTTGTTTATTGACGAAATCAACCTACTTCGCTTGGAAGAGCAGCAGGCATTGCTAACAGCATTGCAGGAGAAGCAACTTCCAATCTCTGGTCGCTCAGAGCGATCCAGTGGTGCATTAACTACCACTGAACCAGTTCCTTGTGATTTCATTCTAGTTGCAGCTGGTAACTTGGATGCGTTGCAAGGGATGCATCCTGCACTACGTAGCAGGATACGTGGATACGGTTACGAGGTTTTCGTCAATTCTGATATGCCAGACACCGCTCGTAACCGCCGACGTGTAATTCGCTTCATCGCTCAAGAGGTTGCAAATGAGATGAATAAAAAGAGCGGAATTCCAATCCCACACTTTGACCGCAGTTCAATTGCTGTGTTGTTAAGAGAATCTCAGAGGCGAGCAGGTAGGCGCGGTAAACTCACTCTTCGCCTGCGAGAACTTGGTGGACTAGTTCGAGTTGCTGGTGACCTTGCTTGTGCTGATGGTTCAGAATTTGCTTCTGCTCATCATGTGCTACGTGCGCGCGACATTGCTAAACCACTTGAGCAACAAGTTGCTGACAGAATGATTGAGCGCCGTATGGATTACTCAATGATTGTCAACAGTGGCGAGAGAGTTGGCCGAGTCAATGGCTTGGCAGTGCTTGGTGCCAACACTGGTCTTTCGGACTTCAGTGGCATCATGTTACCTGTTGAAGCATTGGTGACACCATCACAAAAGAGGGGTGGCTCAATATTTGCTACTGGTGGATTATCAGATTTGGCAAAGGAGTCTGTTACTAACGTGAGTGCAGTCATCAAGAAATTAACTGGCAAAGATGTTGCAGATTTTGATATTCACATTCAATTTGTTGATACCCATGGGGTTGATGGTGATTCAGCGAGCATCACTATCGCAGCGGCAGTTATTTCAGCCCTTGAGGAGATTCCAATCGATCAAGATTTAGCTATGACTGGCTCACTATCTGTGCGCGGCGAAGTACTTCCAATTGGCGGTGTAACAGCTAAGATTGAAGCGGCTGCAAAGTCAGGCATAACCCGAGTAATTATTCCACGTGCGAACATGAATGATGTTCTAATTGACGATGAATACAAGGACATGATTACTGTACTTCCCGTTGACACTTTAGATGAAGTTCTAGAATATGCTCTAGTGGCTGGCGATGCGCGCGCAAGTTTGGTAGAGAGGCTTGGGAAGATAGTTGACCGTTTGACGACAGACCCAAGTAGTCCAAGTAGTGCTTGAAGATTCAGAGTTTATCGCGCCCTCAAAACCCGTTTCGTTATTGAATAATTAATGATTGATTGGAAATCATCAGTTGCGAGAAAATAGATTTGATGTTGGTGGACATTTGACCAAATCATTAATTTCACATTCCATTGCTCATAGAACCATGAGGCGTTTGGCATTAGTAGTCATCATTCTACTATTTAGCACACTTTCTGGTTGTCTTGATAACTCCTCCATTGACGCCCAAGATGATTCACCCAATGACCACGACAACGATGGGATTGATGACCACGAAGACAACGATGACGACGGTGACGGTATTGATGATGGTACCGAGGTAAATGATGGGGATGATGACACAACAATTCAACACCCTGCAGAGATATTCTCTGATCTGGTATACGCCAGCACTCCAACCAGCGATTTACTACTTGATATCTATATCCCTAATGGAGAAGGACCCCATCCACTCTTTGTGAACATTCATGGGGGGGGTTGGGTTACTGGTGACAAGGCCTTACACCCTGAAAGTGCAGCCCTGCAAATTTATGATTCTGGAAATGATACATGGGCAGTAGCTAGCATTAATTATCGTTTGATTAACGAGGCAGTTTGGCCCGCACAAATTGAAGATACCAAGGCCGCTATCCGTTGGTTAAAGGAAAATGCGGACACATATCGAATCGATTCACAAATGATTGTCGTTGGCGGTTCATCTGCTGGTGGGCATCTAAGTGCGATGTTAGCTGTCACGAATGGGGATACAATCTATGACAACTCATCATTGGGCAGCATGAATGCTTCTAGTGAAGTTAATGCAGTTGTTGATTGGTTTGGAGTCACTAATATGTTCACACTTTCAGATTACTTTGAGTCTCAGAATATCTCTAAACCATGGCCGATGGAGTCACTATTAGCATGTGATATAGAGGTTGATTGTACTAATGAATCAGTAATCTCAGCAAGCCCTGCATTACTTGTCAATGGGAGTGAACCACCGGTGCTATTGATGCACGGGGTTAATGACACCTTAATTCCACCTTCACAGAGTCAAGAATTGGCAACAGCATTATCTTCTAACAACTCAATTTATTGGCATCACGAATTTACTGATGCTGGGCACGGGATAGGAAATCCAGAATGGAGGATTTCAGAAGTTGTCGATTTACTCAGTGCTTTCCTTGAAGCAGTAAAGGATGGCACAATTTCCTCAAATGAAATTCAGCCTGAACCATCCCTTGTAACTGAATGCTTGAATGGCCATTCCAATCTAGTCATGCATATTCATCCAAAGCTCGTAATTCAGATTGAGGATACCACTTACACTGTTGCGGCTAATGTAGGTGTTGATACAGATGCGTGTCCTTCTGCTATGCACGTTGCGCATACGCACGACACATCTGGTAAAATCCACGTAGAAACACACGAGCCAACCAATGTTTCTCTCGGTGTTTTCACACAAATATGGGGGGTTATATTTGATGAAACCCAATTCGGACCATATCATGTAAATGATACCCACGAATTGGTGATGATGGTTGATGGGGTCGTCAGTGAGGAATGGGGTGGCCATGTATTCTCTGATGGCGAAACTATTCTCATCCATTATCGTGAGAGGCAGTAACTTACAATTCCTGAGATAAGTGTAAACGCGTCTGACATATGTTGAATTACCTCAGATGGTGTAATTCTCACAACTTGTTTTGGGAAAGGAATAGAACCTGAAAAGTTTGGCAGCAGGAGAAGGGTGAGGTTAATATGACAAGAAAATCGTCAATGGCAATTCTGTTTCTAGTCGTTCTAGTCGATATGATTGGTTTTGGAATCATCATTCCATTCCTAACTTACATGGTGGCAGGATTGGCATCTCCTGGTGAGCCTATTGGGCGCTGGGTAGCTGCTTTGATGGCTGCATATGCGGGGGTGATGTTTCTTTTCAGCCCATTTTGGGGCGCCTTATCAGACCGAATTGGTCGGCGCCCTGTGTTGATGGTTGGGTTGGTTGGCAACTCATTTGCCTTCTTAATTTTTGGACTTTCTAGTTCACTTTGGATGGCTTTGTTTGCGCGCCTTTTCGCCGGTATGGTGAATGCCAACATCTCTGTCACACGTGCATATATTGGTGATATTTCAGAACCTCACGAAGTTGCTCGCCGCCAAGGGATACTTGGCGCTGCTTTTGGTGTGGGGTTTTCAGTCGGCCCAGCAATTGGAGGCTTTCTATCTGCACCGGCTGAGTGGACTTGGACCACCGCTTTTGTCGACACGATTTTTGAAACTCATCCTTATCTACTTCCTTGTTTAGCCTCAAGCCTTCTTTCATTCGTAGGATTCTTATTTGCGATAACAAAACTTGAAGAAAGTTTACCCAAGTCGGAACGCCAAATAGTTGAGAAGCGCTCACCAGTTCAAACTCTGAAAACTAATATTACAAATATTGGTAAAATGTACAAGAGACCAGTTGTATCTCCTATTCTCTTGTCAATGCTCTTCTTTTGGATTGGTTTCACAATCATGCATGTAGTACTCATTCTTTTCACCATGATGGCGGTTTCAGAAGGAGGGTTTGGCTTTTCTGAGCAGGATAATGGCTGGATTTTTACCTTTGTTGGATTAATTGGGATAATCACACAGGGGCGTTTGATTGGTCCATTATCTAGTCGATTTGGCTCTTCATCATTGATGTCTTTCGGATTCCTAATTTGTGGTTTGGGTTTGGCAACTATACCTTATGTCCCACCTCATTTAGGTTTGCTAGGGTTATTGCCTGTGATGGCTTTTGTTGCATTTGGTAATAGTCTAGTCACACCTTCAAATATGACATTATTGACTCATGTCTCTGGGTCAAAGGAGCGTGGAATGGTGATGGGTGTGAGTGAGTCACTTCGGGCACTTTCCTCTTTTGCTGGAGTAATAATTGGTGGCTTAGTTTGGGATGTAACAGTCTCTAGGACGGGATTTTTTGACTTCCATACTGCATTTTTATTCTGTGGTTTATTCAGTTTAATTGCCTGGTTTGTATTCCGATTTTCTAATGCTTTCAGAGCCGAAGATGAAATATTAGCTGCTGCTGAGGCGGATGCATGAAGGATATTGTTGGTACAATTTCTAGTCCGGCTATTATCTGTCATGGAGGCGCTGGTCACAGTGCTAAAGACCAACCAGGTGTTGATGCTGCTGTTGAAGCGGGTTGGGATATTTTGCAATCAGGGGGTACAGCGTTGGATGCCACGTTAGCATCAGTAGTGATGATGGAAAATGACCCAGCATTGAATGCAGGAACTGGTGGCCGAATAAGATCTGATGGTAGCGTTCAACTTGATGCAGCAGTGATGACAAGTAATGGCCAATTTGGGGCAATTACCTGCATTCAACAGACTAAGAACCCAATCCTAGTAGCAGCGAAATTATTGGGTGAAAATGTCAACATTCTAGCCGGTACAGGTGCGCGGGAATTTGCTGATAAAATTGGGGTTGCAAGAGAAGATGTAGTAGGCTCCTCAAAACCCACAGGAAATGACACAGTTGGCGCAGTTGCACGTGATGAAACCGGACTTATTGTGGTAGCATCCTCAACCGGTGGATGCACGGGGATGCCAGTAGGCAGAATCGGAGATGTACCATTAATTGGTGCAGGATTGTGGTGTGACGAACGAATTGGAATCGCAGCAACAGGAATCGGTGAACAAATAACTCTCAAGATGTCGTCAGTTAGAATTGCTGATAGAACGGCGGAAGGATACGATATTGAAAATGTTCTAAATTGGGGGGTTAATCAATATCCATCAGATGTTGAAGTTGGTTTTATCGCACTTGCTACTGAAGGTGTAGGGCTTGGACTAGCAAATACCAAAATGCCGTGGTCCTCAAAGTGATGAATAAACCAATTTTCTTGTCCAACCTCCGTTTGCTATTTACGGCTCCCATGTTTTAGGTACTCTCATGCGTGGGGGCGCGAGTGAGATGACGGGCGCGCGAGTCTATGCTAAATTGCTAGTATTTTCTATGATTTTAGCATCTTTCACGGCTTTTGCCCCTACTGCAAGCGCTGTAGTTTCGGGTGATTTGGCTATAATTTCTGGGATTGAGCCTATTGCAGGGGCAACTTATGACCGAGACACCTCATTTATCACCCCAAAAGTGCAAATAAAGAATGATATGTTTTCCTCACATTCCTCACGACAGATAAATTGGCAAATTTGTTCTGGAGACCATACATCTCTTATTGGGTGCCCTGGGAGTCCGAATGGAGGTTTTACTAGCACGGGATCAATATCTGGTTTTCAAGTGATTAATCTTTCATTCTCTAATTTTTATCAGCCATCTTTTACTGGTGTCCATACAATCTTTTTCATGTTTGCAGAGAATGATGCGGATTCATCTGATGATATGATTTCTTACACATTTAATGTCCAATCTCCACTTAGAGATATTTCATTGAATCAAATCAATTTTGATGAAACTAAAGTTTACAATAGTAATACTTCTTATCCAATTACCAGCGAATTTTATCGCCGCTCATGGCAATCTGGAGATAACGCAACCTTTGGTTGGGAATTGTATAATGAAAAAATATATGTTGACTCAATTTCTTCCGGAGGACTTCACTCATGCGCAATATTAGATGAGGGTTCACTTGAGTGCTGGGGCAAGAATAATTTTGGTCAATTAGGATTGGGGAATACTGGGACTCAAAACAGTCCCGTTACGCTTTCTCTTGGGGAAGGGAGGACAGCCACAAGCATTGCTGCAGGTGGTAATCATTCCTGTGCAATTTTAGATGATTCATCTGTAAAGTGCTGGGGTGGCAATAATAACGGTCAACTCGGTATTGGGAACAATGTAATGCAAACCTCTCCAAAAGGTGTTTCATTCGGAGTCAGAACAGCTGATGCAATTGCAAGTGGTGACACTCACTCATGTGCGATCTTAGATAATGGTTCAGTAAGTTGCTGGGGTAGGAATATTGAAGGTCAACTTGGATTTGGTAATTTCACAAGCCGAAATACTCCCTTGTGGGTAAATCTCTCTGAAAATCACACTGCTACACAAATAACAACTGGCTATCGTCATACCTGTTCAATTATTGATAATGGTTCAGTGAGTTGTTGGGGATGGAATCTACACGGTCAATTGGGTTTAGGTATCCCTGATATTTGGGTAAACACCCCTTTATGGGTAGATATTGGAGTAGGTAGAACTGCTACTTCCATTTCTGCTGGTTTAGCCCATACTTGTGCTATTCTGGATGATGAAAGTGTGAAATGTTGGGGGTTGAATGATGATGGCCAATTAGGTTTAGGCCATTATAATAGTGAAAACATCCCAATTTCTGTTGTATTATTTGAAAATCAAACAGCTTCTTCAATCAATGTTGGAAATACTCATTCTTGCGTAATAACTAATTTTGGTGCACTGAATTGTTGGGGTTCTAATGAAGAAGGACAACTGGGTACAGGTGATCTAATCTCAAACCATTCTTCACAAAATATCACAATCAATCTTCCTAGTCAAATTGATTCTGTTCAACTAGGTGGGAGCCACACTTGTGTGGTGTTGCAGAATAAAGTGATGAGTTGTACAGGGCGGAATCAAGAGGGCCAACTAGGCATCGGGATTTTCACTCAACAAGTTACATATTCGTCGATTGATTTCGGAGGTGGGCGTTCAATTGTAGTCACGGCACAGCAAACATCACTTCCCCCTCCTGCAACAGACCAACACTGGACGGCTGCTCTTCCAAATATCATGGCTCCTTACCCTGGTAGATTTGTACTTCGGGCTGGATTAATTACATCAGATGCTGACATGAATGATTGGAATAATATGGGTACAATGATGATATATTTCAATGATGATACTGATGTATGGATTGAAAGTATTGAGCCTGCTAGGGGCTCTGGGCTAATTGTTCAGGCCGGAAATCAAAACAACACACTATATCCACTAGGTGAAAATTCGATCAAAGTAAATGTTGGCAACATCGGGTCGATGTACGTTAATACTTCATTTACACTGAGTATTTTTGATATGAATGGCACTTTACTTGATGGGCCAAATCCTTGTGATGTAGAGATGGACCCTCAAGAATCAGCATCATGTATCTTCTCAATGCCAGTTGTTGGAGACTTAGTTCTCCGTGCGCAATTCCCGGTGGGGATTGATGAATTAGATGTGAACCCATCTGATAATTGGTATGAGGTAGAAGTTAGTAGTCGCCATAGACCAGCTTACCCGACAATCAGTTATCCACCAGAAGGTGCGAGATTTGATAGTGGCGATTCAATTTTATTTATCGGTCAAGTGAGTCAATATTCAGCAATGCCAATGAATTTCACTTGGCGTTTGAATTATGAAGAGGTCATCGGTTACGGGCAAATAATCAATGCGAGTTTACCAATGGGTGAATGGTTAGTAACACTGACAACAAGAGATGCTCAAGGACAAGTAGAGACTGGAATTAGGAATGTAAGAATACAGAACCGAATTTCTATGGCTTATGCTCCATGGGTTATTGGTGGTGAATCTGTCTTAGACGAACAAGTCAACTATGTGTTCAATGAACCAGAATATCCGCCTTCTGGTTTTGATTACACTATGGTAAGAGAGGCCGGTCTCTCAACATTGAGAATAATTGATTTTGACATCGAACCAGCTCTAGCTACTGTGACAGATCCAGGGATAGTATTCACAGAGTCATGGATTTCACTTACGGGGATGATTCCCGATGGTTTGGATCGTGAATCAATTCAACTCTTTAGAATGGAATCCAAGACAACAACTGCAATCAGCGAGTTACTTTTCCCTTCGATGTATGAAATCAATAGTGATAATGACACTTTACATATTTATGATTCAGATTATACCAATGGCATATACTTAATCGCAGGAGATTTGATTTCAGCAAATGTTGGCCTCGAAAATCTCTCAAGTATACAACTTCCAGGTGGTGCCCTAAGAGTTGAATGGGAGCCAACAGGTGATTTAGACAATCCATATTTTGGTGGCTGGCGGGTTTACCGAAGATTATCATTCCCATTCTTTTGGCCATTTGAGAACAACTCACAGTTTCAGTCAGTAATCGGGACCGAAGTATCTGATATTGAGCCACATGGTACTTTTTGGGTTGACCCTGCCCCTCTCCCAGATGGTTCTTGCGTATCTTATCTAGTAATGGCAATTGATAGACAAGGTGTCCCAGATTATTCTCACGGTGGTGCGGTAGGGTGGAATGGTAATTCAGTAGAATGGCAGTGTGGGGATGCAACTCCACCACATATAGAGGTGCAAAATATGGCTCATGTTGTATCTTTCAATAATAGTTCAGGACAGAATATCCATCATGTTGATATTTCTTGGACATGGCCAGAATATGGCGATGAGGATAATATCACTTGGCAGTTATATCGTGTTGACCTAATTCCTTCTGATTTGACTTGGATTGAACCAATTGAGATAGATATGTGGGGCGAACCAGGAACTGTTGGCTCATTCCATCAAAAAGAGGACCGATTCCGAGATGGAATTGAGAAACAACATATTTATCATTATATTCTAGTGCCAACAGATGATGTAGGGAATATTGATTATTCTCCACTTCAGGGCAATATTGAAACAGTTGATGTAGGTAATCAATTTTGGGATCATAATAGTGATTTAATTCCTCCGCCTCCACTCGAAAACCCACCGCCATACGGAGTTGAATGGTTTGGTGAAGTGTTAGATTACTGGGGTATTGGAGTCTTTAGAACAAGTGCGATGATGGCGTTCGCAATTCTTCTTCTTAACATAGTGATGATTCCAGTCATCATCAATCAAACTCGAGGAGTCCGCCGCCGAGTAAAACGAGATAAGAAAAAGCATCAAATACGCCAAGAAATGTTGGATGCCGAGGATATGGCGGATGACCTTGAAGATGTCTTCAATTAAATAATTTAGAATAATATCAAACAAGAATGATAATTTCTAATCTTTCGTTGAGTAGACATTAATGGCGCGACGTGGGAGATTCGAACTCCCGCGGGTAAACCCACCGGATTAGCAATCCGGCGCGATGGCCAGGCTATGCGAACGTCGCAACGGGACTGCCGACCTGCCAATCCGTCTTAAGCCGAACGGAGGTAATGGCGAATCATTCTTCTTCAGAACCGATGACATCATCAAGGACTTCACCATCTTCATCATCTAGTAATTCTGCAGGTAATCTAGCTACACCAATGATTGCATCTGAGAATTTCTTTCCACGCTTGCCATCTTTACCGCGCGCTCTCAGTTCCATAAGTCGAGTGCCACGCGTAACTCTGCCTGTGGTTTCTTTGGTTTGCGAGGCTTTGATTCTAATCATCATCCCACTCTGTGCAAGGAGGAACAATTGATCATCTAAATCTGGTATATGTCTGACTGTGACTATTTCATCATCATCATCAATTAGCATTGTCTTTACACCTTTAGCACCGCGCTTGGTCCGCCGATAACCGTCAGTCTTCATCTTTGGTTCGTTGAATTTGTCGATTTTCTGAACACCCTCACTATCAAGGTCATAGATTTTTGCTGCAGTCCCCATCTTGGTTCTCTTACCCATTCCATGGCGACTTACAGTTAGGATGTATGTTTCAGGGTTGTTAGTAACAATCATTCCTGCTACTCTATCACCTTCCTGTTTGAAGCTCATTCCCTTAACACCTTGAGAAACTCGTCCTTGTGCTCTTGCCTCATCACCGAAGAATCGGCACGCCCGTCCTTTGGCTGAGATGAAAACTACTTCATCTCCAGTTCTAAACGTCCTTACTGCTACTAATGCATCATCATCAACCAACTTGATTGCATACTTTCCGTTACGATTGATTTTTGCATATTCTGAGAGTGCGGTTCGTTTTGCTCTACCATTTTTAGTGGCAAACATGAGATAAATACCATCATGGTTTTCTAGCATTTCACGGTTGACTGGCAATATCGCGACTACGTTCTCTTCATCACGGAATCCCTCTAACAAGTTCTTCACGTGTCTTCCCTTTGCCTGTCTGCTTGTTTCTGGAGTTTCCCAAGCGCGTAATCCGTAGACCCTACCTTGATCAGTAAAGATTAGCAACCTGTCCTTTGAGAAGCATGCGTGTACACTTTGAGGTACATCCTCATCCTTTGTGGTTACACCTTTGAGTCCAGTCCCCGCTCGGTTTTGTAATCTGAAAGCCTCAATAGGGGTGTGGCGTAGATAATTTTCTTGAGATAGAGAAATCACAATTGGCTTCTCTTCGATGAGATCTTCTCGGTCCATTGACAAAGGCATTGGGTCAATGTGGGTTCTGCGAATGTCACCATGCCGGTCGGTTATATCTTGAAGTTCATCCATGACTATCGTCAATATTTCAGTTCTACTTGCAAGGATTTCGTTATACCTTTTCACAGAAATTGCCAATTCTCCTTGTTCTTTCTCAAGTTTACCGACAGATTGCTTAGTCAACCGTCCTAGTGGCATCTCGTAGACAGCTTTAGTTTGAATTTCACTCATCCCATATTTGTCAGATAAGCGTAAATGTACTTCTGCATAATCTTCACAATCTCGAATAATGTCCGTGATATCTCTGCCATGCTGGGCAACAATCAACAATCCTTCTAATAGGTGGATTCTTGCTTCTGCCTTGGTTAATTCAAACTGAGTTCTTCTCTCAATAACCCCTTCACGATGACGAACCCAGGTGTGTAATATTATTGATATTGTTAGTTGAACCGGTTGACCATTGATTATTCCCATCATGTTGGCTGAATATGATTCCTGTAATCGACTCGACTTGTAGAGTTGGTTGAGAACAGCGTGTGGGTCGGCATTCTGCTTGACCTCAATTACAACACGAATCCCTTCTTTGGATGATTCATCCCGAATATCTCGGATACCTTTGACATGCTCACTGCTTACGAGTTTAGCAATCTTCTCTAGCATTTCCGATTTTTTGACTTGATATGGGATTGCATTAACAACAATTTTCTTATCGGCTCCATTTTCTTCTACTACACAGTCGCTCCTAACATGGAATTTACCATGACCTGTTTCATACATGTCCCGAATCCCATCAATCCCGTAGATTGTTGCACCTGTAGGGAAATCTGGTCCTTTAATCAGTTTCATATATTCATCAACGCTAATATTTGGGGCCTTGTCTGGGTTGGTGCTATCTAGATCATTTTCAAGAATAACGCCAATATGCATTTTGATAGCAGCAGTCATCTCATTGAGATTGTGAGGTGGGATTTTTGTTGCCATACCAACTGCAATACCATCACTTCCGTTGAGCAATAAATTTGGCATCCCAGCTGGTAATACGGTTGGTTCACTTTCAGAATCATCAAAATTTGGTTGGAAGTCAACCGTGTTTTTCTCAATATCTGCTAGAAGACTATTCGCTAATCTGTCAAGTCGACTTTCGGTATATCTCATTGCAGCAGGGGGGTCTCCGTCAATACTTCCAAAGTTCCCTTGGCCATCAACAAGAGGGTATCGTAAACTGAAATCTTGTGCCATGCGAACCATGGTGTCGTAAATGGATGCGTCACCATGAGGGTGGAATTTACCCATCACTTCTCCAACTGAACGAGCAGATTTAGTAAATGTCTTGTCATGTGTGTGGCCACCAGCATGCATCCCATACAGTATTCTGCGGTGTACAGGTTTTAGTCCATCACGGACATCTGGGAGTGCGCGTCCAATAATTACCGACATAGCGTAATTGATGTAACTTTCTTTCATTTCCTCGCCAATTTGGTGATCAATGACCCGTCCAATATTATTTTCTCTAACTTCATCTTCAGACGTCAAGGTTAGTCACCTCCATTGCATACTTTTCAATAAATGCCCTTCTTGAAGGCACATCCTCGCCCATCAATATTTCAAACATATTGTCTGCCTCTAATGCATCTTCAACTGCGACTTTGAGTAGGGTTCTCTCTTCTGGATCCATAGTGGTGTCCCATAGTTGGTCGGGGTTCATTTCACCAAGACCTTTGTATCTCTGGATAGTAATCTTAGCATTGGGTTTGCCCTCTGTCAACTCTTTGATATGTTCATCTCTTTCTCCGTCGCTGTAAGCGTACCGAGATTCTCTTCCTCTGCTAACCTGATAGAGGGGTGGTTGAGCGATGTAAACATTGCCGTTTGTCACAGCATCTTTCATGTAACGCCAGAAGAATGTCAATATCAAAGTCCGAATGTGAGCGCCGTCAACATCGGCGTCAGTCATGATAATTAGGCGGCTATAACGTAATTTTTCAGGGTTGAAGAATCCTTCATCCAGTTCTGATGATTCTTCGCTGCCATCACCTTCATTGCCATCATCATCATCATGATTTTTATTGCCAACACCTGCTCCAAAGGCTCTAATCATTGTTTGAATTTCATTGTTTTGAAATACTTTAGCAGGATGTTTTTGTTGTCTTTCGACATTGAGAATTTTTCCTCTTAGTGGTAGAATCGCTTGAGTTCTGCGATCACGTCCCGTCTTTGCTGAACCGCCTGCAGAATCCCCCTCAACTATGAATATCTCACATTCGCTAGGATCTCTAGATTGGCAATCAGCTAATTTCCCTGGTAAGCCGCCACCTTCCAATACACCTTTGCGACGAGTTAAGTCCCTAGCCTTACGGGCTGCTTCTCTGGCTTTACTAGAAAGGATACCCTTGTCAATAATCATACGGCCAGTTGTCGGGTTCTCTTCCAAAAACTCACTTAATTTTTCATTTACAATAGATTCTACGATTCCTTGGACTTCGCTAGTTACTAACTTGTCCTTAGCTTGTGATGAAAAAGAGGGGTCAGGGTGTTTGATGCTGACCACAGCAGTCAAACCCTCGCGAATATCTTCTCCCGAAAGATTCCCTACTTTTTTGAGAAGTTCTCTAGAATTCCCATAGGTGTTGATTGTACGTGTTAGTGATCCGCGCAGCCCAGACATGTGGGTACCGCCGTCACGATTACGGATAATATTGGTATAACATTGGATTTTTTCGGAGTACGCATCAGACCATAGCAATGCGATGTCGGCTTCAACGAGTTTCCCATCACTATCTTCGCGAGAACCTATCAGCCGAATTACTTCTGGGTGGATGCTGACGGCCCTTTCACCAAGGTGGCGGACAAATTCCGAAATCCCGCCTTCATATTTGTGGCTAACCTTCTCTTTCCCTGACATTTCATCGGCCAGGGTGATTTCTAATCCGCCATTGAGGAATGAGGTTTCACGGAGTCGTTCATCCATTCTATCATATTCGAATACAGTGACATTTGAGAAGAACTGCAAGTCTGGCATAAAGTGGATGGTTGTACCAGTTTCATCACTATCACCTACTTCTTTGACATCATATTGTGGGACCCCAGCTCGATATTCTTGTTGCCAAATTTTACCATCGCGGTGAATAGTCATCAACAACCATTCGGAAACGGCATTGACCGCAGAGACACCAACTCCATGTAGCCCACCTGAAACTTTGTAGGCTTCATTGTCAAACTTTCCTCCAGCATGCAAACTGGTCATCACAACTTCAGCAGTGCTTATCCCTTTATCGGGGTGGATTCCTACAGGGATGCCTCTCCCATAATCTCTCACAGATACTGAGCCATCTGCTTTGATTATCACATCAATAACATCGTTGTAGCCAGCTAAGTGTTCGTCAACTGCGTTGTCAACAACTTCCCATATACAGCGGTGTAACGCTTCACCATTATCGGTTTCCCCAAGATACATCCCTGGGACTTGCCGGACTGCTTCAAGTCCCTCTAGGACCTGAATTGTTCCTTCATCATATTCTCCTGCCATTGAAATCACATCTCGCCTCTCAGGGGGTATCTTAGATACCCCCTGTGTATTTTAAACCCGCCGCTATTCAGTTCATAAACCCTCCCCTCAAAATATACCAAATATGGCGTTTCTAAACTGCTCAAAATTACCCATTTTCTAAACATTTTTCTCCCAAAATAGGGTCCGCGAGCCAGGGTTCAAAATATTTCCCAAACAGTATGGTTAAACAGAGGGCTTTAGTGGCGGCCATAATGGCCCTTCCGCTCGTATGTATTGTACTCGGTGGAAACACAGTTCAAGAGGTGTTGAAGCAGGCAGAACAAGCAACTGCAGAAGGGGGTGAATTGATTGAAGTCCGCTTCGATAAATTGTATGTTGAACCAGTCAATGTTACCGTTCAGAATGTCGATGGTGTTGACGAAACTTCGACCGAATATGTTGCTAGAGAAATTAGTGCTGTTAAAGTTGATGAAGCGATTAAACAGTTGAAAAAGGGTATTGATAAACCAGTTCTTTTCACTTGCCGATCAAAGTCCGAAGGGGGTCAATTCCCAGATGACGAAGAAGCAAGAATTGGTGTACTTGAACAGGCAATTGTTAGCGGTGTTTCTTGGATTGACATTGAAATTGGTATTGAGCCAAAAGCACGTGCGTCCTTAGTAGCAGCTGCTAAAGAATCAGGGGCGACTGTGGTTGCTTCCTATCACGACCTAGAATCTACTCCATCACCAGAAGAAATTGTTGAGCAATGTGAAGCAAATAGTGATGCAGGAGATATCATCAAACTCTGCTATCATACAAGGCATCATGACGATGCTCTTAGTATCTTTGAGGCAGGTTGGAAACTGCGTAATTCTAGCAATTCGTATTCACTCATGGGTCAAGGTATTGGTGGTGATTGGCCTAGGCTTCACGGCCCCCTTATTGGGCAAAATATGGTGTTCACAACCTTAGGGCGCGGTTTTTCACTTGCAGATAAAGGTCTGATAAATGTGCGCGACCTCATGATTGCTTGGGAAATGCTTGGGCATTCAAGTGAATAATACCACTGTTCCTTAACCTGAATTTAGTCAATAAATCTGGTTGTTTTAATTAACTGGAGGTGGTGGCTTAGTAGCCTCGGTTTCTAGCATTGGCATCAAATCAACACCTTGGTGTCCTTCACTACCGGGACCTACACCTGCTCGTTGATATTTGGTATGCATTATTATTGGAGCTGCAATAAGCATAACAAATAATCCACCACAAAATAATGCGACGGTGTAATTTGGTAGAGTAAATCTTTCTTCAGTCATGATGGTGATATCAACAGAAAAATTTCGATGTGGGGCTGGAGTATCACTATCTCGCATATTGTCCCAGCCGTCTACAATTAGGTACATCCATTGAGTTTCACAATCACTATCACCGGACATGAAGAAGGGACATGAAATGTCGTCATTGTCTAGGCTAACTGCAAAATCAGTTGCCTTTTCACCCTCATAAGCATGAATATCTCTGTAAGGCATCCAAGAAGATATGTCTCTCCACTCAGGGGGTATCATGTTGAGCATGTCGCGATTCTCCCATGCTCGCATTGAGTAATCATTCCGATATAAATCCCAATCGTATTTTTTGATTAGATAGAAATCAACCATTGGTGCATCAAGGTAATTACTAGAATTTTCTGAATGGGTTACAACACAAAATGTGTAACGATAACCAGAAGTTAGGTTGAGTCGCAATCCAGATGCGGTATCATTTTTCACCTCAAATGATGTGTGGAAATCGCTACGGAGTGCTTTCAATGGGCTGTTGTTGTAAATATTATCACCAAAACTGCCTCCCCACATTGAGTCTTCTATCATTATGCGCTCATCATCATTTTCCCAATCAACATCATCTGAAGCCCCAGTTAGATTGAAACTACTGATTTCCTGATGCCATTTGCCAGATTGTTGTGAGTCGTAAGTACAGTTAGATGCGGCTTCAACTTCTGAAATAGGAAATACGCTTGGTAAAGATAGTACAATCGGGGTGATAATCAGCAAGAATAACATCAGCGAGAGGTTTTTTCTCACTAAATTAGGTCGCTTTTGATACATCGCAATGGTCACCTGCGCCTTCGCGAAGTCACAGGACGCACATAACCCGATTCCTCGCTGCGACGGTCTCCGGTTGTCAGATGTTTAGGTTTGGGTGGTGGGGCATGGTGATCCATACCGAGAACTCCTCCTTCGGTTTCAACAGTAGATACATCGTAGGAATCCTGTCTATCTTCCGCATCTTCTTCAATTTCGGTTGGTTGGCGCATCACTAACCATCCTAGAATCAGTAGAACAACAAGTAGTGCACCTAGCATCACACCGCTACTCTCCGCTTTTGGAAGTAATGAGTCAAGGCTGAAATCAGCAAGAGAATCATCTTGCTCAGATGGATCTCTAACTCGAAGTGGGTACCCTTTCTCAGTACAAACTCCAATTCCGTTGCAGACCTTGAGTGCTACAAAGATTTCACCGGGTTCTGACCAATTTACAACAACATATCCTTGAGCGTTTTCCGCAACCCAGTCATTGGTGTTATCACCATCAGCATCAACATCCAAACGGTCATCAATATCCCATTCAATCTGTAATGCCAACTGGCCAACAATTGATTCACTGATATCATGGTCATCATCTAATATTCCATTCCCATCGCTGTCAAAGTATACATCATCATCATACCAAGCACTGAATCCTAGTGATCCATCATGGTCGATTGCCACACCTGAAAGTAAGTATTCACCTTCGGAATAAATTGCTTCATCAAATAGGGCGGTGGTCAATATTTCTGGGGCACTCGCAACATACACCGTTCTAGTAGTCTGGTTCACATCACCAGTACCAAACCCATCTCTTAGGGTGAGCGTCATTGTGTAAATCCCTGGGGTGGTGTAAGCATGCCAGACATTGGGCATGTTGACTAATGGGGAACCATCACCAAAGTCCCAGGTGTAATCAACAAGGCCGTTCCAGTTAGGGTGGCTTTCATCAATAGGGACATCCATTCCTTCGAATTGTGAATCCCCATCCCTACTACCACTTGAATTGAAACGAAGCCAAGTCCCAGGGGAAACGAATATATCTCCTGAATCAGTGAATGTGTGTCGCCAATTAAATAGGCTATCATCTTCACTTGGTACATCTATGGGTCCACCAGTAGCAGGGTCTCTTGCTTCGTAGATGCTAACTTGTGGTATTGGTAGTGGGTTTTCAATTTCAATAATATACGCCTTTGGTAGTGAGGACAAACCGAGTTCATCAATTACAACTAATTCCACAACATGGGTACCAGGTGTTGAGAATAAGTGAACGATTGATGTCTGATTGGTAATGGTCGTATTATCTTCGGATATTGTCCAGATTGTTGTCATATTCCCATTTTGTCCATCTGGGTCCCAGGAATGACTGACAAACATGTATGGCGTAGTTGTTTCACCGCTATCTGGCCTGTCAAACAGTGCGACTGGTCGTTGATTATTGACTGTAACTTGGAGAATTGCGATAGTACTGTTTCCAGAGTTATCTGTAGCAATTATTGTGACATTCTTTAACCCTGGAGTCAACCAAGCAGGTGTTGGGTTTTGGTCAGTTGAACCAGTCTGATCAAAAGTACTCAACTTAGTGACGTACCCTCCATCAAGATTGACGGGGTCAGGGAAGAACCATTGCCAAGAAACGATGGTACCATCGTCATCAGTAAACATAGTAGGTAGCGGTAATGGGGTTAAGGTGTCAACATCAATTGGTAAATCATAAATCAAACGCGGTACTCGATTAAGGATAAGAATATTTATTGTTTGATTTGTGGTAAATGTCCCATCATCCACAGTCAACACAAGTGTGTAAATGGTACCATTAGAAGAGCCATTAGACCAATCGTGTGATGCTTCAGTATAGCCAATACCACCTTCGTTAGTTCCGTCACCCCAGTCCCACTGGAAGTTAAGATATTCATTAGGGACATTATCATCAGTCATGTAGGCTTCAAACAATACTCGTTGGGTTGTGAGTAGAGTCAGGCCACCCATTACTTCTTGTCCAGCAACTGAAATTTTTACCATTGGCATAATTGTATCAGTGATATTCATTGACCAATTTTGTGGGGTGCTCTGTTTTCCACCGATATCTGTTACTTGTAGAGTGGTGTTGAAATCTCCTGTTTGGGTGTATGCATGTGAAGGTGTACGGAGCCAAGATTGACCACCGTCTCCAAAGTCCCAAAGGTATCCAGTAGGTGATGAATTATGTGTGTAGGTTTGGTTATTTGCTGATAATCCCCAGATGTCATAACCGGCTCCATTAAATTGAATTGGCAACCATGTTTGAGATGTGTTTGATGACAAGCTACCAGTGGCTACAGGTGCCATATTAGCAACTGTTGTTGGTAGGGTTAGAACTGCGCCATTAGGCACAGGGTTTCCAATCTGGTCATACAGTCTTGCATACAATTGCCAATCCCCATCCCAAGGTGGGGTAAACCACACTGAGCGGTTAGAAGCAGCGCCACCACCAACTCCTACGGGGATTGTGATGGTGTCGTGAAGTGTGTTGTTGTGGAATGCTTCAATTCTGATGTCAAGGTTTTCCCAAAACGCGGTTGAGTTAATTTCAAGATTCCACTCCAATGTATCGCTTGTAGAATCTACATCGCGGTCATGTAGTCTCAGGAAATCTTGTCTAATTGTTGCTGGTTGTGAAATCAATGCCGCATAAACATCAACTGTTGCTATTGGATATTGAGTGCCTCCACCACCAGGCCAACCGCAGTTGGCCATTGCGTAATCACAATCGTCTACTAGGCTTTCATACCAAGTGAGCACATATACATCATCTGATACATTTCCAAATCCTGAAACTAAACCAGTAGCCATCCCACCATTGAATTCAAGGGGTACTGAAGTCCAAGTGCCTGTGGCCATTTCCCGATAAACTAGGCGACCTGCAAAGCCGATTTCTGAAGCTTGCACCATAACATTCAGTGGCGAACCAGTCCCTCCAGTGAACTTGTACGCTCTAACGCCCCAGCCTTCCAATGGGTCGCCTTGACTAGACCAAACACTACCCCAATTGCTATTTGAATCAGTAATCTGTAACTTACAGAATTGTGAATTCCCGCAATTTTGGTACATGTCAATATTATCCAATCCAAATGGATTTTGTGAGTCATCTAACAGAGTTCCTACTGTGAAATTAGCAAAAATTGAAGAAATTGTATTTCCAATATTACCTGGTGAGCCGGGGATTGGATTGTTTGCGAGATTGACAATACCGGCACCACCTGTGGCAGTATCTGCTACTAAACTCTGGATTGCCGCACCACCACCAAGTTTTGAGGCAAGGTAAAGCATGAACAAGAATCCAGCACCATAGTCACCAGTTGACTGATTCCACCATCGAACAGATGTGTAGGAGTTTTGGGCCCATTCATTGGCATGTGCGATAATCGTACTGGTAGCACCAAAGCAAAGGAATGCAGCCATATCTGCATTTCCTTCGTCAATCCATGCATACTCAAATGGGTCACGTGAATTGTGAAGCAAGTGCTCAAATTCGTGGGCAAGGATAGTTTCAGCCCAACTTAGATCGTTGACATCAACATATACTGCTTCTCGTTGTGAAGCAAGGCTTGGCGAAAAGTAGCCACCAATATTCCATGGCCCATCAATATTGTAGATGATAACTAGAACTTGGCAATTGTTGTCAACATCTGGTTCTGAGCCAAAGTATTGGGTGTCAGTTGGGTAGATTGTACTAGTCCAAGTCGATGCGTAATTATTCAAGACCGAACTTGAAACTGTTTGTCCCGCTTCAACCAAGAAGGCGGCAGTGGTAGTGGTTTTTTCAACCGTCACTGAAATCTGCCCACCGCTAGTCGGTACTGTCAATACTTGACCCTGAGTCATTGGTACACATGCTTTTGAAGTTGATTTCCCATTCTTGCCCTGTGCAAATGGTAACAATAAGTTGGGATAACCAGCATCTGCCCACGCCATTTTATGCAATCGAGTTGCAGAATAGAGGCTTTGATTCCCTTCTACCATGATGTAGGGTTTACCATGTATCGCTACATCAAAATCTTCGATATTGCCGATAATTTCGCCAACTTCGTAGTTGTTTCCAGCCTCTGCTGCAGCAGTTGGAGCCATTGCTGGACCCAAAGTTGCGGCTATCATCAGAATTGTCAGAAACAGAGATGTTCGAATTTGCATTACAAGACCACCATGAGCGAGGCTACGCTACTATTCTGACGCTTGTCTATGGACCTATTTAATAGCGCATGGAGCATGGTTCATACGGACAAGAGGAGGTAGTATTGTAATGGCCAAACAATTTAGACTAATTCGGGTCCTTTTCACAGTATTAATTGTGGCCATATTATCTCCATTTTTATCCTCATCTGAGGCAACAAATTCAGCAACATTAACTCAATATGAGATTGAGATTATAAACACCGAAACACATGATGAAGAAGCCTTCACACAAGGCTTTCTTTTCTATCAAGGGAAACTCTACGAGAGCACGGGAATGTATGATGAATCTACTCTAAGAGAAGTCAACTTGCAAGGAGATGTTCTGCGTTCTGTGAACCTAAGTAGTGAGGAGTTTGGTGAGGGTTTAGCAGTGCACAATAATACTCTAATTCAACTTACTTGGAAGAGTGGTATAGCCTACATATGGGACCTTGAAACGTTGACACTAGTTGGTAATATGTCCTATCAAGACGAGGGTTGGGGAATTTGTTCCGACGGGGATAATTTGGTAATGAGCAATGGGACAAGTGATTTGACCATACGCAACCCTGATGATTTTTCTGTGATTGAAACGGTTTCAGTTACTTTCAATGGCTCACCTTTAACGGAATTAAATGAATTAGAATGTGTTGGTGATTTAGTTTATGCAAATGTTTGGCATCGGGAATCAGTTTTCATAATCAATATGACATCCGGCAATGTAGTTGGCACAATAGATGCAAGTTTATTATTCCCTGAATCACCCCCTAGTGGGGTTCTCAATGGGATTGCATATGATTCAGGAAATGACACATTTTGGATAACCGGCAAAAATTGGCCTATTATGCACCAAGTTGTTTTCCAGCCAATTGTTGAAAATAATAGCGAAAATGGCAGTGGGGATGGTGTGGGGAATGAGGATTCAAATGGTAACACTCAGGGATTCGAACTCCCATCGTCAATTGAAGAATTAGCATTTATTTTATTTTCAGTATTTTTTGCTCTCTTGACCTATATGCTGTGGGGTAATGGCTTTTTTTCACTAACTAAGAGCCGAGGGGTTGACAATCCCCCCGCGGCCACGATGTATCACGGGGAACAAGAATGAGCGATGATAGAGAGCGCGAGGAGCGCCTCAAATCCCTACGCACTAGGGTTCGTGATGAACTTGTGGAGGGGGGCATCTTAGAAGTTGATGATGAGGTTGAATTGGACTTTGACGCTGATGAAGAAGTCACCACACTTTCCGATCGTATTGCAAGGCGTCGCCGTAGGATGAAAAGAGCAAGGGCTACTCGTCGCGAGCAAGCCCTTCTTGATGTTCAAGATGGAGGGGACCCTGCAGTTGTCAGATTACCTGCTGCCCTGAGAAATCGTTCTGATGAAAGCTGGGTGATGAATCTTGCAGTGTTATTGATTATTGTAGGCAGTGTTATCGGTGCTGCAAGTGGTGCTTTGCTAATTAGCGCGGACCCTAGAGATTTGGTATCAAGTTCCATGTTTTCTCGCACTGATGACGCTGAAGTACACGGCTTAATCCTGAGTGAATTAGACAGTGTAAACAACACAGGTGGCGATGCTATCGAAGGTGTTGACATTGAATTGATACGACTTTTAGGTGACCATTCGGAAGGTCGGACTGAGACAAATTCAGAGGGCCGCTTCACTATTTCTGGGGTGGCTAGAGAAGCGATGCTGCTGAGAGTGAGTATGGACGGGTATGTTACTATTGAACGAACCCTCTCACCAGGAGAAATCCCTGATTTAACGCTCACATTAATTGAAGGTGAAGGTGTTGATTCAGTAGACTTGCGCCAACCAAGCAATCTTGCATCAGCAGTGCAATTATCAACTGCAATAGCAGTAATCACATTGATTTCAGCGGCGATTGGGATAGTAGGAGGATTTGAGGCACGTCGAGGCCTTAGGTATCGCAGAACCCAGTGGATATGCGGTATTGGTCTGTTTAGCCGCGGTGGAATTTTCTTTGGGCCGTTACTTATTCTACTTGGAATGGCATTACTCATGTTAACCAAGAGTCAGTTTGCTGATCAACAATAATGATTTTTATTGTTGTACCCTTGTTAGTTCTTTCAAAGAACGCTCCGTTATCACGCAAGTTTATTCATCACGGCGACTGTCATGGGGTGTAGGCGTTGCCATGTATCTCATCACCATTGAAGGAGGCGATGGCAGTGGCAAGGGAATTGCCACAAAAATGCTTGAAGAGATTTTGTTAGAAGAGTTCACTTTTTCAGGCATTTGGGTGACAGGGGAACCCCGTCGAGACCACCCCTTAGGGAAACTTGCTGTGGATTCCGTACGTACAGGGGATGCTGGACCTGTAAAGGAGGCTAGTTTGTTTGCCGCTGATCGCCTTGACCACTCACACGCTTGGATTCTTCCTAGACTCAATCAGGGTAAAGCAGTCATTTCAGAACGAAATGTTCATTCTTCTCTTGTCTATCAAGGAATCGTTGGAAAAATTGGCCTTTCTGAGGTCGCTCGTCTCAACAGTGCTGCATGTATTCCTGACCTTTGTTTGTGGGTGGATTGTGACCCAATCGTAGCACTTCATAGAATCACTCATGGTACTCTAAGAGAAGCAGTGTTGGATAAACAGGAATATTTTGAAACCAATGAATTACAACAGAAAATCAGGGTGGGATATGCGACTCTTCTTGGTGGTGAAGTGCCAATGCCAAAACCATTCAACAAAGGAGTTGTAGTTGGGCCAATACTCAATGACGGAACCAAAGCAGACCTGCGCCTCAAGATACAGAAAGAGGTTCGAAAATTCTTACACCGGCACCCAATTCCTCTCAACATTGAATCTGAAGATGTTGAACATGTAATGCTTGAAAAAGCGCTCAAAGGGGAGCGCGGACAAACAACACTCAAAGTACTGGACACGTCACCTAAACGTAGCAGTAAAAATTGGCTTCATGGGGAAAAACCGTGGCAGGTGATGAAACATGCTAATTCACTATACCAAGAAGCATACTGCGCAATACCTGATGATCAAGCCAAAAATATACCAAAGTCTCCAATTAGTCACACGGTTATTTCAGTAATAGGGACCCTTTCACTTCTTCCTGGTGCTGAGGTAAGTAGCCTCAGGAAATGGTTCGGTCCAGTAAGGGTTGTCAGTTCTCGACATACCCACAGGATGCTGAAATTTTTCCATGAACAATCTGGTTGGGTTCGAACTCATAAGCCACTCAAAGGCAAGGATGCCGCACGCTCAGAACTACGGGCAGAATGGCAGGCTTTCGGTCGTTTGGGGTTGGTTATTTGGCCACTTAAGGAAGAGTTTGCAAAATGGCAGGATGAAAATCCAGAGGGGCAGTGGAGAAATTCATTGTCCGCAATTGTTGGAAAGAACCCCTCTGCTGAAATGGTGCAAACAATGGAGAAGTGTGTTGCAAGATTAGAAGTTCTTGGTTCAGGTATGATGGATGTAGTGCCACCTTCGAATGTGGATGAATTCAGGAAGTGGTGGCGACAGGGACCATCTTGAAGCTAGTTTCATTCTTCACTATCTTCGGCAGTTGTACCCACCTTGCTTTGAGTAGCAATTTCTGCTAATTTTTCATCGTCTGTTTCAATCGTTGGTACTAGACGCGCATTGGCTGGTAAGAGGACTCTCCCAGCGTCAAATTCAAACGGTTTTGGATTAGCAGCAAAAACTCCGGCGAATAATAACCCAACTCCAATCCCCATCGGGAATCCGGTAATCAACCGCTTGAGATTTGTTGACTCATACTCGCTAATTGCTTGAATCCCCCCATCAAGTGCAGTAGGTAGTAATAGCAATGCAATACCACCAAAGGCAAGTAAAAATCGTCTATCATTAAAGTAAAACGGCTCTACCTTTTCATCTGGTAAAATTGAGATTATTGAATCTCTAACAGTCCAACGGTTGAGGCCTCGCTTGCGGAAAATCAATCCTCCAACAAAAATTCCGGCGAAAATTCCAATATCCCGCGTACAAACAGGCATTTGGTTCTCATTTATTTCCCAAGATCGTTCGTGTTTTTGGTGACAATTGAGGTCACCAAACCCATATACAAAAGCACTGAATATATCCAATTCGCTCCATGCGAATTTACCACCGTGTTGGGCTTGGTCGTGACCCATCTTAGCATTTTCAGAGTGGGGCTCGTTACCCCAATCACCCCAAGAAGAGTCTTTCCAAACATAATCTAGTGTGTTTGCCCTACCTGAGAGTTCTGGAATGCTCCCTGCTGGGAGAAGTGCTGGGACTAAGAATGCAGCAATCAGGTAGCCTAGTGAAATTCCAATTACCCAATCGGAAATTTTTGTTTCGCGATTGCGGTCAGGAAGTCCATTCAGTCCAGCCATCGTAAATGTCTGAGTGAACATGCTTCATCATCCTTCTTACGCCGCAACTCATAACACAAAGAAGCCTAAGCGATTTACATGGTAGAGGTGACGTTTCGCGACCTTTTCTCCATCAGCATCGTGATGGGGATCATGGCAGGCACTATGGCTACCATGTTAGCATACTTCAGCGCTGGAATGGATGGTGCCCCTATGGCTAGCGTAAAATTTGGTGCATATTTTGGTGGCGCAGTAACCTCTTTGACCCTCGTCTATGGGGGTTGGCGTCTAATTGAATTGAAGCGTGGTAAAGGAAATAAGGTTCAAGTCGATAAGGTGGCCCTATTGAGGGAATTATTAACTCCTCTAGAGGCCTATGCTGCTGGGTTGCCGTGGTCATCAGAAAAGGCGTGGAGACTCTCAACCCATATCCGACAAGAAAGAGGGTCCCTAACTCTTGATCTCCACGAGATGGATTTACCGGGGTCTAGGCGAATACTAGATTTGATTATTGAAAACCGCCCTATGGTTGGTAGAATCCGAATTATCACTGGGCGGGGGAAAAATAGCCTAGACCGACCGGTACTTCGGCCGATGGTCAATGAAAGGTTGACTCCAATAGCGCGGGCTCTTGATTGGCAGATTCTTGCCAAAGCAGGTTCGATAACCTTGCGCCCACTAGGAAAACGTCCGACAGTGAAAGTTTGGCTAGTGAGATTTCTATTTTTAGCAGGTCCATTTTCAATTGCACTTGCATTATCGTTTGAAGAGTTGGCTGGCTCTGGTGCTCGCGAGCAAGGGCGATTTTTTGGCGCCGCTGCGGGCCTCGTATTAACAGGCCTACTAGCATCCTATCGCAATCGAGTCTGAGCACTCTTAATCTTGATATTTTCTTGTACGAATCAAGGCTGTAATAACTAGTATAACAACCAACAGCAATCCGAGCACCATGAGGCCGCCATTACTCGGCTCTACAACTAATTTCACTCGGCATAGGGCAAAAGTGCTCCCGTTTTCACCCCTCTCAAAATCAAACATTGGGGTTACTTAACTCACCCTCTACGCGAATGCAGTACTGCGTTTAGAAAAAGTGCTCGCGCCGGGATTCGAACCCGGGTAGACAGGATGAAAACCTGCAATGATGGGCCGGACTACACCACGCGAGCCACAGCCTCGGGGCGGGGGTTGGGTGCATAACCGAATCGGTTGTTCACTCTTCTTCATCATACTCTGATAGGCCTTGCCACCAAATCCATGCAGGATAGAGAAGAAGTGCTCCGAAAAGTGAGGCGACTATGAACTGCCAGCCACTAAGGAAATCAATGAACTGCTCGCCATAAACACCTATCACCAAGACCTCCAAACCGAACCGCATTGACCGGCCAATAAATCCAGCAAGTACGAATGTGGTTCGGTCCATTTTCCCTATCCCCGCGCACCACCCAAGAACTTTGTAGGGGATAGGCGTAAAGGCGGCAATAAATATCCCAAAACCTCCATATCTTTTGACTAGGGTATTGAACTTACGAACCGCACTTTTTGAAGCGAATTTTTCCAGCAATGGTTGTCCCCATTTATCTCCCATCCACCATGCTACTAATGAGCCAAGTACGCTAGCAATTGTGACAACCAAGAAAATCGACACCAGGCGTATTGGGTCGGATGTACTAGCAGCCATCGGGATAACAAGTGCATCAGGTGGGATTGGTTGGATAAACGCCTCAGTGAATGACATCAATCCTAGGCCTGCTAGACCAATGGCGGAAAACCAAAGAGTCACCTGCTCCGTTAGTTCAGATAAACCACTCATGTGTTCTCGCTACCCACTCTGTGCATCAATCTTCGCCTTTGAGGTGAGACCGACACGCTCATTGAGTGGTGGCCTAACCAGTAGCCATGCTCGTTTTGGACACCGCGGCCTTACTCCATTGGCCATTACCCCAATTATCTGGGTGCGTAGTGTTCGGGCAGAGAGAGGAACTTGCAAGACTATCTTCTGACAGAGAGATGTTATTGGATGGGGCTGATTTACAATGGTCTACTCCATCTGCTAATTCACTTGAACTAGCTTCTAAAGTTGCAACAGAGAGTGGGGATTTGGCTGGATTATCACCAGTTGATTTAGAGATTTTAGCACTTGCTTTAGAGTTAGAAGCGCCTCTTGTAACAGATGATTACCGGCTACAAAATTGCTGTTTAGTTGCTGGGATTGAGCATCAACCAGTATTGACTGATGGAATATCTGAACGTTGGCACTGGCAGTTAGTATGCTCTGGATGTGGTGCGATTAGCAATGAGCAGAACGTATCCAAAAAACGTGGTGAGTACGGTGATTGTGGTGATTGCGGCTCGCCTTACAACATCCGGAAAAAGTAATTCACTCTTCGGAGAGGTCATCCTTGACCTCGTCAGCAGTTTTTCCTTCAATTTCAACTCCAGCTGATTCCGCTTTTTCAGTGAGTTCTGCTGTTTCAGTTTTACCACCGCGTTCAAGGTCCGCTTCGGTTGCGTTATGGGAATCGCCAATTCCCTTCTGAAATTCGCCTTTTGCCATTCCAAGGGAACGGGCTAACTTCGGCAATCTTTCAATTCCAAAAAACAATACAAAAATTGCTAAAATGACTAGCATCTCCGTACTCCCCATCATGGATACTACCTCTAATCCCCGCGTGTCGGTTTAATCCCTTGAATGATTCGGCGGAAACCACCACAATTGACGGAAAACGTACCAGAATGTGATGGGGCCACCTCAGCCACCGGATACCGGTGGTAAAAATGCAATTTCACCAGCATCGGGGATTTCAACATCTGGAGAACAGAACTCGCCGTTAAGCGCAACTTTCATGCCGTTGCCCAGCATTTCTGCAATCTGCATTCGCTCCGCAAGATCTTGAATCGTAGTGCCAATATTTAGCGGAAATTCCAAAGTTTTAGTACCAAATTTTTCTGCTAAAGGTCCGAATAAGAGCACCGTGAATTTGACTGCGTTGGTAGCCTCCTCCTCTCTCATGGATTAACCTAATGTGCGCCGAGTATTATAGGTGTGCAACCCGCCCGATAAAATATGACCACAGTACTTCAGGCACAACAATTGTGGAAGATCTACGACACAGGTTCAGTTAAGGTGAAGGCTCTCAAGGGAGTTGACTTAGATATTTCAGAGGGAGAGATGGTCGCTATAATGGGCCCGTCCGGCTGTGGTAAAACCACCTTTCTAAATTGTATTTCAAGTCTTGATGAGTTCACTGCTGGTGAAGTCTTGGTAGACGGTCAACCTCTCTCCGAGATGTCTGATAGAGAGCGAACTGACATGCGCAAAAACCGGCTTGGATTTGTATTTCAGTCTTTCAATCTGATCCCTGTTCTTTCCGCTGTTGAGAACGTTGAATTACCACTTATTTTGAAGGGGAAATCTAGCAAGGATGCTAGGGTTATTGCTCTAGATGCGTTGGATGCAGTTAGTCTAAAAGAATGGGCCGGCCATTTGCCTGCGGAATTATCTGGTGGCCAACAACAGCGAGTAACAATTGCCCGCGCATTTGCTCATCAACCAGCGTTAATTTTAGCAGATGAGCCAACTGGAAACCTAGATACGACAACTTCTAAATCCGTAATGGAATTACTTGTCAATTTGAATCGCAATAAAGGAATCACATTTGTTATCGTCACTCACGAAGAGGAAATAGCACGTCAATGTACGAGGCTAATAACAATCCAAGATGGCTTGATTACAAGTGATGAGAGCCTTGTGGGGATGGATGGCTCTGAAGAAGAATAAGTGGAGTTGATTAACTTGTCAAACTCTGAAGAATCATATCCCTTAGGGGGTGGAGGTAGCACATCCCAAAGGTTAGGCCGTAGTGCACTTTTCACCGTTTTATTCATTGGAATCACCTTTTTTTGTGCTAAACTGATAATTGGTGTAGTCAAATTAACCTCATATGATGGGGTTGGATTTGGTTGGTATGCAACAGCCATCAGTTTGGGATTAGTGACAGCACTTGTTTCTCTGCAATTACTTGACTTTACTTTTTCAAGAAGAAGGAGAATGTTGGCTCAGATGGCGTTTAGCAATCTTCGCCGCCGTAAACGTAACACCGCACTAGTAATTATTGGACTTCTTATCGGCTCAGCAATTATCACCAGTAGTTTAGTTGTAGGGGATAGTCTTGATGCAACTCTACAAGCAGAATTTGCAGAAGCATTAGATGAATCTGATATTATCATCAGCGGTTCAGACCTCTTTGGGAATCCCGTTTGGATGAACCAAACAAGAATGGAAGGATATGTGGACACATTGTTTAACAATTCAAACATAGATGCAGTTTCTATTGGGATTAATATGCAAATTGGTTTGAAATCAGAATTACACAAGACGGTTGAGGCTAATGACGCTCACTGGTTGGCAATGGATGAGGATTACCAAACTCAAGGCACATGGAAACCATTTGGTGGTGATGATGGCCCCCTTTACTCAGAAATAAATGATGGAGAGGCATACATCAGTGAGAAAGCTGCTGAAAAAATGGAATTAGAAATTGGTGATACTGTTGAAGTAAGTTGGTCCGGGGTTTCAGAAACAGGTCAGATTAAACGAGACACGATGAATTTGACAGTGCAAGAAATTGTGCCAACAAAAGTATCCGGCTACGAGTTTGGCGGCGATTCAACAATTTACACTAGCCTATCTCAGGCTCAAGAAATTTTAGGGCGGCAAGGTGAAATTAATCGAATAGCGATCTCAGCAATGGGTGGTGTATTTGACGCTCAAGATGCCGAAGAACGAGCATTACCTTTCATTAATTCAACTCTTGATGAAGTAATTATAGCAGGCGATTCCGGATTAGAAATCGCAACCGTTCCAGAGGACTTCTCCTTAGCAGTACAACGAATAAGCGGTGAAGGTTTAATTTATGGAGATGAGGTTGAGAGCCTGAGGGAAAACATTACTGCGTTCTCTCCTGATGCTTCAGTTGCTGAATTGTTGATGGCACCCTTGCTCCAAATCTCAAGTAATGGTGAGAATTTAACTGGGCTGATTTCTGCGGAAGTTACTGTAATAGATTCAGATGGTATTGCTGATTGGTACGCAACTCCATCAGGACTTTCAGTTCAGATGAAAAACACTAGCCAGTGGTTCCAGTGGGTTCCACGCGGTGATGATTCAAAGGCAATTGATTCAGTACATTCGGTTAGAGATGGCGTTGCCCTATCTTTGTACTCAGGAGGTATCCACCTTTCTGCCCTTAGTGAAGAAGAAGATTCGCGAGATATTACTATGCCCGAAGGGGATGGGGATTTAGTCAGTTTAGTGGTTACTGAGGCTGACCTTGGGGTCGCTCTTCGTATCAGTGAGAGTGGTGTAGAACTTCTCTTTGGGGAAGCCTATAGTGATGGGGCAATAGTTTGGGATTCTGCATCTATTGACATTTCTAATTTCAGCCAGGATTTAGAGGGTGGTGGGCTGGCATTAGAGGGTGATTCCCTATACCTCAGATTAGAGAGTGCTTTCGCTAGTTCAACCTGTGAAATATCTATCCAAGAAATCAATTCAGAATTTAATTCTTGCAATTGGAATCTTGACCCACCTTCAAGCCGTTCAATAGCCACTTCTGGAGGTCTTGCTTGGGACCTATACGGACAAGATTTACGGTCAACTTCTGCACGTCTTAATGGCACTCCTGTTTCAGCCCATGAACTCGGCTTACCTACGGGTGAAATCCTATCGGTTTCATCCTCTGCTGTATTCGTTGAAGAAAGCGGTCTGTTCATTTGGAATGGCACTGGTTTTTCACTTTCAGACACACAGCCTGCACAAGGCACAGACAATCGTACTTCATGGAGTGACGGGGAGAGAACCATTGCAACCTCTCCATACGGAGTCCTCATATCAGATGGGGTGAATATTACTGGCAGATTACCATATCAGATATCGATAGATGGCATCTCAAACTTGCCACTAGTAGCAATCGCTTTGACTGGTGGGGTAGGGATTCCTAATCCTGAACCTGGTGATCTCTATCTTTCAACTTGGTCAGCAAATGGGCTAGCATTAACCCCTCCACAATCATTGCAAGTTGTTGGTTTAATGGCTGCGGCTAGAGGTATTTTCGAACCGATGGATTTCAATTACACGTTTACAGTACCTGAATTACCGGCTCCGCCAGGTCAGCCAGGGCTTGATGACATTTCAATCGCAGTAGTCAATATATCGGATGCTCAACAACTACTGAATCGAGACGAACCAGTCCGCAGTATGGTGATGGTTAGTGGCTTTGCCTTGGTGTCCAATGATAATTTATCCAAATTAGAAGCAAACATTACCGCTTGGGCGGATGAGATATCAACAGCGGAATCAGTTGGTATCAAAACAGTCGCCCTAAAATCAGAAATTAGAGCAGCTACTGCTGATTCAGGCGCAAATTTTTCCGCACTCTTCCTAATTTTCGGTTCATTCGTCATTTTTGCAGGTGTTTTACTTGTGATGAATCTCTTCGTTATGCTCGCTGATGAGAGGAAATCGGAGATGGGTATGCTGAGGGCGCTTGGCATGCATCGTGGAGAATTACGAGGAATGTTCGTAATAGAAGGCACACTTATCGGCTTAGTTTCAAGTGCCGTTGGCGCTGTAGCGGGGATTGGTGTAGCCAAATTATTGATGTTAGGACTTGACCGTGTACTATCTCAAACCTTTCAACGGGGGATTCTCTTTTCTTGGGAATGGCACAGCCTTTTGAGTGGATTCTCAATTGGTTTCTTAGTTACTTTCATGACACTAATGGCGACCTCAATTTACATTTCGAGGCTCAATGTTGTGGCCGCAATGCGCGACATACCAATTAGAATGAAAGGTTCTCTGCCTTGGTGGACAATACTCGTCTCACTTTTCATGTTCGGTTCTGCAATAGTTTGCGTAGTGCTTGCTTTCATGATAGGAGACCCTGAAACTGGTAGTCGATATGCATGGTGGTTAACGGCTGGTTTCCTATTCCTTTTCGGATTAGTACCTCCACTTTTCTTCATATTTTCCAAATTATTGCCAGAATCACTATCTTTCAGAGGCACACGAATTTCACGTACAGTTCTCACTCCTCGCCTGACCATGACGATTCTAGGATTATTGATGTTCGGTTGGGGGATTTGGACCGACCCCATCAGGGCTGATTGGGAATTAGGAGATGCATCATTCATTATCTTAGGTTTATTCTTAGTTGGGGCAGGTGTGTTGTTATTGACAAGTTTAGCACCAATGATTGCACGCTCTCTAGCAAAAGCAGGCTCAAGCATCTCAGGTCGTCTTTCATCAGTATTGCCTACTGCACTGGCCTATCCATTAGCAACCCCTTTCAGGACTGCAATGACCATGGGGATGTTCAGTTTGGTGGTTTTTGCTGTAGTTGTTCTATCGGGCTATTCCGCACTTGTCGGCAACTGGCTTGGTGATATCGGCGAGGATGCGCGGGGTGAATGGGAAATAGTTGCATTCGGAGACCTTGACCTCGGAGATAATTCTAGTGAATGGGATTTAGGTGAACTACAATCCTCTGATTTTGATGCCATTGCAACGATGCATACCGCTACTATTCAGGTTTATAAGAAAGGTGAAACAGATTTGGAAAATAAATCAACGTATACGAATATACGGGGTTTTGATTCAAATTTCACGAGTTTGAACGGTTTACCCTTACATTCATGGGAGCCAAGTTTAGGAGATACAGCTGAAGATGTTTGGCAGGCTATCCTTGAAAATGATACACTTGTTGTGATAGATTACACTTTGGCTGTTGAATCTTATCAAGGTGATCGAGGTGTGATTTACGAAGGCATGGGCCTGAACATTGGTGATGCAATAATTGTCCAGGACCCTTTCAATCCTGCCATTAACTCTACTTTCTTTATTGGTGCAGTCATGAATGAGGAAAGTGGTTGGTTTGCTAGTGGGGTAAGTGTGGCAAAACCAATTGCAATTGAGCGTTTTGAGGCAACCCCTTCTTCAATCTGGTTCTCACTCCCTCCGAGTGCCACCTTAGAAGAGCAAGAAGAAGTTGCAAAAGTCTTGCAATTTGAATTAGTAGAAGAGGGTGCAATTGTGTTTGCAATTGAAGTTCAATTCAAAGAGATCCAATCAATTATTTTCGCAATGTTTGGCCTTCTTCAAGCATTCCTAGCCCTAGGGCTAATTGTCGGTATCGCTGGACTAGGTGTAATTACTATTCGTAATGTGTCTGAACGTGCTCATCAAACTGGAATACTCAGAGCCCTTGGATTCCAACGTGGCATGGTGATTGCTGGGTATCTCACAGAGTTGACTTGGGTGAGTCTTCTGGGCATCTTGAATGGGGCTGCTGTAGGGGTCGGTTTTCACTACCAATTGTATGTCAAATTCCTGAAGGATGAAGGTGCAGAATTTGTACTTCCTTGGGGACAGATTACTCTGATTATTTTGGGTGCTTATTTGCTCACGATTTTGGCTACTGCGTGGCCTGTCAGAAGGGCTGCATCTATACACCCTGCCGAGGCGCTACGGGACATCGAATGATACAAAATTTATGTACCAAAATCAATACGATTGTGCGTTTACAAGTGAATTACCTAACAAAGACTCGCGCATAGTATAAATATGGATTGAACAGGTGGGGTAATCCCTTAGTGGGAGGACTGTGACATGAAGAGAGCAACAAGTTTGGTTTTAGCACTGCTGATGTTAATGAGCATCGTAGCAAGCCTAAACCCAATAGAATTGAATGAAAAAGAGCAGGTGGATGATACCAATGGCCGAGCCGATTATGAGGTTTGGTTGATGGGTGCAAACTCACCTCGTGAATCAACGACTGATATGACCGGCACGGTAAGAAATTCCGTGGACGCTGGAGAGGAGGTATTATTCGACATCGTCATCAAGAACGATGGTGACAACGATATATCTGAATTGACAGTTACTGTAACTGTATCTCCTAAGAGTAACTCATCTTCATTGCTAATCAATGCTGAAGACGCTGCAGTTTGTGATGACATAATTTCTTGTGGTATCCAAAACTTTGCATCTGGCGATTATTTGGCTAACGGCCATTATATTGTTCGTGATTCAACTGGAGCAAATCTGGCTTGGACACCAGCAGTACCCGGTATGTATACAATTCATATCGAGATTGATGCTGCTGATCAAGACACCAATTTGAACAACAACATCCTAGATTATGATGTTGATGTAGTGGATTGGTATGATATCTCAACAGAACTTACTTGGGATTCAGGAGACGACCCAATGTCTGGCGCAGGTCCACATGGATTTACTATGACAGCATTTGTCAATGGTAGTGCAGAGTGGGCCCCTCGTGATGTTCAGATGGACGTCACAATGAATGGATTATTCCAAGCATTCCATGACGATGGTACGAATACTAACCCTGTTTCAATGTTTTCTACAACTAGTGATGGAGCGAACTCTGGGCCTATGGAAAACTGCCCTCAAGGACCAGGTGCTAGTTCATGTACATGGACAGTAAACTTCGGTGAATTGTTTGGCGCTGGCCAAAATTTGACCACAAATGACATTGAAGTATTCAGCAACCTTTCAATGGAACCGCCAACTCTTGAGATGGCAAGTGACAGGGGCGAAACCCGCCAAGTCCCTGACTTCCAGACCGCATACACCTTTGCAGGTACTATCCAAGGAGATTCGGCTAACGCAAATGGCGTAGGGACATTCACAGTCATGTCGTCTCTATCTAAGTATACTATGTATGAAATGATATCAACAGAAGACCAATCAGGCGCTCACCCACCTGCTGCTCCAACCATTACTATGGAAGAGCGCGACCATACTCTTGACGATAGAAACGGAAACAATGATGCATTGATAACTGCAACCTTTGCCTCCTATCATGATGCACAAGTCATCAATGTTGAGGCAGGTAACCCTCGTCAAGAAAGCGGCCGATTGGACGCTGGAATGACTCGGCTTTTCGCAACCATTGCTCACAGTGGTAGCGACCGAAACATCAACTATGATTGGATGGTTATGTTCAACGTAAAGGATTCAAATGGCGATGATATCATGGGCTCACCTTTCCCTGCAACAGAATGTGACAACCCAGATGACCCTGAAGGTTCAACCTCGCACGAGTACTTGGGAGAAATGTTCCCGGCTACTCTTGAAGCAACTGCTTGCAATACGATAATGATTGACCCAGGTATGTTTTCAGTAAGTGCGACCGTTAATTTAATTGACGCATCAATGACTGATGGTGACAACGCTACTGATTGTACGCTCTCTACTACTCCTGACTGTAAGGTTGACATGAACACGGCTAACGACATGCGCACTGGACACTTTGAAGTCCTAAACTCGGGCCCATCGGCTTACCTGACAATGGATGAAGTTGAGGGTGACATCATTGATGGAACACACATCACCTTCTCTGCACGTGCAGAACATCTTAGCCAGCCTGATATGGATATGGATGGAAATCCTGATCCATTTGGGTACATGTGGTCGATGTCTGGTAATGAGATGGACCCACAGTTGGATATGTGTAGTGGTCAGCAAGATCCAATGACAGGCAATGTTATGGGAGGAAGTCCTGATTGTACAGTTGACATGAATCTTATGTGGTTGGGCTCCCCAACAATGATTGTTACAGTAGTGGATTACTGGGGTGCAGATGCATCTGCACAACTAACATTCAATGTTTGGAATAACTATTCCAACGTTAATTCTGGAGATTGCTGGAGTGCTGAATACGATATTCTGTATGCTGGGAATCAGCAGTACACTGCACAATTCTCAGATGCTGATGGTGTAACAAACCAAGAATTACCTGGCAGCACAGCTAGGTACGATTCAGTCTGTGCATTCGAGATGGAAGTAAGTGGAATACTTGCACCTACTGATGTTAACAGCGAAGACTTGACTGTGACTTTAGACGCAGACCCAACAGTTGGGCATTCTCTTTGGTATGAGGGTGGTACAGGGTGGGTTGAGTTGGCAGGTACAACTCAAACTCAGGTTGATGCAGATACAATTAATCTGTCATGGAGCAATGATGGTACTCTACCATCTCGCTCATCATCTCGATATGCAGTATTCGCATCTGCTACTATTGGACAACCACCACTGATTGGTGTTGATTCGTTGACAGCAACCCTCAGTACTGCTGGAGTAATTGACCTTTCATGGAACATCACTAATCAACAACTCACTGGAGCAGGGGATTTTGGTGTGCTTTACGTCAATGACGCTGGAGCAGCCCTTGATGGCACACGCAGTACCTTTGAATTGACAACAACAACCCACACAATTTCTGGGACACACGGCACGACATACGAGTTCCTTGTGCGTGTAGAGAACGGACAAGTCGGAGCAGATGACAGCGCTCTATACGGTACACCTGTTGATTCAGGAAGTGCAACTGCAGACGGTCAAGTAGACCCAACAGCAGGAGCCGCTGACCTTGAGGCTGTAAGTTCTGGTGAATCAAGCATTCACTTCACCTGGAGTGCTACAGATACAAGCGATGTCAACAACTGGCTAATTTGCTGGTCACCAGCACAACACACCTCACTTGAGGTTTCAAGCCTAATCACTGCAGGCAACTGTCACACCACTGCTGATTCTAGCATGGATATTACAATGGACAGGCACTCAGGATCTGGTGTCTTCTACTACTCAGTAGCAGCAGTTGATTCAGTTGGTAACATGGAGACAGCAGCCTCCACTGCAGGTTTGAGATTCACTGATGACAGTGGGCCAGGCGTGAACGTTGACGACACTATCGGTGTTGAAGGTGGAGAAGGAGAAATCCCAACCCAAGCTTGGATTGCAATCGGCATACTTGTCCTAGTGGCAGTTATCGCAGGTGCATTCATCCTAACCCGCGGTGGCGGCGAAGGCGATTCCGACGAATTTGACTACTGAAGTTGAATTGGAATAGGAAGCAACAACACAAAGACCCGCATTAGCGGGAAACCCTCGGACAGGGGGCCCTACGGGCCCCCTGTCCTTTTTCATTTTCAGGACTCAAAACTTTTCGATTCGTTTAGAACTTTAAATTAGTGAATGCACAAACACCGATCATCAATGATGTACAGATTATCCGAATTAATTCAATAATAAGTGATTATCAACCAATTCAAGAATTTATTGTCAACCGCATCGATTCAAAATATTAGATTTTTTTATACAAAATAGCGAGGGATTATTACTAATTCATGGCATTAGAAAAAGTGTTACAAAACGTTTGTACTACATTTTTTCTCGACTTTTTTTAACATTCAATAAGGCCGCCGTACTCCATTCCAAATTAAAGCATCAAAGGATACGTACCCATATCGTTATAGGCGCGACAAAGCGTGCGAAGGAGTGTTATACGACAGTTTGGGGTATGAACAATGGTGACAAAAAAGAATAAAGTGACTTTCGGGGGCAGTTGGCTATTGCTAACTCTCTTGATGATTGGAATGAGTTGGAGCGCTGCGGTTTCGCCGGTAACGGAAAATTTGCAGACTTCTGAAAACGATGGGGCAGAGTCTATTGACGACCTGCTGACTCTACCGGGTGATGTAATTAATCCGGCAGATAATGATGAATTTGGATATGACGCAGGTGCTGAGCTAATCGGCTCCCGTACAGAAACCGCTAAAACCTTCTTGAAAGGTGATGGCGATTTTGAAGTTATTGTCTCTCCAGTGCCAGTCCATTACTTGGACGATGGTGCATGGGAAGAGATAGACTTGTCAATCGAATCCAATGAAGAGGGATGGAGTGTCACACAGAACACATTCGAGACCTACTTCGGAAACGATGCTCGTCAGGGTGTCCAAATGGTAGTTAATGGGGTATCCATTCGCTACGGTATTATGCCACAAATAGTGGTTCTAGATGGCAACACGCTATCTCCGGAACCTTACATGGCAAAGCCTAGCAGTGAACCTATTGATGTCGGTGGGAATGTAATCAGATATCCTATGTTATCTGGTATCTCGCTTGATTACAAGGTAACTCCAACTCAGTTGAAGCAGAACCTCGTCATCCGAGAAGCACCAAACCTACTTGACCACCAGAAGGAGTCAGGATACTTCGGTATTGCAGAAACAATGATTCTGCCAGCCGGATATGCTATCTTCCTAGGTGAGTCGCCTATTGCAGATGGAGAATTGGTGAAGACCAACCAATCACTCAGTATCCGCAATTTGGATACAGGTGAGGAATTGGTAGCGATCCCGCAACCTCTCGTTGAAAGTGTTGAACCTTCAGAAGAAGGCCCACACATCGGCGAGTACGTGATTCGGGTTCAAGGGGACCAAGTTACTCTGACAACAGTCGTTGAGAATACATGGCTGATGGACAGTGATAACCGTTCTTTCCCAATTGCTATTGATCCAACTATGGACAAGGGTGCTCAGCGTGCTGGATATGCATACTACTACCGCATCACTCGATGGGGTTGGTACACATCCACATACGAATACGCATACTCTACTTCTTCATTGGGGTACACTTGCAGAGGCTCAGGTTCAGGCGCTAACAGTTGTACATCGGGTAGTTACACCTGGTACTACCGATACACTTGGTACCGCTTCGATTTCAACAGCGCGTTACCAACTGGTGCGACTGTCAACAGCGTAGATTTCAAATCTAGTGTTGGTAGGTACCAAAGCGGGGCGCGGAATTTCGAAGTTGCTGTACTGAAGTCAGGTAGCAGTCAATCTAGTAATATGATTGACCCGAGTAGCTATCTGTATAGTAGTGGTAGATATTTGAACCGCTATATTAGAAACAGCGCAGCATCGTCTTCGTCTACGTCATTGAGTGACCCAGGTTACTATTGGAATGGCGGTAACGTGCGATCCATTGGATTGAACACTAATGGGGTCGATGACGTACAAGATGCAGTTGATGGTAATGGAGCAGGTGGTACTGGGAACATCCTTGGACTAGGTCTGAGAAATACCGCTAACGCACCGTTCTGGTATTGGTGTATGACGAGTTACTACAGTTACTATGGTTGCACAAGTGCTGCCAAGTATCCGCATTTGCATCTGGATTACAGTGGTGGTTCTGATACCGAACCTCCAGAGGACACATTTGTGCCTTACACTGGTCTAATAACTCACCGAGCAGAGCAGAGAACTTTCTGGCTCAGCCTAAAGGACACAACTGGTGTTGACACCACAACTAATGGCGGACCGTCACTAAGTTACAGTGTTGATAACGGTACTTGGACCAACGTACATGCGACCGCATTGGGCACATGTCTTGCTGGATACTGGTGTAATTTCCGTGCCGTAATACCTGCGGTACAGGATGGTGAATATGTTGAGTATTTCTGGGCATTCCAGGACTTGAAAGGGACTCTTGCCGGAACAACCGGTAGTCCCAACTTCAAGACTTTGCCCGTGGGTGGAACTGGTTCCCCAAGCAGTGTAACTGCTCCAAGTTCCCCTTACAACTACTTCGTACAACCAGATGATCAAGCAGATGCTACTAATAGCGATGGAACTCCTAACAATAAGTGGCAACTAAAGATTGACCAATTAACCAATTTCCGATACTATTCGGTTTATCGATACTTTGATGAGCAAATTACATACTATGAAGATACGCAAGAATACATTTGGGAGTATGATACTTCTAATTGTGGGACAGGAAATTACCAGTGTTTCAACACTGGTGCTTCTTACGAAATGAGATACAGTCCAACTGTTAGTTCATACTCGTACTCAAATTGCGCTCAGAGTGCAACTTGTGTTGTAACAAAGCCTACTGGCTTGAGCATGACTGGCCAGAACGGCCCTGGCATGTCCACAATTTGGTGGTACAATGCTGCAGAAGGAGCATTCACAGTAGTTGGTCTAGATGATGAAACTGGAATCGATCAGCCTGTTTCAAGTTCACCAGTAGGTACACAGGGCGGTGGTCGTAATTGCGATGACTGTTACTCTGCAGTACCAATACCTGGTGACATCACCATGAAGTTCGGTTCATTGAGTGTTAACGCAAGTTACACATCAAGCCGCAACACAAGAAATCATTTCTGTGTTAACAGCAACAACCATCCTCTGTACTTCTTGAGCAGCGGCAGCAGTAACCCATACTGTCTCTACTCATACAGTACCTACCGCTATGACCGCCAATTCAACGGTTGGATGGCACCAGGTTTCGATGGTCGTTGGTCAGCTAACACTGACATCTTCCAGAAGGTAAGTTCAGTTAGGCCAGTGCCTGATATCTTCCCACCAGAGTTTGACCACACAGGATTGATGGATACTCACAGTGTGGATGACAGGACAGTGACAGTAGGAATGAAAGATGCTGGAGATCCTCCATCAGGCATGAATACATCATCAGGTACTGATGCAAATGGAGTCCTTGAAGGACCACATCTTCTATACCGTGTATACAATGCTAGTAGTTCTTCATGGGGTAACTGGATTACCCGCGCAATGGCACAGGAAGCAGGCAAGACTCGCGCACAATGTGAACAAATGGATTGTGACTGGTCTACTAGTATCCCTGGTACAGACCGTGATAACAGTGTTGAATACAGTATTCACGCTAAGGATATCCTTGGCAACTGGAATAACTCCACTGCTACAAGTTATCTAATTGGAACGCCAACTCAGGTATTTACCGTTGAGTGGCATGACATGAATTGCGGATTTGGTCAACAATACAAGTGCTCTTACCAAATTAAGATGTACGATGTAACAAATGAGATTGAGTATCACTATGATACTGGCTCATCTGCTTACTATGATTACGAGACCATTGGTTACCAAAAGGGTGGTTCATCACTCATTGGTGCTACTCTAAGAGAGAGAGGTCCCGGATATATTGCTGGTGCAAACCCATACGCTAACAACTTCCGAATTGCGACAGATGGTAACAACCACGCAAATGAGAAGATGGCACCAGGAATGACTGAATTGTACAATTACGATGAAGTATTTACTGGCAACTCTAACGGGAATCCATACACATACTACTGCACACGATACTGGTATAACTACCGAAATCAATGTGCTGAAGTAATTGACGTCCCAGCAGGATTTGATATTGATTACTTCGGTACCACTTACAGTGGTAACAGTAGTGACAAGTTACACGTGATCCGCCACGGTGCAGCAGCTTTCAGCACATCAACATCAACAACACCGATGCAGATGGCGTATTATGGATGGGGCAGTAATTGGCCTACCATGCCTAACTCAGGTTCATACGCGCGCAATGCAATGTTGACTCCATGGTTCGGTTACTACGGTGCATACTACTGTTACAACGGTGGTAGCAACGAATGCAGTATCCGCACAAAGACCATCCCATTCGATGGTGCTGGTATGGATGTTTACGCAGACATTACTCAAGACACAATATGGGATATAGAAATGAGTCCAATTCGTGTTGTGCCAAGTGGTGACTATCTACGTGTAACAGCAAATCTAGTGATTGATGCAGGTGTCGAAGTTCAATTCGCACCAGGTAAAGGATTAGATATGGCAGGAACATGTTCCCGCTTGACTACTCAAGGAAATGCAACCCACCCAGTGTCGGTTAGCAATCTTGGTAACGGAAACGGTAAGGGATTTGCATTCACCAGCGGTTGTGCAGACACTGATGACAGGCACATGTTCAACAACACTGACTTCAGCAACTTAGATGTTGCAATCAGTGCAGGTAGCCGTCACGGAAATGCACCTCACCACAACGGAAATGTAGGTAACTTTACCTTTGACACAGTCACATTTACCGATGTTGGTACTGCAATCAAGCACGGTTCAGGAACAGGTACTGGTTTTGATCTCTCTGGAGTTTCAATAACCAATGCAACTAACTCCTGTATTGACTTGCCTGACGATGCAGTATTGTCATGGTTAGAAGGTTCGGCAACGAACTGTAACATGGGTAGTTCATCTACTGAAGGTGCTATCAAGACCGGTGACGGAAGCGATATTTACCTAGAGAATCTAACTATTAATGATGCAGCGCATAACGGTGTCTTTGGTGAAGCAATGTCAATTCATGCTAGCAACGTTAGCATGTCAACAAGTGGACTATCAAGCACAGAAGTTGGTGGGACGGCCCTCGGCCAAACATCACTGGCAACTACTGGATCAAGTTTCTTTGCTAACAATATTGATGCAGCAGGATATGCAAATGCTATCGTGTCATATGCTACAGACAGCATGTCGATGACAGACATTAGTGGAGGTTCAATCTCGTTGGCTCCAGGAGGTACCGCAGGTACTATGCTTGGTGACTCAGGTTGGTCCGCTAGTGGAATTACCAGTACTGGTAATATGGTGATGTCAAGGACTACTCCAGGTTCAATGGATAATGTAGACCTAGATGGATATCTTCGCATGGACGGAACAGCGTCTACAGGCGACATGGTTTCACTAACTGGTCTAGTTGCTGACGGTATTACAATCGCAGGATGCGGTTGGAATGTCCGAGCTGATGAGGCTGACCTTGGTGATGCAACCAACGGCGTATGGGCAACTGCTTCGTGTACATCAAGCAGTGCTTCTAGCACATTGACTGTCGCAGGCGGTTCAATGGACGGTAGTTCCTCTAACGCAAATATTATTTATGCACGTAATGCAAAGGTTACAGTCGCAGATGTGGCAATAACTGGCCAAACATCTAGCGGCGCGTATGTAGCACAAGCAAGCACTAACGGTGATGTTAGATTAATCGGTGTCTCATGGAGAGGTCTCGATTGTGCAGATGCAGCTGGTTGGACAGGAATGTCCGACTGTTGGGTTGATGTTTCATCATCCTCAGGTGCATTGTATGTCGGTGGAACTGCTAATGTTGCAGCATACCGTGTAATGAACTTTGTACCAGTATTCGTTGCTGACCATTCAGTTACTACCACTACAGTAAGCACTTCGGGCACTTGCCCAGGTGCTGCTTGTGTAGTCACTGATGTTACATCAGTTGGTACATCTAATACAGATAGTTCTGGAAACGCTATTGTTTGGTTACTTCAAGACAAGTTAGAGAAGGTTAGTGGATCAACCTCTGTTACTGACTCGTACACAGACCACCGAATCGCCATTGCTGGCGGTGCAGGTCAGAACGAGACAGGACCAGCTGACGTATGGTATTCACCAACATGTCTGATTAACAGCATGGATTGTTCTATGCCGTTAAGCCCAGGTGATCAAGTATACATCAAGTTGGAAGCGTTCCCACAAGATTGGAACGGCGCAACTAAGAATTGTGCGTTCTTGAATTCAAACACATCTGTATCTAACGGTTACTACCTATACACAATGCAAATCATTACTCTATCAACTGACTTAGTTCTTGATGGATGCAAGTTGCACTTGAATGGAACAAAGATAATGATTAACCGCACAGCTAACAATAACCCAACAATCACTATCCAGAACGGAGGCGAACTTCTGCTCTCCGAAGGTGGTGGCGAAGTTGGTAACATGAAGGCAGTGACCAGCGCTTACGGCTGGGAGATGGAAATCCAAAAGGGCGGTACTTTCGTTGTAGATAACGGATACATCCGAGGTATGCATCAGAACTCCAATACTGGAGGGGCGATGAATGTCGGTGAAGGAACGCTTGAGTTGAAGAATGGCGCCATAGTTTACGGTAGTCAAACAACTTCAGCAACAATGGCGACCATCAAGGTTGATGGAGGAACTCTGTTAGTTAACGATGCGAGTGTATACAATGCACAGCAGACTGGTGTTGGTGTTTGGATAGAAAATTCCGGAACCAGCGCCATTCAGAACATCGGTGTAACTGGAGCAGCTACTGGCGTAATGATCAAGGATGCAGCCCCAGCAATTGACGGCTTCACCCTGAATGATAACACAGTTGGTGTAGAAATTGATGGCGGAATGACGCTACCAAGTATCTACCGTTCAACTCTACTATCAGGTCACGCACGCGGTTGGGAAACTTACGAAATTGATTTGACTGGATTGGCAAGTAATTACAATTACATCCAATTCGGTTTCAACAACGTCTACATGGGCGGAAATGTCCACCCAATGTACAACTACTACACAAGTCGTTACTTCGCAATGCACGACCGAATGCGCATCGGACTCAATGATGGAATTGATGATGATGGTGATGGTTTTGGTGATCAGATTGAGAATTTCACAACGGATGCTGCTGGAAAAGCAATGACTGGATACTATGACTCCGGTTTCACTTCAAACGTTGGTGACAGGAATAATCCAAATCATCCTTCAAGAAACGATGGATGGGCGACTTACGACTGCAATTACTACGGCTATCAATACAGCCCAGGTGGTTCCTATCAGTATGGTTACTACTACTACATGAACAACTACGGACCTTACACTAATTCAGGTAACTACTACGGTGCAAACTCTTACCCAAGCGACTTCGGGTACACAATCGAAAAGGCAGAGGGTCTGACAGGTTCACAGAACTACTACCCGTACGAGTACTGGGGTTACTACTACACACCATACCATGGTGGATATGGTGACTTCATGCCACCAGAGGGCTACAACGGTCTTTGGGGTAACTACAACGTATGTCTATCATACGCATACCGTTACCAGACACCTACACCAAACGGATGGCAAATGGCTTGGCCTATTGTTGATGTTAGCAGTGCAAGTGTAACTGAGGCAGCAGCATACATCGATATCCTACACAACTACGCAGATTACTACGGAGACCGATATGACTTCGTATTCCGTGGTGGAAGCACTGTCAATGATTTGATGGACGCAAACTGGGGTAGAGAATTTGGAACTGCTACACTAGCAAATGGTGTAATTGATGGTTCAGATACAGGTATTCACCTTGCTGGCAACTATGCTGCTGGTAGTTTGAGCACTGTTACAGTCAATGACCCTGTGAATGAGGGTGTATTGGTTGACGGCAGTTCATCTGTTGAATTGGATGGCTTAACAGTCAACAACGGTCGCTATGGTGTCCGTACAACTGCAGCAGCAATTGGTTCATTGGAGTTGACTAACGCAGCTCTAGACAACCAATCTCAAGACGGTATTGTTCTAGCATCTGGACTTAAGATGGACCTAAGTGGTTCAATCACCAATGCTGCAGGCGCTGCAATCAATGTTCTACCATCAAGTACGAAGGAATGGGGCTTCAATAGCCTAACTCTTACAGACAACAACATTGCTCTGAATAACGACGGTTCTGGAGAAGTTACCTGTACTGATTGTACTACTGGTACCAATACAAACGATGTTGTAACATCAGGTTTGGTTACTTGGGTTGAAGGAGATATTGATCTAGCCACGGTGGTAGCGACGGGTTCAGGACTCTTGCAAAGAGCAAGGTTGCTGGACGTAACTATCACTGCAGATGGCAGCGGTGTCAGTGGAACTGGAGTGAGCATGATTGATGCCAATAGTAGACGCGTGGGCTCAGGTGAAACTGACGGTGCGGGTACAGTGAACGATATGCTGTTCCACACCAATTATGTTGATTCTTCGGGATGGACTGTGGTGAATTTAGCCGGATACGAAATAATGAGTGTTGCTAAAGTTGCTTACAGCACAACTGTTGCTGATTTCAGATATGCTAAAACTGGTATAACTTTGGTTGATGGGCCAGGTAACTCTGATACGGTAGCACTGGTGGATCGGTTTGATGCACATGTTTGTTACAGTTGGACTTCAACTTCGTATAACGTGTTAGCATCTTGTGCTGGTGCCAATTATATTGGGACTGGGAGTTCTAGGACCAAATTGAATGGTGATGGTGCCGGAGGTACGATAACCGAATATGGTTACTTTGCAGCGATACCAACAGATATGACGAACAAAGCGATTCTAATTGACTCGCCTTACCTATATACTCCTACGAGTGGAGCATCATTCAATGGTTCAACAGTTATCGTTGCAGGATTCTACAACAATGAATGGTCTGATTTGTATGTACAAAATTATGCAGGTGATATCTACCTAGATGACACGACGTGGGCAGCAATTAGTCCGAAGGAAACAGCCTTCTTCAACTTAGGATATTACGGTGGTTACAGTTACGGTAATTTCTTCGTTAACGATTCAACGCTGATTAACGTTGGTGCTGTTGGAAGTGGTGCTGGTTATTACAACCGTAACCCAGAGATGCATGTTACTAACAGCGTGTTAGTATCGTACTCTCAGTTGGATGATGTACAATCGGTATATCCAGAAGAAATCTGTATCCAGTCAGCTGGAACAGATTATGGTGACTGGGAAGTTCATAACAACACTATGTACGACTGTACTGTTGGAATCATGATTTACTCTAACTACTATGCAACCAGCCCTGCCTATGGTGGATCTGGGACAGATGGTGCACACTGGGCTGACAACACAATGTATGACAGCACATACCTGCCAATCTGGATTTACCTACAATCTGATGCAGATGACTTACTTATTGAAAACAACACTGTAACTGGCTCAAAGAGAGTACAATACGGTATCTACGCACAAGACAATCGTCTGAACAGTGTAGAGATTCGTGGTAACACTCTGTTGACTGCTGATGAACCTATCTACATGCGTAATGCTAAGAATTGGGACATCAACAATAACACAATCAAAGGTGATGCAAACTCAGCCCACTCTGGTATTTATGTCAGAAACGGTGAAGGTTCAATTGCAGATAACACACTGATTGATGCAGATGGCGGAATCAACGTTTACGGTATCCGCTCTGGATATGATGTGGATATCTCAAGAAACACTGTTGGTGCATCTGGTGGACGTGTTTCACCAACTGCAACAGGTATCTATGTAGAGAACTGTGGACTTGCAGAAGTTACAATGTCAGGCAACCATGTCAGCACAACATCTAACGCTCTATTGTCAGATGGTTGTGACGTATCTGATGTTGGCAGTACATTCGCCAGCGCAGGTGGTTCAGCTTCACAGATTCATTCTGTGGACATTGAGGCGTCTCAATTTAGTCCAACAATTAAGAACATCTCAACAGGTGATACAGTTCGATGGATATTGACTCAATACAACAGCGATCCTAACAACTACCAGCACTCAACAACCAGTAACACCTCTGGACTTTGGGACAGCACACCATTGAACTTGGGCTCAACATTTGCCCACACGTTCACAACTGCTGGCACCTATGAGTACCATTGTAGTGTTCACAGTTTCATGAGTGGTGTAGTCAATGTGGCAAACAGTACAGGTAGCAGCAACTTGCAAACATACGGAATTGACATCCTTGACGGAAGCGAGGACATCTCCCTTGATGGTACTACCATCGGCGGATTTAGCCTAGCATACCGACAAGACGGTGGTTCTCTCAATGTAGAGGGCGGCTCAGTTGTCACAGGTGACAACGGTTTCGATTTGACCAATGTTGACATAACAGTTGACGGTCTAAGTGTATCTGCAGACAGTGGATTTGGTATCGGTATGGACGTTTCGTCTGACACCGGTCGCCACACATTGGATGTTGCTAACATGGATACATCTGGTGGCATTGGTATGCTAGTTGATGGTCATGATGATTTCCGCTGGAATGGCGGTGACTCAACTGCAACTACAACTTTGAAGACACTTAGTGGTGCATCAGGTACGATTGAGAACATGACTGTAACAACAGATGGTCCATGGAGATCCAACCACGGTGGAAGTATGACCCAGATTAATGCTGGAGCATACTCAACCATCACTAGCGTTGGAAACACACTCAATGAGAGTATGTTGACCATTGGAACCAGTGCGGTCATTCACGAGGGTAACCTCCTTGACCTAACAGTTACACACATGGGTGGAGCAGCAAGCAACGTTGGATTGATGATTAAGTCAACCGACCTTGGTCGCTCAGAATATGTCAGCCCATCGTGGCGCTCTAACATCATCTCCGTTGGAGAAGGTGCAAATGGTGCAGCAGCAGTTACTGACTGGTTCGTAAGTCATCCACTTGGAGCGTATAACATTGCAGACGATGCAATGCCTGGTCCAGTTGCGGTCAACCCTGACCCAACTAGCCAAGCAATGGGATACATGACTTGGGATAACTCAAATCTGTACATCGCGCTAACTGGAGTGACTTTCTTGGTCACAGACGGTATGTGGTATCTTGATACCCAGCAAGGTGGTTCAAACGTTGGTGACAATTGGTATGTCAGTCACAATCTGCCATTCGAGGCAGATTATATGCTATGGGCAGAGGACCTAAACAACTGGGGTATCCGTAAGGTTATGCCTGGTGGAAACTGGGTTGATGTTACAGCAGCATGTAATGGTATGCAAGCAGCACCTGGTTTCGGTTACCCAGGAGTCACTCCAACATGGAGTGGTATCTCTGAGTTCGCAATCCCATGGGACTGTATTGGAAGCCCAACAGGACGAATCAAGACTCTAGCAATCATCCAGAACGAAAACTCTGGTCACGTGCTTGGTGTTTATCCACCACAGCTATGGAACCAGACTAGTGGAGCCGCTCAGACATTCGGTGACTTCGGTACACTGCAATTGACTGGTAGCGATTTGGCTGATGGTACTCTAGATGATTACCTGCTAATCCACCGAACCTTCACAGCGACTGGCGCAACAACACCTCGCGCATACGATGTGACTGTTAAGGTACGAGACGCAGATAACATCTATTGGGACTGGGGTACACATAGTTCGCTAGCAATGGATCAGAATCAGGATATCACAATTGATATCTTACGAGCAAAGCCAGCTATTGCTGACTTGGTCGATGTATCATACGATGAAGATTCAGGGGCGCATACTGTGACGTTGACTGATAAGGCTGCAGATTACCAGCAGCCATCGAGTACACTGTCATGGACTGTAACTAACGATGCTACAAACCCAAGCAATGCAACATCACCATACGCCTACGATTTGACTGGTCAGACAATGACCATCACTCCAGATGCGAATGAGTTTGGCAACCAGAGACTATTCTTGGTTGTCACTGATGGACATGGCTTGTACAGCACTCAGTCAATGCTTGTTGGAGTAGAGAACGTCAATGACGCACCAGTAATCAACAACCCACGACACTCAGCCGGCCTACCAGTATTTACTGAAGGCATTGATGTCAATGGTAATGCGGTTTACAACTCATACGATGAACCTCAGAGGACACATCCAGTGACCGGTGAGGAGAGAGAATGGGATCTGTTAACCAAGTTCTTGGGTGGCGCATCTGGTGAAGGATTTGTTCAAGATTTGGGACTCGGCGATGGTCTAGCGAATGAGCAAGACAGGAATGCTGACAACAACACTGAGCAAGCACCTCAAACCTACACATGGACAGCAGTTACTGACCCAGTAGATTGTACACCATTCGACGTAAGCATCAATGGCGGAACCACTCTAGAAATTGACCTCAACGAGGCAAATGAAGACGGTGGTACCTGTAACATTGTATTGGACCTTTCAGACGGTGCATCAGTAAATGATGCAGCGACAACAATAAGTGTACCATTCACTGTTCAGCCAACCAACGATAATACTCGTATTATCCCATGGGATGTAAACAACGGTTCAGTCATTAGCACTAAGTATCTAGATACTAATGGTGACAAGGTAGATGGTAACATCAGACAAACTAGTCAAGCAGCTAACAACGATGGCGATGCTTGGTGGTGGTCTGTGGATGAGGACACAGAGGACTCTGACCTACTAACCATTGATTTGACAGATATGATGAGTGACAACGATAACACCAACGAACAACTATACTGGACTATCGATGACTCTCAGTACTACACTGACAAGTGTTCATACGAGAATTACTTCTCAGTAACAATTGACAACACTGAACATACAATGGAAATCGATTTGATTCCTGATGCAACCACAGATGCAACAAGCAGCGAGTGGGATATGCTACAGGATGCAGACGGTGATGGTATACCAGATGATGGTATCCACCAGAAGGCACCAAGATCTGGTGACTACTGTCTGATGAATCTAATTCTGTGGGACCCTGTCTCACAGAGTGAAGTACCACAGTATGATTACGTACAGTCAGAGGCTTGTGAAGCACTTGACCTAGATGGCGATGCAGCAACCAACTGTTATGCACAGACTCACAGTAACCACGAGTTAAGCATCAATGTCCACAACCTAGTGGAATTGCGACCGGACTACAACTTCAACGAAGTACGTGTAGCTCCTGATGCGTTTGACTTCAAGGGAATTAACGGTGTTCTGCGCGAAACTATGGTACCAGTGTCTGTTGAACTAAAGCACACAGATGGTGACGAGCCAATCAACACAGATGGTACATACAAGTATCTTTACGACCTTCAAGTGTCATTCTATATCGTTGACACTGATTGTGCAGGCTGTGATGGTACATACCAGAGCAGTGTAAGACTTGGAAGCAATGGTCCAGGAAACGGTGCACTAGCACTACCTGACTACGGTGGAACAGTTGAGGTTGGCAATTACGTCCGAATGAACAAGACATCTGAGGATGTTCGTGTGTTCGTAGACATAATGACAGTGAATCCATTCACTGGTCAATACACTGACAACTCGAAGTACGAGAGACCAGCTCTAGAAGAGAAGAACTGGGCAGACAACAACATGACTGCTTCAGGAACTAACAGCGAGTTACCACTAATTGTGGAGACCAAGGCAGCACAGAGTGTTGCTTCGTTCGCTCCAACATTGATGGCAGTCGGCCTAGTCGGCGTATTCGTTGGTGCTCTACTCAGCCGCTCTCGAGCGGAAGAGGACGAGGAAGAGTTCGAGGAGGAATCATTGATTGACGATGACCGTGCAGTTAGCCCGGTTATCGCAACCATCCTTCTTGTGGCAATCACAGTCGTCTTGGCTGGTGTAATCTACGTGTGGGCAGGCTCACTCGCAGATACCAGTACCAAGGGAGTACCACGGTTGACCTTCTCTGCAGAAGCAATTACTGTACAAGAGATCAGTGGACTACAACAGGACCAATGGCACTGGAGAGTTACCACAACATATGCAGCGACAGATCTAGCCACTCAGGCAGTGACAGTCTCGGTATTGTGGACCAATGCTAGCGGACAGCAAGTGTACAAGACTGCACTAGCACCTGGTGGTGGCGATGAAGAGAATGTATACGGATTCGCACCTCGTAACAGCGAGAATATGGTGACCTTCTGGGATGACATATCTCATTGTGAGCGCGGTGGTGCACCTTGTATCACAACCTTCGGACCTGGTGACAGAATCTTCATCAGAATGACTGACAATGACGGTCTCATCGACTCGGCATTGATTGACATTCAGTACGAATTGCCTGGTGGCGCTGCGTACATGTTGAAGCAGTACACTGCATCACCAACCAGCATACGCTGAACTGTGTAATACGAAGCGCCTTCGGGCGCTGAATGCAGGGATGCTTGGGGGCTTCGGCCCCTGAGCACCCGACCTTCCGTGATAGAGCGTGAGCTCTGTATCGGTAGGATGATTTGGCCCCGCCTCCGTTCGGCATCTGCTGAGCGGTGGTGGGGCCTTTTCTCTTTTTTAGCAATTAATCTCAATATTTAGCAGGGAAATACAACTTTACTGAATGGGAAAACAAATCATAGAAATATGTTGTTTAACAGTTTAATCATTCCATTCATAAGAGACTATTAGCACCGCAAACATGAGTTGTGAGCATTGGGGTTACGAGCAGTTGTTTTTGATTGCGATGGGGTACTCATAGACACCATATCTTCGTGGCGTATTATTCACGAACATTTTGGTACAAATAGTGGGCCAATGCTAGATCAGTTCCTAAAAGGAGGGATATCTGATGAAGAGTTTATGGCCGATGATATCCAACATTGGAAGAGCGTTAATCCAATAATCCATCGTGATGAATTAATGCGTTGTTACCAAGGCGTGACTCTAAATCCTGGTGCAAGGGATTTAGTGGATGCTCTCAAAGAGAGAGGTGTGTCAGTATCCATCGTCAGTGCAGGTGTTGATTTGTTAATTGGTTCAATTGCTCAAATGCTGAATGTTGATGATTGGGTGTCTAATGGCTTCCAGTATGATGAAGAAGGATACCTTCAAGATGAGGGTGTTGTGAGAGTCCCTGCACATTACAAAGGTGACATGGTTGAGAAGTTTTGCCGTATCAATGACTTTGAGCCAGAGGAGATATGTTCAGTTGGTGACAATCATACCGACCTTTCGATGATGATTCCGGGAAGCAGATTCATTGGATTTAATCCAAGTAAAGAAATGGCCTTTGAGGGATTCCGAGAGGCTGGAGTTCCTATTGTTGAAGGTAATGATTGCCGAAACCTTTGGCCACACCTATTCCCCGGTGAATCTTTCCTATCAGAACTCTAGGTGTCTCATGCAAATGGTATTGAAGCGGTTTTGTGCGTGTTCAAATTGACAACTGTTAGGATACACGGTTTAGGCTGGAATCCAAGCATGCGCATGTATCCTGTCTGGTCCTGCCATGTGCTACTTTGAATCAGAGTGCTTCCTTTGTAATCCCCACAGTGATGCCCATGTACGTGTCCTGTGACAAAGATGTCTGGGATCTCCTCAATCACCATGTGGTCCTCAGGTTCTGGCGACAGTGGGGTTTTGCCGCCCCAAGATGGCGCTAAATGGCGCCTCTCTAGCATTTCTGCCATAGCAACTTCTGGCTTACTGAATGTCACGTGCTTTATTGATGATACAAAGTCCATGATACTCACGCCGTGGTAGGCAAGAGTTCGAACCCCGTGCAGGCTGAAATCACAGGGGTTACCAACAAATGTGGCGCTGTTGAAATATTGCTGAATCATTGGGTCAAGAGATGGTTGTGGCTCGGCAGGGCGTACCGCATCGTGGTTCCCAGGGAGAATGATGGTCTCAATCCAGTCAGGTAACAATTCAGTGAGGCGAGCCATTTCTCCGTACTGCTGGTATAGGTCAACAATCTCTAATTCTTTGTCTTGGTCTTTGTAAATCCCTACACCATCAACAACATCACCTGAGAGGACGAGATACTTGATGGTCTTCGCAAGCGGGTCACTATGGAACCATTTCACTAATTTTTCCCATTGGGAATGAAGGAATGTTTTGGAGCCAACATGGATATCCGAAACGAATGCAACTGATACAGCTTGGTTCTCTTCAGCACGACGTTTCGTGTGTGTTGTCATCGGTGCAAGATGTATGTCTTCGACTAATAGCATGTCTCTGCTACCCGGATTGATGAAGCCGGTTACTCCTACAACATCGTCCTCCATTAATCCGGCAACTGCAATGGTGTTTCGCCGCTTTGCTGCGGGCGAATCATCCATGGCTCGCGGTGGACGTAGTACACAGAATATTTCGCCGCTAATATCTTCAACCTTGAAATGGAGATTTTCACCTTTGTGCCTAACATCATTGACTAGTCCAACGATTGTAGCAGTATTGTTGCTGCTCGAATAGCGAGATTTATCGCGGGCGAGTTGACTGGTTTCAATCGGCCTATTTGGCAATCTACCCGAAGTTACTAGCATCCGTTTTATTTTTTCTAGACGACTATTGAAACAGGAAATAATATCAGTTAATTTTCCTTCAGTTGTACTTTTTCCCGTGATATCAAAGTGCACATCCACCTCCACATCAACATCTGTTGCTAGCATCGGAAATCCATCTAGAGCGAAATGTGGAAGTCCATGTGGTCGTTCTGCTGCTTTTGGTTCTGGCGGACTAATTGGGGCAAGGACACGCCCCGGTGAAGACTTGTTGTCCAAGTCTTGTTTTGATGCATCTAGAACAGGGACCATCTCGTTGAAATCTTGAGGTTCAGGAATTATAATCGAATCATCATCTTTTGTCGACTTACTTGTTCCAGAGCGAGCCAATTCTTCAAGATTTGATAAAATTTCATCAGTCAATAATCCAGAAATCCCATCATTAACTGCAATTGAAATTAACTGATCTAGATCATCAATCGCTAACAATCTCTCACTAATATTAGCAGCTGGAAACAATTTTGCTGCGAGTAATTTCAGCGAGATTATACGCCAGCCCCCGTCCGCCATATCTTCAAGGCGCACGAGGATGTTCTAAGCAATTGCGCTTGTAAATTACAATACATATTGAATGAGTTAGAATTAGAATCCTTACTCTTCATCCCAAGCGATGTCAGTGTCAGGTATTGCTGGGTCTTCACCAGATTCAGTTTTAGGTTCCTCATCACCTTCCGACCAAGCTACATCTCCATGCCAGTCACCGGTTTGTGGGCCTTCTGATAGTATGTTTAGGGCCGCAGGAATACTCGTGGGGGTTACGGGTTTTTCTTCATCTGTAGATTCACTCTCTGCTTTCTCTTGGTCGTGATGTTCCCCCCATACTTCCAAAGCAACCCTAAGAGCAAAAGTAGTGAAAGCCTCTTTGTTACTGTGACGGTCACCTTGTCCAAATTCTGCACACTTCGTTGTAACTTTTCCATCCAGATATATTCCGACCCAAACCAGTCCCACTTCTTTAGATTCAGTTGAACCAGTTGGTCCTGCGATTCCGGTCACAGATATCGTCAAATCAGCACCTGATTTCTTAGCAGCCCCGATTGCCATTGCCTCGGCTACTTCTGGGCTGACAGCGCCAGCCGCTCCTTCATCGGGAACGAAAATACTTTCATCAACACCAAGTTGTTTGATTTTTGATTCATTTGAATAAGTGACCCAACCTTGGCTAAACCAACGGCTAGCACCTTGGATGTCGGTAAGAGCAGAAGCAATCATGCCTCCTGTGCAGGATTCTGCTGTAGCGATGTGCATATCTGCCCGTTTAATTCGGCGGGCTAGTAATCCCGCCAGCACTGAGGCGTCCTGTGCCATATTGTAGGCGCCGAAGCGGGGCCTTTTGACTATATGGGCGGACAAAAATGATAGATTCATCAAACAATGCATTTTATTGCATTTTTAGCAGATTTTAGCAGATTTCCACCACTAATAGAATATAGTGGTATGGCGTTAAATTGAATCAAAAAGGTGAAAAATGTCACATCTTATGCGATTTTGTATGGGCCCGGGCGGATTTGAACCGCCGATATTCGCCTTGTAAAGGCGACGTCATAACCGCTAGACCACGAGCCCGACTAACAGGCCGAAGAACCACCCCATTATGAACCGCGCGACCCCGTAGCCTTTTGTGTAAGGACTGTAGTGGCTTAGTACGTGAGTGAGATATCAGACTTGTTGGCGCGGCTTGAAGCCGCTGATGTGCCAATGTCTCCTGCAATTCGTGATGCTATGCTTACAGTTGATGTTGAGTCATTTAGTGACTATGACTCAACTCCATTCTACCATGACCGACCACTAGTTTTTACAGAAACTGATGAAGGAGGTATCAAAACAATTTCTGCACCTCATATGATTTGCACCCTTTTACATCACTTGGAATTAGAAGAGGGTGATGAAGTTCTACTTTTGGGTGCTAAAGGAGGGTACTTGGCTGCATTAATTGGCCATATTGTAGGGGTCGACGGTGGAGTTACTGTTGTGGACCCAAACAGGCAGGTGATTGACCATGTGCGCAACCATCTCAGGGATTTTGATAGTGAGGCGACTTTCCATACTCGTAAAATGAGGCAAATTAACCACACACCTCCTAACCTACCTTCTCCTTTGAATCGTGTATTGGTAACCGGATCACTTACCGAATTACCATCTTGGGTGGGGAATAGAATTGCTGACGGGGGTTTCATAATCGCTCCACTTGGAGGTAGAATCGCTCAAAGACTAATCAAGAGAGAAAAGCAAGGTGATTTGTTTGATACTGACTTAGGCGGTGTACTTTTTGGACCAGTGGACATATGTGAGACTGAGGTCGAATCAACAAATTCTAGGGAACTGGCAGGTCTGTTTGAGGATGCTTTGGAAATCGGAACAGAGTTAGGTGTTTTTGACACTGATGAGGCTAACTGTTTGCGGGTATTAGCGGCTGAGTTACGACAACTTCCTGAGAACTTACCACCCGTAGCATTAGTTGCTGATGCTGATGATGACCCTTGGGGTGTTGATGATGAAGACCCGAATGATATTTTCATTCACTTCGATGAGTTAACTGAAGAATTATCTGAGCACCCACTCTTTGACTTATTGGCAAACGCATCGGAATGGTTGACTCCTTTATGGCCTACCATGATGGCATTGTTAGAGACAAAGATGCAACATCCTGGTGCCCCAGATGCGACGTTTGAGGACTTTGGATTTGGTCATCACGAAGATTTAATTCCGTGAAATCAAGCATCTTGAAAAGATGATTTTGCCATATTGATGCTGTTTTAATCATTCGATTTTGCTAGGCGTTCAAGAGATTCTGCGATTGGAGGACTATTCCAACTGGTAGTATGTCGACTTGTTTTTGGCGGGTATAATTCATCTGAAATAGACATCTGAACGATATCTTGTTTTGTTAGAGTTTCAAGCCCACAATTTGGCCAAGGCTCAACTGTGATCGAATCATCTTCCAAATAATCAAAAAGAACAACAGGTAATCGAACTAGATTTAGAATATGACCAACAGCGTGACGGTGGTGTCCATCAAGTATGGAGCCACTCTCTCTATCGACTAGCAAAGGTTTGGTGTAACAACCCCATTTTTTGGTGATTTTAGCCAATTCTCGAACCTTTTTTGGTCGAGTTTCTTCGTGAGCCCTCAGCCACTCAATAGCAACGAGTTCCACCTTCATAGCCTTGACTCGCCATTCCCCTTGAAAGCAATTGCCGCCCCCCGCCACTTTGTGGAGCCATTCGCGAGAGTCAAGTCGTTGCCCAAAGGGGCACTTGGAGATATCAAGGGTAGAGGCTTGCCTATACAGTTAGAATCTTGGATTGAATCACTTCCCATTGACCTTCTTAAAATCGTTTCAATTTTTGCTGAAAACAATGCAGGGATATGGGTGGTAGGTGGTAGTATTAGACAAGGTTTGAGCGGAGTAACACCTAACGATTATGATTTGGCAACTGATATGAAACCTAAGCAGGTGTTGAAATGCTTTCCTAAATCAATTGAGACAGGGGTGGAGTATGGTACGGTTACTGTCCGCCTAAAAGCTGGGGGCGATATGTTTGAGGTAACAACTCTGAGGTGCGACCAAGAATATCTTGATGGCAGGAGGCCTGAATCTGTTGACTTTGGGACATCACTTGCTGAGGATTTAGAAAGGCGTGATTTGACAATTAATGCCATGGCCATTGACCTTGCAAGACAAGAGTTGTATGACCCATATAATGGGCTAGATGACTTGCAAAGTGGAGTGCTTAGGGCAGTAGGTGAGGCTACACTTAGGCTGGAGGAAGATGGACTTCGTGTAATGCGTGTATATCGATTCATGGACCAAGGAGATGGTGGGTTGTGGCATCCTGATGAGATGCTTTCCGCGGCACTTATTGAGTGCCGCAAAATGTTGGTAAATGTCAGTTTAGAGCGGGTTTGGCAGGAATTAAGACGGATTTTGTCCGGTTTTCATGCTGCAGATGTTTTGGCAAGAATGGACTCGGATGGAGTCCTAAAAATAATTTTCAATGGCCAATCATTTGATTTGAATGGCCAATCTTCCCTTCAGAGAATTTCAGATAATTCAGTGATTGAGTCTCGATTGGCAATGATGTTTCGCGGTGATAATCCAGCCAACCTGCTGAAGCATTTGACTATGCCTAAATCGGTAATTAACCGTGTTAGTGAGTTGAGAAGGTCCATCGGTAATTTGCCGAATGAAAATGATGTGGCACAACTACGTGTTTACCGAGCAGTTCTTGGCGCAGGGCTTGATGCTCAACTTGCTTGTGAACTTGCTCTTGATACTAAAGATGCTAAAAATATCCAAGCAGCTCTAAATCAACTTCCAGAAAATGACGCTAAGGATGTTGCCTTGGCGGATGGTCACTGGATTGTAGATAAAACTGGAATTAAACCAGGGATCAGGCTTGGTCGACTGAAAGATTATCTTCACCGCTTACAAGTAGAAAATAATGTCTCCTCTCTTGATGAATTACACTCTATGCTCAATGATATTGACTGGGAAGAAAGTGACCCAAGTGATTGGCCACAATTGAGATGGCCGTAATTACAGAAAGCCTTAGGCTAGTTCTGCTTGAATTTACTAACATTCATTTTAGATTTCGAGCAATTACCAATCTCTGAACTTCTTGAGTCCCTTCATAAATCTGGGTGATTTTTGCGTCCCGGAAGAATCTCTCTACGGGGAATTCGGTGACATATCCGTATCCACCGTGAATTTGTACTGCCCGTTCAGCAACCCACATTGCGGTGTCCCCTGCGAACAGTTTTGCCATGCTTGCTTCATTGGTATGTCGAGGTGCTCCTTCTTCGTAATGCAATTGTTTTGCATGGGCGGCCCGGTATACTAAGAGACGGGATGCATCGATGCGTGTTGCCATATCTGCGAGGTATGAGGTAATCATTTGGTGGGCTGCTAAAGGCTTCCCAAAAGTCTCTCTTTCGTGAGCATATTTCAGTGATGCCTCAAACGCTCCTTGCGATATTCCTAGTGCTTGTGCGGCGATGCCAATGCGTGAGTTATCCAAAGCATTCATGGCAATTGAGAAACCTTTGCCAACCTCTCCAAGTACATTTTCCACTGGTATTTTACAGTCTTCAAGGACTAGCGTACATGTGTCACTGCTACGGATTCCTAGTTTGTCTTCTTTCTTACCGACGGTGAATCCATCAAACGTTTTTTCGACGATAAAAGCAGTCGTTCCACCATGCTTCTTAACACCATATTCGGGGTGCTCAACTACTTTTGCAAAGAGAACATAAATGTCTGCTGATGCACCATTTGTGACCCACATTTTCATTCCGTTCAGAACGTAATGGGAACCATCTGGTGACAACTCTGCTTTGCATGAAAGGGCTCCTGCATCAGTACCAGCCCCGGCTTCTGATAGTGAATATGCACCTACCTTATCAGTCGCTAGTTGAGTCAAATATTTTTGTTTCTGCTCATCCGTTCCATGTAGTGTAATGGTCTTGGAACAAAGTCCAACATGGACGCAGTAAAATACTGAGAACGAGGCATCAACACGAGCTAATTCTTCAATGATAATCGCTTCACTGATATCATCTACTGGCATGCCGCCGTATTCCTCCGCAATGGTAATCCCCTGTAGGCCAGTTTCTTGACAAAATGTCTGCCATTCTTCTGTAGGTGGGATTTGTTCCTTGTCTCTTTGTGCAATGGTTGGGGGGAGTACTGACTCGGCGAAATCTCTCACCATGGCTCGAATCATGCTTTGTTCATCACTTTCTCTAAAGTCCACCTGTTTCACCTGTAGTAACGGCACCCGCCCCCTATTCATAACGGGTCGCTATGATGTATTGAGGGTGAAATTTTGGCATTGTAACTCAAATCATTAAATATGAGGCAAAAGTCGGCGCGGCAAAAGGGGTATTATTCATGACAGAAGAGGACGAGTTTATAGAATTCAAGATTATTGATGACAGAAAGTATTCAAAAGGGCACCTTTGGTATCAAAAGTTAGATTCTGACGATGAAGTTGGCGATTTATACAAGATAGGGATTACTGATTTCCTGCAGGCAGAACTTGGGGATATGATTAGAGTAGTTCTTGCCCAGCAATCAAATGTTGATGAGTATGACGAATTTAATGATGATGGCGAGTCAGATCAGATTGGGACTGGCGCCAAAGATGCTGGTGCAAGTGGCCACGAAGTTTTGGAAGAGGAAACCCTAGCAACACTTAGAACATCAAATGGTAGACACGTGATATATGCTCCAGTTGCTTGCCATGTCATAGAATTAAATGGTGAAGTTGAGGATAGTCCTGAATTAGTCAATGAAGACCCGTATGGTGATGGTTGGTTAATGAATATCCGGCCTGATGAGTTGGATGAAGAAGACCTTCTTACTCCAGACGAGTATCTTGAGTATCTATATGAAGTCTGATTTCGATTAACGAAATCGGATATCTTGGGTACAATTGACTAAGTTAAGCGACCCAGCGGTATGTTCGGGCCCCTTCATAGGCTCCCTCTGACTGAATTTCAACAAGAGCAAATTCACCTTTCGGTTCGACAACAGAAATTTCACGAAGCCCTTTGTGTAGTTCTTCGTAAGTAGATTTGTCAATGGCGATTCGTCCAGCCATTCTTTCAAACATGTTCCAGCGGGATACAATCTCTCGCCATTGTGGTGAAACTTTTCCTTCAAACACCTTTGCTTTGGCTCCTGAACCATAACCACACAACCCGAAATAATTATTCTCAATGTTTTCATTATCTTCATAATCAGACTCAAAAGTCGACATTATGGCTAGGAATATAGAGCCAGTGTATTGGTTTCCAATTAGGCTTGAAGCACGTTGAGCCTTCTCAATTCTAATATTTTGGAATTCTTGGTATTGGGTAGTTTTTGCAATTGCTCTACGGTACAAGTCCTGGGCTCTATCCCATTCAATTTCGCCATCAGGAGTGTCATCAAACTCTGCTCGGTCTGGTTCTTCACCAATCTCAGCAATGACTTCCTTCCACATTGGTTCATTTCTGCGGTCGTGACGGAATACATCTGGGAACATCCTCTTTGCTTGGAAAGCATAAGGTAGATGCATGATGATCCGAATCCATTGTTCTGTTAGAATATCATCGGTTTTAGCATTATATCGGCCACTCTTCACTGCTTTGCGCTGGAAGTTTAAGAAAGCAGTTTTCACGGCTTCTTGGTAGCAGCGGTTGGAAAATTGCCCATCAAATACTGGCTCATCACGGTGAACCTGTATTTTTTCTTCGCCGTGGGAAAAGATACCCAGTCGGCGAACGGTTGATTTTGGAAGATGTTTGATCATTCGCTCTGCGACTCCTTCTTTGAGTGTCTCTCCGGTTTCCCTAGCGAGTTGAACCACATGGGTAATGATTGAGGTGAGAGATACTTCACGGCGTGGCTTGAAGAAGTCGTGGACAGGAGTTGTTGAGATTCCCCATGTGTCTGGGATAGCAATAAGGCGTGGATTGTGACGCACAAGAATAGCGCCTCCCCCTGCTCCTTGTGTATACTCTCCACTTGACTCAAGGTCATACTTCGCATTGTCTGAGAAGACAACTACGCCTACTCTTCCTTCATCTGAGCCACCTCGGGCGACCCAATCAAGTGTATTGTGAAGTGCATCAACTGCGCCGATGCAAGCGAATGTCATGTCAACAACATCACAGTTACGGAAGCAATCTTCACCGTATTGTTTTGAATATCGTTGGGTTAGCATATCCAAGATGTAGGTTGCAGTTGGTTTTGCACCATCTAAAGCCGATTCTGTACCTAAATACATTCTTCCAATGTCATTAGGGTCTAATCCGTTACGGTCTATCAGTCGAGTGACTGCATTTGCACCCATAGTAGCAGTATCTTCGTGAATGTCTGGGACAGACATCGCTGAGAGGCCTAAACCACGATTGAGTTTCCCGTAATCCGCACCTCTCAGTTCCGCAAAATCCTTCATATCGAAGTAAATCTTTGGGAAATGGATTGCGATATCATCGATTCCAACATTTATCATGTTAACCACTAGTCCAATTCCGCTGGCACTTTGCATTAGAACCCTCTCCCAACATCAATATGCATGGTGGCGGAATGGGTAGTAAAATGGAAATCCTAGGTGTTGAAAGTTCAATTCCCAGTGATAGCATTGATTTCATCAAGAAGTTCTGGTTTATTATCAAAATGAGCGGTTAATGAGGCTAAAGTTTCTGATAATCCGTCGGCCACCCCGAACTTGAAGTCTAAGGGGTGAACATCCCCGCTTGCCAAGGCGGCCTTTAGTAAGTCTAAGTTATTCCATGTGGTAGGCTCTCCGTATTCCGGTTTTGGTGTGATGGTTAAGGTTCCTAACTCAGGGAAAATAATGTGTTCCACCAACTCGTAAACGGGTGAATTGTCATCTTGTGGGTCAAGGTAAGCCTTGCGCATTTTCTTGCGCATTTTCTTGGCATTGTCATGTAGCAAGATCGCTCCGGACGGGTCGGATTTACTCATCTTCGAATCCGAGCCTCCTGCGCTGATGCCACCAGCCTTTTCGATGACTGCAGTTTCCATTCTAGTTCCCGCTTTTAGGCTGGATATAATCGGTGTGTGCACACAGGTTGCTTTCAACCAATTATGACGGTCAGCAACGCGTCGCATGTACATGTGTGCTTTGCGTTGGTCCATACCTCCAACAGCAATGTCAATCTGTAATTCAAATATGTCAGCTGCTTGCATTGCTGGATAGAAGAATTTTGACAAGTCGCCATCAGATGAATCTTCGTCTCTTCCCATTATACTGAAGGTGCGGCGTACACGGTCTAAACTCATGTTTTTGGAACATTTTAGCACTCGAGCCCAGTAATCACCTGAATCCATTAATTCACTAGCATAGAGAAACCGAATTTGGCCTGCTCCTTCACCCTCTTCTGGGTGTCCAAGTAGTGCCCTGAACACCTCTTCCATGTAACGACCTGTTGTCTGGATTTTGTCCATATCGCCGCCAAATTTGTCATTCACCCAGGCGTGCCAATCGGCAAGGAAGATTAGTACGTTTACATCAGCATCAAGCAGGCGCCTAAGGGCTTGTGAAATCACTTTCCAGCCGATATGTGCTTTTCCCGATGGCTCAAATCCAACATAGGCTCTGATAATACCATCACCTGCATGTGAAGTTGAATTACTCAGGCAATCAACTAGGTGATTTACACCAACTACTTCATCAGCGTCGGTGAACATGGCTAAGACTTTCTCTTTGTGTTCTGCTGAGAGCGTAGAGAGGTCTTCGTCTTCCATTTTTTTTCACCTTAGAACATTTTCCCTAGTTTTTCACCACGGCTTGCTGCACGGGTAAAGTCGCCCCTGTCTAGGCATTCTTGAATCTCAGTGATTAATTCTTCAGCTAAAGCTGACTTTTCTTCACTCACATCTGACAGTTTCATGAAATGACGCGCTTGTGAAACAGCAGATTTCGCCTTAGATGCTTTCTTGGCGGATTCTTTCGCTTTGTCTCCGCGTTGTTTTGGTGAGTATCCAGTTGCAGAATCAAGGAACTCCGACCATCGTCGGCGTGAATCCATTGCTTTCTCCCGACCGCCATCAGCCGAAAGGAATTCTTCTAGGTCACCACCTTTCATCTGTTCAACATCGGTTACTAATTGTCCTTTAGCATTGTAATGGGCATTGACTTTTATCAAGATTCCAAAATTTCCTTCAAAACCATCGTCATTAGATGCTTTCACATCGTCAAAATATTTGCCTGCAAGGGCCCCCAGTCCTCCGTCTCCTAATACACTCTTAGCCATCCCGCGCTTAACCTCAAAGGTCTCCATGAACGGGTCCGAGAGGCTCATGTGGTTCAAACTTATTCTATCAAACACCATTCTTAATCATCCGTGAAGGATAAATCACCGGTGCCGGTGGGCTTGTTCATGCGGCGGGTCAGCATACCTCTAGTATTGCTTCTTCTACTAGTCCCAACGGCAGTGGCGCAAGAAAGTTCCTCGGTGGTAGTGGTATCGACAGAACTGTTCATTGGCGACTCAGATATGGGTATTGATGCTCTAGCAGTTTCACCATCAGGAGAAGATGTACTTTTAGTTGGAACACTGGGATATGCCCATTTTATCGCTGCAGGTAAACCGTTCAATCAGGTTCAATTAAATTCTAATGATCAAGATGACCTAAATGATGTTGATTGGCACCCTCAAGGCCTTACTGCATTACTCGCCGGGGATGAGGGGACACTCTTGCGTTATACAAGAGATGACCACTCTGTAATTCATGTGCCAGGCTCAACAGGAAATTTAATGTCTCAAAATTTGAATGCTGTAACTTGGGATTCATCAGGTAACTGGGCTTACGTTGGAGCAGATAGTGGTGTCATCACTAGATTCAGAGAGGATGCTAACGGTGATTCCGAGTATTTTCCATTGAATAATAGCAAGAGTTCACCAATTCTAGACATTAGTTGCTTGCACAAGATGCATGCAATGTGCCTAGTAGCAACTGAATCAGATGGAATGGCTGTTATTGACCAACAGCATGAACTTCACTGGCTTTCAGGCAGTGAAGGTACCAGATGGTTCTCAGTTGAATGCCCTCATGCTGAGAGAGACAGGTGTTTCGGGGTTGGCCAAGGGCATTCAGTCGGTATTGTTGAACTAGATTTGAACAATCCTGCAACTTCATATGTGTTAGTCAAGAATGTAGAAATTTCCGGAGAATTCACCGGAATACATGTTCGTGACAATAATCACTTACTTTTGCAAACAGCACCTTTTGGCTGGGTTGATTGGGATATCAAAGGTGGTACTGATGAAATGGGGCTGGCCTATCCATGGTTGGAAAATTCAGATGCTACCGGAGATGATGCAGCACTAAGGGGGGAGTCACTCGTAGGTGGCTGGGCAATCAATTCTGACGAAGGATATGCCGTTACTTCTTACGGTCGGGTGGTGTATTATTATCCACCTCAAAATACAATTTCGGAAAACCTAGTGGCAGCTCTTGCGCCAATGCTCGTCATTATTGCAGTTCCTGGTGTGGTTGTTGGATTGATTTACATGAGTTCACCAGCCTTGCAGAAAAAATACATGGCTTGGTCAAATGGGCGATTGGCCGCAAAGAGAGAGGCGGCTAAGGCAAGTAAAGGTCAATTGCAAGGCAAAGCGAGAAAGGGTGCTAAAAAGTGAAGCAACTGACTCAATCGGAGCATTGATGAGCCGTTGAAGGCCGCAGATAATCAAGGGTGGCAGGGATGGTGTACGAAGCACTTGATTTCTACGATCTTGATTCACAACTTACCGATGAGGAAATAATGGTCCGCGATATGGTTCGCGGCTGGGTTGATGCTGAAGTACTACCAAAAATCGAAAAGGCTTGCAGTGAGGGTGTTTTTCCTGACGAATGGCGTGTAGCACTTGGTGAAATGGGGGTGCTTGGTGCACCGCTAGAAGGCTATGGTTGCCCCGGACTTTCCTATGTTGCATACGGCGTGATTTGTCGAGAGTTAGAACGTGGTGACTCTGGACTCCGCTCATTTGCGAGTGTTCAGGGTTCTCTAGCAATGTATCCAATTTGGGATTTTGGTAGTGAAGAACAGAAGCAGAAATACTTGCCGGGAATGGCTTCGGGTGATTTAATCGGCTGTTTCGGATTGACTGAGCCCGATTATGGCTCAAATCCAGGTGATATGATTACTAAGGCCGAAGACAAAGGCGACCACTTCTTGCTGAATGGTGCAAAGATGTGGATTACAAATGGTACTATTTCTGATTTGGCAGTAGTTTGGGCGAAATTGGATGGCGTTATTCGTGGTTTCATTGTTGAAACCGGTGATGAAGGATACTCCGCTCCAGAAATGACCGGGAAGTATTCGCTGAAGGCTAGTGTGACCAGTGAGTTGGTGTTTCAGGATTGCAAGATTCCGAAAGACAGGATTTTGCCAGGTGTGAAGGGACTGAAGGGTCCTTTTTCTTGCCTAAACAATGCGCGTTTTGGAATTTCTTGGGGGGCACTAGGTGCTGCTCAAGCTTGCTTCAGTTCGGCTAAGGAATATTCACTTTCGCGCATACAATTTGACCATCCAATTGCTTCTTACCAACTTGTTCAAAACAAGTTGGCTTGGATGTTGAGGGAGATTACCAAGGGGCAGTTGTTGGCGTTTGAGTTAGGACGAAAGAAGGATAATGGCTCTTGGATTCCTGAACATATTTCACTCGCTAAGATGAACAATGTTGACATCGCTCTTGAAATCGCTAGAGAGGCTAGAGATATTCATGGTGCAAATGGAATATTAGATGAGTATTGCATAATGCGGCATATGGCTAATTTAGAATCTGTCAAGACCTACGAAGGTACTCATGATATCCATAATTTGATTCTAGGTCGTCATATCACAGGCATCCAGAGTTTCACCCGCTCTCTTTGAACAAAAAGAGTAAGAAATTGAATTTTCGGATTTTTTTTCCGATTTGCTCTGTAAGAGCACCTGTTTGTTTAGTCTAAATGTTCATAGAGGCGTCCTAAGTCGCCGCATCATGGTAGAAATTGCTGTGTTACTGAAGCAAGTACCCGACACCAACGCCAAGATCGTTGTAGTCAATGGTCGTGTAGATGAATCTGCGATTGCAAGTTGGGTAACCAGCCCGTACGATGAATACGCTTTCGAGGCAGCATTGCAACACACGGAAGCGGCTGGCGGTTCAATCACTGCTATCACTTTGGGTCCAGCAAGAGCAGATAAGGTTCTGAAAGATGCAGCAGCACTTGGAGTAACCAAGTTGGTGCGAATATGGCAAGATGACTGGCAAGATTTGGATTCCAATCAGGTTCAGTCTGCGCTCGCAAACGCTGTAACAGCGGCCGGCGCAGATTTGGTTTATTGTGGGAAGCAATCAGCAGACCGCAATCAGGGTTCCACTGGTCCAGGAATAGCAGAAATTCTTGGTGCGGCCTGTATCACAGAAGTTAGTGAGTCTGATTCAGCAGGATCCTACCTAAGGCCAACTGCAAGTGGTAGTGAGAGAGTGACCGTGTCCTCTCCAGCAGTAGTGACTTTTACAAAAACTCAGAATGAGTTACGCCGCCCCAATGTTCGTGGGATAATGATGGCAAAGCGTGCTCAAATTGAGGTTGTAGGTGGCGATGTTAGTGCATCACAAGTTAATTTCAACGGGCACTCTTCTCCGGCTCAAAAACCACCAGGTAAGACCTATGAGGGCTCAGATAGTGTGCCCGAAGTTGTTGGGCTATTACGTGACGAAGCGAAGGTATTGTAGGAGGGGTGAAGATGGAAATTACAATCATTGCAGAAACTCAAGGGGATAATTTACACCCTGTAACCAGCCAATTAGTTGGGGCAGCCACATCCTTAGGTGCATCACCTACTGTCCTATGTGCAGGGGGGGCCGGCGCAGATGCAGCAGCTGGAATCGCCGGCGTTGGAAAAGTTCTCTCAGTTGTTGGAGATTGTTTTTCAACATTTGATGGTGGTGCTTGGGCTGCAGCCTTTGATGCTGCAGCCGGAACTGGCATCATCATTGGAGCAGCTAGTGCTCAAGGCAGAGATGTAGTTGCAAGGATCGCAGCACGCCGTAGTATTCCGGTGGTACAGGATGTTGTAGCAATTTCACAAGGGCTGACAATGACTCATCCGATTTATTCTGGGAAAGCAATGCAAGAAGTCACCGTTGGTGGCGATTGTGCAGTCACACTTCGCTCGAACACCTTCCCTCCTGCTGGAGATGGCGGTAGTGCAGAATCTGCTACTGTTCAGCAAAGTGGTGATGTGAAAATTGCCGTTCAAGAAGCAATTGCAAAGGCTAGTGCAAGACTCGATGTTTCCGATGCAGACATCATCATTTCAGGAGGCCGGGGAATGGGCAGTCCAGATAATTTTGAGCATCTGTATGCACTTTCAGATAAGTTAGGGGCTGCAGTCGGTGCTAGCCGAGCCGCAGTAGATACATGGGATGAAATCCCCCACTCTATGCAAGTGGGTCAAACTGGAAAGACAGTTAATCCAAGTCTATACATTGCGGTTGGTATTTCAGGTGCAATCCAGCATTTGGCAGGAATGCGTACCAGCAAATACATTGTTGCAATAAATAAAGACCCTGAAGCACCAATTTTCAAGGTGGCCGATTATGGCATTGTTTCAACTTGGGAAGAGGCATTACCAATCCTTGGTGATGAAATCGCTAAAATTCTCTGAAGTAGTAAATTACCTACTTTCAAATGACGAAGTTAGTGTGCGCAATCAAAAAGAGGTGGGCGCGCAGTTGCCCGCTTGATGGCGAGAGATATTCCGTGGATGCGCGAGCGTTTTGAAACGCTGAAATCGCAAAATCTACTGTGGGAACCACCTACTCTAGAATCAGCCAGCACGCCTAGTTGCACAGTTGATGGCAAAGAGATGATAATGCTCTCAGCCAACAATTATCTGAATTTGACTACTCATCCAAAGGTGGTTGCTGCATCAATCGCTGCCACCGAAAAATACGGTGTAGGAAGCGGCTCAGTTCGAGCCATTAGCGGCACCATGGATATTCACTTAGAAGCCGAGAAAAAAGTCGCAGAATTCAAGGGTGTAGAAGCATCTCTAATCTACTCGGCTGGATATACTGCAAACGTTGGACTCATCCCAACTTTGGTGACCGGGAAAGAGGATGTTATCATCTCAGATGAACTAAATCACGGCTCTATAATTGATGGTGTACGCCTAACCAAGGCAAGCCGCGCGGTTTACCCACACAACGATGTTGCTGCATTAGAAGAAGTTCTTCGTCAGAACTCCGGAAGCGAGCGAAAACTAATCATTACCGATGGTGTATTTTCTATGGACGGAGATGTTGCACCCCTAGACGAGATAACCGAATTAGCCGAGGAACACGGAGCGATGGTATTCGTAGACGATTGTCATGGAGAGGGCGTGTTGGGTGACGGTGGTGCTGGGATTGTTGACCATTTCAAATTACAAGGAAGGGTTGATTTTGAGATTGGTTCTTTCTCAAAAGCCCTAGGCGTCCAAGGTGGTATCGTTGCGGGTAGCGAACAAGTTCGCAATCATGCATTGAATCACTCACGTTCTTGGTTGTTGTCTGGTAGTCAACCACCTGGTGTTGCAGCGGCTCAAAAGGCAGCTGTTGAGGTGTTGATGGAGGAACCAGAGCATCATGCTAGGTTGTGGCAAAATACTGATAGATTCCGCCGTGAAATGGATTCACTCGGCTTTGATTTAGGAATGTCAACAACTCCGATTATTCCTGTTATGTGTGGTGAATCATCAGTTGCAAAGCAGTTGTCTGCAGAGATGCGCAAACTAGGTGTTGTTGTTGGCGCGATTATTTTTCCGATGGTGGCGAGAGATAAAGCAAGGGTGCGCAATCAATTGTCAACTGGGTTGACAGATGAGCAATTAGATGAGATCCTCATCGCTTACGAAACCGCTGGTAAAATTGTCAACCTTATTTGATGATTTAATCATCAATAGCATTCACAGCATCTACCAGTTCTTGCTCCATTTCCTGTTGGCCAAGTTCAACTCTTGACGGGCCAAATGGGTCTTTTCCATCTTCTAACATTGTAAGCATCCTGTAACGAGGAGCCCAAGAAAGATGTACATAAATTGGGCCCGGTGCAAGCATTAGCAACCATGCTAGCACCTCTGGGATTTGAGGGACAAGGTCCATCCAACTACCTAACAAGATGATGAATCCAGCAAAAGGCATGATGAACAGCACTGCTCTTGGTGGTGTGATTGGTGGGCGTTGGAAAAATTTGCTAATCAAGGATGAAAATTGTCCTGCTAATGCCAATCCAAGGGCGATACTCAAACCTCTAAAGGCAACTTCTCTAAACCAAAACTCGACATTCCAAGAGTTGTGATATCCAATTGGAATAATCAAGGCAGCCATTAGCAGTAAACCATAGAATGCCCCCACAACTGCTGGATGACTTACTGAAAGTGGCCAAGCGGCGAAACGTTGTGTCATTGGAGAGCCGAGAAGCATCTCGGTTTGCGCTTCATCAAGCGACTCCAAGCGCTGGCGCCATGATTCCATATTTTGCCGCTGCTGACTAAACCGCATTAACATTAAGGTTTAATGGGAGTGTGGGTATTACTGTTCACCATCCTTCTTGATGATGTCAGAATTATGTTTTCTCATCTTACGAAGTAATGCTCCAGGCTCTGGTGCTAAAGAGCCCTGTGCAGTTTCTTCCCACACCCGCTCCACGGGATAAAACGCCATTTCTTCTCGCCCTCTTGCCTTTTCAATTGGGTCTTCTGAATCCAAATCCCTTTCTTGTGCGTCGCGGAAAGAAAGAGCCTGATTGATCAACGATACAACACTGCGGGTAATTGAGTCAGGTTGGTGTTGCCATCGCAACATAGTTTTGCCATTCATATCATTTTTCTTTAGAAGAGTGCTCTGCTTCCCTGAACCTGATTGGGGGGTGATGCGAACGTTTGGTGGGATTGAGTGCCATGATTCATCATCTGAAACGAAAACAGAGTTGTTTTCCATACTTTCACTGGGGTGCCATGGGTGTCCAGTTCCAATTGCAACCAAGTTCAGTAATGTCATCTTTCTGATACTTCTAGAAAGTTCCTTCCACAGTAAGAAGGCGATAACTGCAGTGACAATTAACAGGCTAATCCAATTTTCCAAACCAAGAAAAGATAGGACTTTGAAGCAAATTATTATCGCAAAAAACCCTGCAAATGCCAGAAACACTGCATTATACATATTTTGTCGTTGAACGTTGGCAATTTCAGAGTTAACCGACCACAAAACGGCATCATCTGGTAGGTCATCCATAACACCCGTGACGGGGGGGTAGTTCTTTCAATTTTCCTGATATTGAGTGATTCCATCATTGCATCATCACATCAATGTTGATTTTACCAATTTCAGCATTTATTATTCACAAATTGTGAAGGGAGTATTCAAGACTGTCACAGGTCCTCCGCGAAGTAATGCTCCCTGATAAGTTGCTAGAAATGGATACTGATGAGGCTATTTCGTATGCCACTATTTTGGCAGTTGCTGCCACTTGTGATGGTGGTTTTTCACCAGAAGAGATGAGTGCTTATGAGTCTCGAGTGGCCTCTCTGCTTTACCAAAGAGATGTTAGAAAGAGACTTAGTGAAATAGTTGGGGAACAGATAGATATTGATTTACATCTTAATGCACTCTCCCCCAACGGTATCAAACTCCTTCTACGTGACACAATTTTGATGGCTGCTTGTGATGGCGAATATACTGATGAAGAGATGAAATTGATTAAGCGAGTAGCTCAGAAAGCCGGAGTTGATGATGAAACTTTGAACCAACTTTACCTATGGGTGCTTGAGGGTTGGGGCTGGTTTGGCCGCGGACACCAAATTCTTGGCATGTCTGATGATTAACCATGCTCTAGTGAATTAATTGACTAGCCAATAAGTTTGCTTTTTTTACCATTGTTGCAGGTCTCCAACATTAGGTCGGTGAATTAAGGGAAGTTGACGAATCGGCCATAGTACGCGCACGTGAAGGGCCACGTTCAAGAGGGGGTCAAGCAAGACGAGGGGCGAGGATTGGCATGGCTGAACTACCCAAGGGCATCACCAAGGAGGTGCGTAGAGGTGGTTCGGGGGTGCTTGAGTTGCTCCTGATTGACTTCGATAAAGAAGGCAGTAGCGGTTATATTCGAATTCAACAACCAACCAATCCGGTAAGTATCGCCCAACTTGTGATTTCAGATGGTGCACCTGAAATGGCTCTGTTTGAGTCTAATGAATTATTGATGGGTCATAGTGCATTGGAAGAGTTGAGAAAATGTGCTGCAGCGGATGATTCACGGATTTCAGTTCATACAGATGTTGATCTTGGATTGATTGCTGATTTACATCCTGAGGCAAAGTTGCATTTTTCTGGTTCAGATACATCTGTTGACAAGAAAGCTCAGGGATGGATAACGAATACAAGGCGAGATTCTGATTGGTGGCGTTCAAAACGTAATCGCGAATGGACGATGACTGAACAGACTTTAGATGATGGTGAAGATGATTCTCAGGTGAGTGATGTTTCTGATATTATTGAATATAATCCTGGGGAAGAATTGGAAGGCGGTTGTAGTTATCTAATCGATGAACAGATGCCAGATTCGGTGTTTAGAGTTGCCACACACCTTGCTGCTATCGGCCATCCCATTATGGTGATGTCTCGTAGCCCACCTAAGCGCATTTCTGATGATTTCGGAATACCAACCTCAGTTTGCCGTTGGCTCAGTGAAAGAGATGTTGAAGGAGTGAGGACAGTTAACCCCGGGTTGGAAGAAATTCGTAGGGAATGTGATGAGTTCTTGTGGGGTTCATCAAGAGCAGTCATCATTCTTGATGGAGTTGAATATCTCAGTGGGATTCATGGTTTTAGCCGTTTGATAGGGATGTTACGCAATTTATTTGATGGGATTCAAACTTCAAACAATATGGTATTAATCCCTGCTGATTTTGATGTTTGGGACCAGCGTGAACGTTCACTATTGATGCGAGAATGTGACCAAATTAGTGCCAGTAAAATTAGTGAATGGGCTGAGAGGCCCGCAGTGGTTGAAGGCCACCCCTTCTGCCAAGAAACAGAATCGTTAATGATTCCAGAACCACAAAGAATCGACATCGTTAGTGAGGCTGAGGGTGATTTCAAGGCAGCAGCAACCCGCCTTCTTTCCACTGCTGAGGAGTTACAAGAGTCACCAACAATAGACGATTCCAAGAGTGCTGTTACGGTGCCTCATTTTACTCAACCAGAAACCTCCTTTTCAGCGCGTTCTTTACTTGATGAGATGAAATCAGAAGTAGAACCAGAATTAATCACTTCACCAGAGGTAATCTCAAATGAAGAACCGTCAGAATCAATTGGGCCCAGTGGCGGTGAGGAAGATGGTAATTTTGCACTTCCAAGTTGGGCAACCACTCCCTCGGCTAACATGAGTGATGAGTCACCAACCATTTCTCAAGAATCCCCCTCAACTCCTAAATTAGATATCCCTCAATCTACTGAAATAATTGAGGTTCCGATTCCTGCTGAAGATAATTATGAGGCAACAGTGGGTGTTGACGATGTTAATTCTTCTCAGCCGGCTGAACCAGAATATACCGGGCCAAATCAACCTACCGTAAATTATCGCAATAAGCAAGAGAGACGAGTAAGTGTACCCCGTAAACCTGACATATTACAATTTGAAAAGGCATCAATGCACTATGCAGCAACAAATAGTAAGCAATTTGAAGGGCAGTTGGAAGACTCCGGTTATGAAGCGATAGATAAATCTGTAACTGCCCTCAATTACAAGAAGGATGCATTTAGAGAAATCGGTGAATGGGAAACTGATGAAGAAAGGAACTGGGAGGTGCTAGAGACTCGTGGGATGAGTGCCGCAGTTGACAATTCAAAGTCTCTTCGCCATGGTGTGAAAGTTTCAAAATCTGCTACAATTTCTGGTGTTAACACATGTCAATGGGGTGCTGCTGTGGTTAGCGCTTCGGTAGAAGTTCCAACTGCACCCGCACCGATTTTGGTGACTAATCCACTTGCTAGAGAATCAGCTATTCGTGTACAGAAATCAAAGACTCTTACACAAATGTTAGTTGGCTCAGAGTTAGAAGCCCTTTATGCCGACCGTAAGCAAATGGCGAAGCGGTCTGGAATTAATTTGAAGATTCTTGAGAGAATCGATAGTTTGGCTGATAAAGGGCATCCAATTCATCAACTTGTTGACCGTATTGAGGCTAACTCGAAGGAGGGATTGAAATTGCTTACAGAATTTGAAAAGAAATCAGTAATTGTGAATGATTTAATTACCCAAATTAATATCCAAGAAAGTAGGTCAGTAATTGATTCAACGGTTGCTGCCAAATATCGTAAGCAACTCATCCAATTCGAACAGGTTGAAAAAATACAATCAATGTTAGATGACTTTGAGGGTTGATTGTTCTAGAATTATTGATAATTAATGACTAATGTAGGGGGGTTTGGTGGAGGGTATGAGTAGACGAACAATTCTCCAACAACAACTGGAGAAAAGCAAGCGGTTATTGTCGAAACGGACTTCTAATCCGACCGGTTCTAAGTTGGATTCACCTCAACCATCCCTTGGGAAATATGTTCGAAGAGGCAAACCACCTCAAGTGGGTAATCCATTTGATGGCCCATTTCTGCATTCAACTTCAACCGCAGTCAAAAAGAAAACGGGGGATTTTGGTACCATTGCGTCTCAAAGGCTCAAGAGGATGCGCCAGGGTGTGGAAGCAGAGGCGCCAATGATTGACATTGACCAAGCCCCTCTAGAGACAAACCCTAACTTCCCTGCATGGGTACACTCAGACGTTGAAGACACAGACAATAGAAACTCCTCAACACCGTTGTGGCGCGAAGTCCTATCCGAGCAGAGAGAGCATGTAAGGCCGAGTGAATCTGCTCGCTTGCATCATTCTGAACTTACCGGTACAGTTCCACCCACTGTTGAATCACCGTTGAATATGATGGCAGAAGAGTTGGCTATTGGTCGGCCTCAATGGCCTTCCATCTTTACACCTAACCAAAACTTCACTTGGAGTAATTGGCAAGTTGGGCCCAACAACCGTTTGGCGAGTACTGCTGGAAATGAGGTGATAACTCACCCATCTGAACGAGCAAATCCTCTCATTATTATTGGAGGAGAAGGTGTCGGAAAAAGTCATATTTTGAGGGCAATCGGATCATCGATGCATACTAGGTCACCAGAAGGCGAAGTCCGAATCATTACAGGGGGTTCATTTCCTTCCCAGTTATCTGATGATTGGGTAGATGCGATACAGGGTTGTAGTACACTTCTTATTGATGATATTCAATTGATTAGCTACGATGGAGAAGAAAACCTAGGTATTATCATTGACAGTTGTCTTAATTTTGGAGTTCAAGTGGTAATCACTTCTAGTGAAAGCTGCAATTATTCAGGGTTACTAGGTGGTGCACTAAGGTCATCTGTTGAAGTCAATATAGGTGATCCAGATGTTATGACATTGGTACTTTTTATGAGGCACCGAGCCTTGGTTAGGGGTCTCTCTCTATCAGATGAACAATTGCGAGCAATTGCAGTTGCATCTGATGGTGATTGGAGTGTGACAGAATCTGGTTTTGAGGCGGTAGCACTAGCAATTGAGGCAGGGGCTGAGCCGTTTGGAGTCGGCGATATTGAAACAATACTTTCGGGAGAAGAATTAGTCATGCGTGGTGATGATGGCCTAATCGCTTGGGATACTGAAAGAACAGGACAGCAAATTGTTCGTGAGGTGCTTGACCATGTATTGCCCAAGGAGCACCAACCAAATGTTGATATTATCAGTGAGTTGGAATCAATTGTTGATGATTATCAACCCCCAGAGTTAATGCCTGATACGAGTAGAGATGCAGTAGATTCACTTATTGAGAGGCATCTTGGTCGTGAGAAAGGTGCCCTAGAAGATGCTCGTGATAGAATTGAGGAGTCAGGACTTCCCACTACATTAGAACAACCAAGAGGCGAAGTCCCCAATATTGATTTGATGAGTGAAGGATTCCTTGATCGGTTAGAATCTAGACTCCATAGGCATCAAGATGAATTATTTTCTTTACACGGTCAGATGGAGGATATTTCGAGTAAAATTGAGAATGCTGAACCAAAGGAATTGGTTGAAATGGCCGATAAAATGCTTGAAATTGAGCGTAAACTATCTCGCATTTCAAAATTGGGAGCAGGCGAATCTCTGAAGAGTAGAACAAAGCCAGAACGCCCTTACGAAGCATCTGGGATAGAGGAATACATTCCAGAAACGGAATGGGATATTGATGAAGAATCAGTATTTGCAGATGATTTGTTAGCACCTGCGGCTCCTTTACGACCGGTGGTAATTCTCAGGGTCGATGACTCTGAAGAATGAGCCATACATTCATCTTGAATGAAAGATGATGTTGACAAAGTGAATTCATAAATGTTCAAATAAATCTGAATCCTTTCTCAGCAATACGGTCAGCTTCTAAATTCAACTTGATTGAATCACCATGAATTTCGATTGCGTCAGCATGGTCAATTCCAGGGCATAGTGCTTTGGTTTTCTCCCACGCCCTACTCGAAACTAGATTTTCCCGCCAAAAAGGAAAGGCTGAACATTGGGCCGGTTTCGCCTCATAAATACTACAAGTTTTTTCACCTGTTAAGTAGATACAACGACCATCTTCTGGTTTAGATTCTAATACAAATCTTCCATCAAAACTAGTACGGCAGTTTTTCGTTAGCCATTGCTTTAAACTAACTTCAAGGTGTTTTGCAATTCTTTCAGCATCTTCGCGTGAGAGGTACACGATTCCCCCAGGCTCATCACAACAGCGCCCACAGTCAGGAAGACAAGTGAAGTTAACGCCACTCTCCCACCAAGGCTCCTCTCGGCTGCCGAATTTCCGCTTCCACCCAGACATCTTCTCAGTTGCAGGGGTGGCTATGTGGCTGTAATTGTTATGTGTGTGGTGATGAAGAATAAAATTTATTTTTTTTTAGGATTCAGTTGGCACATCATGTGATTTTTATTGCGTTGCCCTTATACCAAAGACTAGACTGAGGTGAATTCCCGGAGGAGGTGATTGCCAAATGAGTGATAGTGAGGATGAACCAACATTGTTTGAAGTTAAGGAGAGTCACTTGGATACTGGATTACGAGGTATTCCGGTCGGCACTTGCCGAACTTCATTCGTTGATACAATAAAAGGAGTTCATTATGTCGGCTACCCAATTACTGACCTTGCCGAAATGGATCCAGAAGATATCATCTTTCTGCTTTTTGAAAAGCGTCTGCCAAATCGTCATGAGTCCCAAGAATTCCGCAAAGATTTGGCGGCTCGGGCAGAAGAGATGCCTGCGGGTACACTTCGTGTTCTAGAATCTTTGACTCCTGGTAGCGGGCATCCAATGGATTGGTTAGCACTCGGTATCCAAGCATTGGGGATTGCTGATACAACCGGTGATGTCCGAGAAGATGGCCTCAATTTAATTGCAAGAATGCCGGAGTTAATGGCAACAATATTCCTTTTGCGCGGTGGTCATGGATTGCCAGAAGCAGGTAGTGAACCAGGAAGAGGGATGGTTGAGAATTTCGTTCATTTATTGGGTAAATCAGGGGCTGATTCAGACAAGATGATTCGCGTACTACGTACCTTCTTAGTGCTACACATGGACCATGGTGGTGGTAATCTATCCACCTTTTCAGGGAAATGTGTCGCTAGTGGTAAGGCTAGTCTCTATGCATCAATGTCAAGTGCAATGAATGCACTATCAGGTCCTTTGCATGGGAGAGCTAATCAGTCATGTCTTGAGTTCATCCAAAGAATTGGAACTAGTGACCCTGAGAAGGTGGAAAAGTTCGTTCGAAGTGAATTAGCAGCAAAGCGACCTGTTTACGGTTTTGGCCATGCTGTGCTTAGGGCAGAAGATCCTAGGGCTGCGGCTCAAATCGCACTGGGTTCAGAGGTTTGTCCTGATGATAATAATTTCAAAATCGTGAAGGTATTAAGGGAAATTGCACCAAAAGTGCTTGCTGAAAATCCAAAGATAAGTAACCCTTTTGCAAATGTTGATGTTGCTTCAGGCACACTATTACACGCTGTAGGATTCCATAAACCGGAGTATTTCACAACATTCTTCGGATGGGCTAGAATTGCCGGAATTAGTGCGCAAATTATCGATGAGCGCAGGGCAAGAGGTGGCCGCGGAGTACCTATTTACCGACCAAAATATATTGGTCGTGACCAGCCAGTTCAGCGGCTTGAATAATCTCAACCAATTTATTTTACTTGAAATTGGTTTTTCCAGCACCACGGTGACCAATTATTCGCGGCACTTCCCATGGAATTTGATTTTCATTAGTTGAGTCTAATAATTCATCTACAGAGCGACCCCATTGCCAGCGCTTTCTCTGAGCAGAAAGCAATTCTTTTCGGCTATCATTTGTCATTTCATGCCACGGGATATGTTGCCCGTCAAAGAGAGGTTCACTAGCTGGTCTAGTTATCCTAGGTGAGCCGCCTGGAAGGTGAGTGATTTTAGGAGATGAGTCATCTGTTAGGGCCGTGAGACCTGCATCAAGAATTAACTTTTCATGAGGTACCCGAACTGGCCAAACAAAGGCTGGAAATCCTTTCCTCGCTTTGGTTAGTTTTTCAAGTCCTTTTCCTGTGAGTGATACACTTGTTCCTAGTGTCAGATGTCGATTCATTCCATGTAAGTAATCTAGAGTACAAGGGATCATTGGAGCCCCCCATTTCTGATGCTTACGCATTAATCTAGGCAATGAGTGGGCTATGAAAGATGGTGCAGCAATTGCTCGTTGTAAATTACCGGAACCCCATTCTCTCAATGTAGGCATTAAGCGGGCTTTGGGATGTTGCCAACCCGCTGCTTTGACTGCTGGTAGAAATTTTTTGTCAAAGGAATACAGAACAGTAGTCCCTTCAGGAAGTTCAAATTGAGAAATAGCATCATCAACCATCTTAACCATAGATGAAATGTATTCAACCCGTTTTGAACCACCTCTCCAACCCCCGCCAATTCCACTACTTGGGTGGGGTGATTTCAGTTCAATACAAACAGTCTTGCCTTGTTCTTGCCAAGGGTTTGTGAAATCTTTTCTTGCCAGTAAATCATCAAATTTATCGGCAAATGGCTTCATTTCGTTACTACTCAATAATTCGACATAATTATCATCTTTTGTGGTGTTATCATGATGCAGTACCAATTCTCCATCAGTAGTTAATCTGAGGTCAAATTCAACACCATCAAAATGATTGATGCCGTAACAAAGTGCTTCAACAGAATTTTGTCTCGGTTGTACCCAAGTCACACCCACTCCCCCTTACTCTCCGTTACAGGGTCTACACTTGAACCTAAAGGGGTACTATTGTGATTGGTGGAACCATCATAGTCTGTGGCTGACTTCGGAGAAACATGGCAGATAGTGAAGCAAGTCAATCAATGAGTGATGCGGCTACTGCGGTTGGGGAAATAGTTGGATTACAACAAGATGACAACTCGAAACAAATCCGCGGCTATTGCATGTATGATTGGGCCAAATCTGCTTTTGAAACCAGCGTTACAGTTGCAATTCTTCCGGCGTGGTTTGCCTACCTTTTCTTGGAAGCGAATGGCATCTCAGTATCAACTGGATTAGGAGAAATGACCTCAGATACTTTCTGGGCTTGGGCAATGACTGGTGCTGCCTTACTGGTGGCTGTACTAAGTCCTGGATTTGGTGTAATAGCAGACAGAACGAAAATCAAGATTAAAATGTTGAAAATTCTAACTTGGGTTGGGGCAGGTTCGGTCACCTTACTTGCGTTAGCCCCGCTATTTTCAATATCATACCAATGGGTCTGGCTATTTGTGATGTTTTTGTTTGCAAATATTGGTTTAAACGGTGCTGGAGTATTCTACAACTCCCTACTGCCTCACCAAGGGTCAGAGCAACAGATGGATGGCATTTCTAACAAAGCGTACGCTTACGGTTACCTCGGTGGAGGGATACTACTGGTGTTCCACTTAGTCCTAGTTATGGGTGTTTCAGGTGCTTGGGTGATACCATTCTGTATGGCCACTTCAGGGCTCTGGTGGTTTGGATTTGCATTTTGGACATTTGCAACAGTACCTGAACCAGAAATTGAAAATGAGGTTGAAGATTTGGATGTTACATCTGCCACCAGATTGGCAATAAAAGAATTGAAGAAAACATTGAGTGAATGGCGTTCATTCAAGACTCTATTCATTTACATGCTTGCATATTTCTTCTTCATTGATGGAATCAACAGCGTAACTGCGCTTGCAGGAGTGTACGGAGTTGCTGTTCTCGGTCTTTCAATCACCGATCTTATTATCACAATTGTTGTAATTCAATTCGTCGCTTTCCCATCCGCATACTTCTTCACTTCACTATCCAATGGAGGGAAAATTCCCATACCTAATCCGTTTAATAGATTTAAATTAATCATAATTAATGGAATTGGAACCAAGAAAGCACTAATGGTGTCTTTAGTTGGTTGGTGTTTCATGATAGGAGGTGCTCTTGCTTTTGCACCATTAGAATTAGAAAACCATGAAGATTATGATTTCCAGTTTGATTCGGTGGATGACTATTACGAAGTCAGAATGCTTGACTATGAGGTTCTTGGAGACGGCTCATCAGACCGTGCCCTTGAAGCACAATTTGGCCACTTTTTCCCGACAGAAGAGGATGGTGTTGGTAATGCCACTTTGGAAGAAGTTACTTTGTTCATGGGGTCATTAGACGATTCACGTTTTTCTGCTTCAGTAAATGGTAGTGTTGGCCTAAATGGAACGACTTCCTTAGGTGTTGACCATCCAACTAGTCTAGGTGATGGTAAACTCGATTCTATTGGCATTAGTGCAAGAGAATTGGTGTGGGCTCCACTAGGCCTTAGTGTAACAATGCAATTTCTACTCTTGGGATGTCTTGCTGGAGTTCTAATGGGGGGTTCTCAAGGACTTGCTCGAAGTCTATTTGGGAAAATGATTCCAGAATCTAGAAGCACAGAGTTCTTCGGCTTTTTCGGATTCTTTGGTAAAGTAGCGGCGCTAATTGGACCTATGATGTATGGTATACTGTCAACGATGTATGACAGCAGGGTTGCGGTAGCCAGTTTGTCAATTCTGATAATTACGGGAACAGTCATGATGTTCTGGGTTAATGTTGATGATGGTATTGCTGTGGCAAATGCAGAAGATGAGCGTAATCGAGCCAAGAAGGCTGACACTACTGATTAGAACTAACCATCAACAGATGTTGAATGGCTTCAACCGAAGACCCGGTCAAGGATGAGAGCTACTTCGAATAGAATTAGCATGGGGCCAGAGACTAGAAACATCGATAGTGGGTCTGGTGGAGAAAGCATTGCTCCAACACAGAAACCAGCAAACCAAAAGTGTCGCCTACATTGGGTTAACATATCTCGCTCAACTAATCCCCCACGAAGAGAAATTAAGGTTACAAGTGGGACCTGGAAACCGATGGCTGCACCGAGGCACAGGCTTGCAATGAAACCGATCCAAGCGGCTAATTGCCAGGTAGTAGTTGCTCCAATTGCTGCAGCGTCTGCTTGTAGATATTCGAGTAAAATAGGTAGTAGGAAATCAACCACATACCATATACCTGCAATGCCCAGTAAGATTGCACACAGTAATGCCAAAATAACACTACTGAATGAAGAAACATTTGACAATTCTACACCCTTTAATTGTGCTTTAAATTGTTCACTACGGGCGGCCAGTAATGATGCTTCAAACGTTACTGTAAGGACCACTAGTAATACTGCAAAATGAGCAGCCAGTCTTAGTTGGAGAATAACGACTTCTAAGGGTTGTAAAACAACAATAGAAACGTCATTTGGCACTAAACTTGCTTGTCCAAGTAACCATGTCAAAGCCATTCCTGCTAATGGATAACCAACAATTATACCTACGAAAAATGTCATGGCGAAGCGTTTCACTCTTGTTCTGAAAAAATCACTTGCAGAAGTCAGCATTTCGCCTTGTTCACTATCCAGTAAGGACTCTAGGTCGCGAGCTAAGGTTTCTGTCCCAGCAACCACCATTGACTACTGCGAGACGGCTCTCCCCCATCATATTTGAGGGATGGAGGGCAGGCGTGGTTTTGGCTTAGATTCCTTCTTTGGAGGAGTTGGAATCGTTGGTAGTGAAGGTGGTGTGCGGGCATTTGTTGCTGGGGTAGGTGCCGTTTTTCTTTCTTTCTTGATTACAGGCATTGGAGGTGCATCAGTGAATTCGATAGGTCTGCCGAACAGAGTCCAAGAATTCAACTCAATGTCAAATACTGCTTTGTCAGGTAATCCGCTAGGCCGAGTTGGCATAGCTCCACTCTGCGCTTCTTTCACCTGAGGTACAACAGGGGTTTCAACTGGTTTCACATATTTGTTTTCGACAGGGGGAGTCTTTACTTCAACAACCACCGGTTTGGGGATAGATTGCTTAGTAGGTGTACTAGGGAGGCTTGGCAAGGATGGTTTCTCTTTGGTTTCGGGGACAGATATCTCTTCAGAATTAATTGTGACATCATCTTCGGACCAAGGCGAATCATCAAGCCAGCCTAGTTCATCATTTTCGGAGACTTCTTCATCCTGTACATCTTGTTCAGTTGATTCAACGATTGACTCAGTTAGGTCAATAACTTCCGTGTCATCATAAGTGGAGGTCACAGTATCGTGGCTATCTAGAGTGATATCTTCAGTTTCCTCTTGAATTATTTGGCCTTTGATTAACTCGTCATCAACTCCCATTTCTAGAGCCACCGCTTTCATTTCCCCAAGTGCATCGGCAATAATATCTGCAGCCGGAGTGTCGCCACCACCGACAATATTTGACACGATAGCGGCTGTAGTGGGGTTCACAACACTTAACCCGCCGGGCTTTGATACAGATACTTGACCAGATTCTAGTTGCTCACGCTGTGAATCTGCGCTAATTTTCGAAGGCCCTGCGATGGATTCTCGTTGTCTGAGGCCAATAATTGCGATCACCAATGTTACCACCATCAGAAATATCATAGCGAATTCTTGGCCAGTGAAGGACCCAGCATCAGACCAAAAACCACCTTCTTTGTATGGTAAATTCAATGTCTGTCTGATGTATTGTAGGAGGTGGAATTTCTGTCCCCTACTTCCACTACCAATGAGGCCGGCGGGGAACAATCCAAGTATCCCATTTAGCAGAACACCCAAAAATTGGGATATGGAAATGACCATTGCGAGTTTGCCAATTTTCGGATATCGCCTCTCCATCAACCTCTCCCCAGATATCCGTGATAGACTCATCCATATTCAAGGCTCGCTTCGTGAGTGTGACAACACATGTTTGCTTAGATACTCCCGGACGGGGGAGTTGTGATATGACAAAAGCGAGTCGCCTGTTGTGGGAAGATGACTGAACCACCACCAACTGAACAGGAGCAATTGCTTGATGCCCTGCATCAAAGGGGCGAGCAATTGTCTAACATTCTCAGTAGTATCAATGCTGCAGTTGCTGTTACAGATGTCATGGGTAACATCGTTCTCCTAAACGATGTAGCCCGTACAGAATTAGGATTAATTTACTCACCTGAACTCACTTTGGCCGCTTTCGCTGCTCAATTTGATTGGAGGGATAGTGAAGGCGAGCCATTCACTGAAGAAAATTTTCCCGTTACAGCAGTGTTACACGGTGGGCAGCCAATCCATGAAATCCCAGTTTCCAAAGGGGGAGGTGGCGATGCACGTCATTTCCGTCTCTCAGCAACGCCTCTCACTTCTCGGGAAGGTGACTTAGTGGGAGCAGTAGTGGTTTTTCATGAAGTTACTGAACTAGTTCATCTCCAAACTGAGTTACAAGATATGAATGAACAACGTCTCGGTTTTTACAGCGGCATGAGCCATGAATTACGAACTCCTCTCCAAGGTATCATCGGATATACTGAATTGCTACTTGAAGAAGCAGAAGATGGCACTTTTGAAAAAGAAAGTTTGCAATCAATCCGTTCATCAACAGATCACTTACTGTCGCTGGTTACTGATTTACTTGATTTATCAAAAATTGTTGCAGGTAGAATGGAACTTGATAAATCAGCAACAGAATTGACTCCAATCATTAGGGAAGCGGTGAAAATGGTTTCTCCTAATGCTAGGAAAAAAGGCATTTTAATGATTGTTGAATTAGAAGATTTAGGTGAATTAATGGTTGATAAAAGGGCAATCCGCCAAGTGATTCTCAATCTTGTTTCCAATGCAATAAAGTTCACGGATGAGGGGGGCGAAGTGGTGATTTCATGTACTAGATTTGAAGAAGAAGCTCACATACTAGTGCGCGACACTGGGACAGGAATATCTGATGACGACCAAGAGTTAATTTTCCGAGAATTTGTTCAGGTCAAAGGCTCAGATGGGCGCCAACGTCCAGGGACAGGTTTAGGTCTGGCTTTGTCTAAACACTTCGTTGATATGCATGATGGTTCACTAGTCGTGACCTCGAAAGTAGGGATCGGCTCAACTTTCATCATCAATTTGCCTTTGTGATTAACGGCGAATTAGAATTGTTAACAGATCATCGTGTTTTAGTTGATGGTCAAGACCGACTCTCTGCCAATCGAATTTAGCGCTCGGGCCTTTGACTCTGGCATAGCGGAATTTCCGTACAAAATCTCGATGTAAAGAAACACAAACATCTCTGACTGTGCTATCGTCTTTTACAATCATCGGTTCAATCAAATCGGCTTCTTGGCCTTGCGGCTTCAAGAAAACCGACATGAAGCCGAGATTATCATAGATGAAATCTTTCAACTCTTCAATTCCTTGGCCGGTTTTTGCTGAAATCGGAAGAATTGGCCAATCATCTGGAAGCATATCGTAAGTTTTCTGCAGGTCTTTTTTTGTTGCTAAGTCAATTTTATTGACAATTACAACCGCCTTAGAATAAACTCGGTTAGAAGCCATTGTGTCAACTAGCATATCGGCGGTGGCATCAACTCGGAGCGTAACTAGAGCACTTGTGTAACCAAATGAGCGTATGATGTCCTGCATCTCTTCTTTCGCGAGGTAGGTCTGTTCAACAGTGGTCCTGACTTCGATTCCTCCCTTGTTTCTCCGGGTGATGAATACTGGGGGTTTGTCTTGGTTCAACCGCATTCCGGCAATTTCTAGTTCACGGTGTAGCACTTTGAAATGAGCATCTTGGAACGGGTCAACTACGTAGAGGACCATGTCAGAACTTCTGACCACACCAAGGATTTCTTTCCCTCTGCCTTTTCCTTCGGCTGCCCCTTTAATGAGACCAGGTAGGTCAAGAATCTGGATTTTTGCACCTCGATGTTCCATCAATCCGGGAATACAAGTTAGCGTTGTAAATGCATATCCAGCAGTGTCAGATTCAGCATCAGTGACTTGGCCGATTAATGTTGATTTTCCCACACTAGGGAAGCCGACAAGGGCGACTGAAGCATCACCCGACTTCTTGACTTCGAATCCTTTGGCAGGACCGCCCGATTTTGCGTGTGCAGCGACTTTTTCTTGCTTTGCTTTAAGGGCGGCAATTTTTGCCTTTAATTTACCAACGTGGTGCTCAGTAGCCTTATTTTTCTGAGTTTTATCAATCTCAGCTTGGATGTCAGCAATCTGTTCAACCATAGTTGCCATGCTAATCCCCTCCCTTATCCTAGTCGGCTTGACCCTGCTCTCTGACCTTCGGTCAGGGCTATGGTTCTTCAAACCGGCGTTTGCAATCACTCTTATCTGTTGTAATTAGTTAGGGTGATATTCATGGGGAAGGGCTGTGACGCAGTGTCATGGCAGACTTGTTAGCGATGGTCGTTGATAGCGATTATTGGTTTAGTCTGTTGAATACCAAATCTACAGATTTGTATAAGCAAATGCAAGACAAATCAGCAAGAAAATCACGGCCAGAAATGGCTGATTTTATTGACCGCCGCTTTGATGTTGATGTTGAAGCAGAGATTCTTGACTGGATTGAAGAACACGATATCATGGATGAGGAAGATTCGGTATTGCTCACCGCCTCAAAACGTTTGGTGTCTGGCGGTAATATCGAGGATATCGCTTCAGGCATGTGGCTATTAGCAGAATGGGCTAGTCTTGGCACTTGGAGATGCATGGAAGGTAGGGGTTATCTCTACTTGGAACCATACAGTGGGGAATCGATTAATCAAGTAGGTCAACTCTATGAGCAGCGGATTTGGGATGCTGCTATTAAGAGCATCACAACGATGTCAAAACAGCAGTATTCCGAGACAGTAGTAGTCGATTGGATGGGGCGTAGAGAACTGTTGGGAGAGACTCTTAATGAGAAAAATGACCCCCGCATATTGTCAACAATGCAGAGTCACCAAAGGCACGCAGAGTCACTTCACGGATTGGCAGAATTAATTGCAGAAGGGGATACGATTTTACTAACAAGAAGAGATTGGTCATCATACCTAAATGCTGGATTCGGTGGGTTCAAAATTAGAAAGCTTCTCACCTCAAACATAGGAGGGGGTAAATGATGAGTGACGATGACTGGGAAAATCCATTTTCTGTTACAGAAGTCCCCCTCTTGATTGAACCTAAGCCGCCTGAGCAGGCACCTAAACCTGCGTTGGTTGTTTTAGGCCGATTCCAGCCGTTTCACCGCGGCCATGTGGCATTAATTGAGGCGGCTCTAGATTATGCTAACGAAAATGATTTGCCTAGTCGCATTGTTATTGGTTCAGCAAATCAACTAGAATCTCTTGAGAATCCTTGGACATGGCAAGAGCGAAAACAGATGATATGCTGCTGGTTGGCCACAAATCATCCTAATCTAGAAGTTGATGTGGTTGCAGTTCCTGATATCAATGACCCACCTAATTGGGTTGAACACGCAGAACAATATCATGGTGAGGCTGGTGTATTATTTACTAGCGATGGGCCAACAACTGACCTGTATCGTCAAGCTGGTTGGCAAGTCATTGAATCACCGTTGCAAGACAGAGAATCATGGGAAGGTTGGAGGATTCGCTCAACCCTAAAAATGCTGTCAACAGTATCTGAAAAGGAAGCATCTATCTCAGTAATGATTGAGACAATCCCAGAAGAAGTGGCTGAACTTCTATGGGATGAAGTGTGGCTGAAGAGATTGGCTTTCCTTGGCAGACCATTTGAAGCCGTTGGATAGAATTATTCACAAGATGCTGATGACCACTGTTGATTTTCAATGTGTTCAGCGAAGGAGATAACTCTGTCATCATTAACCATGAGATCGTAAACCCCGAGACGAGCCTCTGAATGAGTCCATATTACTGCACTCCCATTATCACATTCAACATGAAACAACATATCATCAGGGAATCGAACAGCAAAAGATCTGAAAACTGAATGAATATACCCTGCATCTTGTGATTCAGTAACCACTTCAGTCCGAGGTTGTGAATCTATCCAAGCGATGATTTCTGACATCACCTCGGCTTTGCTTGCATTCACTACAATTCCTTGCTCGCCACTAGCGCGGTAAGGATTAGGGGCAATCCGTGAGCAGTTCTGAGAATCATCAGGGCATTGAGTTGGATACGCCTCAAACTCAAGTGTGGGTGCGGCAACCCAAACTAGGAATATCGTAGCAATGTAAAGTGTGGTTATGCCTAATGCAAAAACTTGCAATCGTCGAGGTGAACCATACCATTTGTCTTCTTCACTCAATCACTTCACCGCCGTGACGATGACTCTGGCAGGTCTCAAAACTCTGTCATGCAGCATCCAGCCAGGCTCTAACACCTGTACAACGGTATTTGGGGAGTGTTCCTCACTTGCTGGGATTGTGGTAATGGCTTCCATTATTTTTGGGTCAAACCTCTTGCCATTTACTTCAATCATTTTCGCACCATCATCGGTAAGCGCCTTCTCAAGATTCTTTCGAATCATATTGATACCTTCCATGATAGAGTCATCAGTTCCTTCAGGCATTGATAAAATCGCACGGTCAAAGTCATCAAGAAGTGAAATTAGCCGCCTAGCAAGTCCTTGACCACCATAGCGGAGAAGGGCAGCTCTCTCTTGTGAGTGGCGTTTACGGATATTTACGATGTCAGCGTCACGATAAGCAATTTCTTTTTCAGAAGTTTCAGCTCTTATTTCAGCCTCTGCGAGTTTCTCTTCAATAGTCAATTCCCGAGGCTCTTCTTCAACTTCGATTGTTGGAGCCTCGTCAACGACAGCATCCACCGGCTCTGCTTCAGCCTCTTCGTCGTTACTCATCTAAGTCGGCTGACCCACGCCTCCTTCATCAACCCGACGATTATGGTCGGTGCTCATTAAGCCAAATCAGGCTAACTTCCAATCTCTCATAAGTTGGATGAACCTCAATCATTGCTGCGGGTGCAGCAATCTCATCAGCAATACCTTCAGCAAGTAATAATGGCACCTCAATTCTTCCATTCCCTGCATCATGGTAGAGAAATTGCATAGGTATATCACAGGTCTCAACTAGTTCTTTTAGGAATTCATCAGATTCATCATCTTGGCAATAGATAGCGCCAAACACTAGAGTCCCATCATCCGTTAGTTGCTCATGTGGTGAGATACTAGCCTCTCCTCTTCTCATGAAGCGGCGGCGGAGTTGCCCTGAGTCTTTGTACGACGATGTGCAATATTTGATAGAATAACCGTATGGTTCACGTTTGTCCATTCCAAGATTTGCCATATTCACTTGATTGCGAATGGCTCTTGCAAGTTCATCAGAACCTTCTGCGCCAGCAGTCAATTCGTTGGTTAGATTGAATCCACGAAGTTCCATATTGTCATGATTACCAACGGTGATTTCAAGTTCATTTAGATTGATAAATTCTATTGATGTATGGCGCAGTTCCTCAATTAGTTCGTAAAGTCTCTCTTCTTTATCGGGTTCGCATGGTATTTCAATTCCAACATTCATGTTGGTGTCTGCACACGCCGCTATGGTTGGAAGATAGCGATCTAATTCCATATCTAAAAGGTGAAATCTTATTTCATCTAAACCAGACTCTGCTAAACTTTCTGCATGTTTAGGGGGGAAGGGGATACTGGTGTAAAGATGGATATGGTGGTCCGTTCCAAGTTCGGTTTTCAGGGTTTTACAAGCATCTTCAACCCGTTCTCTGACCATCATGGGGTCTCCTCCTGTAATTCCGGTACCGGTGGCATCCATTGCCCTCGCTTCTTCTATGACAGCGGCCCAATCAGCAACTTCGCAGCGCCGCTCGTTTGCATACATATGGTCTATTTCGCGGCGGTTTTCGGAAAGTGGACAGTAATCACATTGCCAATGACATTCACCAGTGATGAACAGCACCATTTTGCTGCCAATTTGGCATTGTATACACCCCTCTGCTTCATCTCTTGTCGGTGGTTCAACAGGTTCAGGCATGTTTGGTTGGTGAATTTCAAGTTTCATGCATATTCACCTTGTGCAAGTTTTAACAGCCAAGTATGGAACCTCAGGTCTCCTGATAGTTCTGGGTGGAAGGTAACTGCTAAACGATTTTCTTGCCTTATCCCAACAACTTCTTGGTTGTGAATAGCAATTGCTTGTGCCCCCTCTCCAATTGAATCAAATCTCGGTGCACGAATGAATACGCCGGGGTAGGGTTCCCCTAGTGTTGGGACATCTAACATTACTTGGAAGGAATCTGCTTGACTTCCGTAGCCATTTCTGTTTACGGTTGCATTAACCAATGGTGTCCCCTTGTCATTAGGTTGTGCTAGAAGGATAGCCCCTGCACAAGTTGCTAGCACTGGAGTTTTTTCATTTGTACGCAACCACTCAAACAAAGCCGGTAGCAGATTATTGAGGTCATTTGCTCCGGTCAGTCGCATGGTTGTTGACTCACCACCAGGGAAAATGATAGCATCTAGATTGTTGGATTGAAGGTCAAGTGCGGTTCGCAATTCGGTAGTTTCGAGGTCAACCCCTAGTTCTTCAGCAGCTGATTCTAAAGTAGCAAGATGGGCATGACGTGCGCCTTGTAACATCACCATCCCGACCCTTACCATGTGATATCGGCGGAGCCACTCAAACATGAACCCATCACTCAAAGCGGTTCAATTATTGATTGGAATGTGCGTATTGGGTAAATGCATATGGTTTAGAAAAGTGACCATTTTCTTTCTGCGCCGGGGTGCGGCTTATATGATAGAAGAAAACGCCTGTGGTTAGGTTAAGAGACCTAAGAGGTATGAAAATATGGATATAGATGTAAAAGGACATATGATGTTTGATTCAGGAATGAATTATGGGATAAAAGATTGGTGGATTGGCACAATTGTACTTATGGTAATAAACATGGCAATGGGCATGGTGGCTGTTGCGATAGGTGTGACAATTGTTGGGACACTTTTCTCAGTTTTAGTAGGCTGGGCTAGTTTAGGGCTTTGGGTTGGCCGTCTTAGAAACCGTGGCCATTCAGATGCAATGGCATTTGTTCTCAGAATCATTATCTTCCCATGGGGCCTCATTGAGTGCGCCTTCATGGGTAGTGCTGAGTAATTTCAGAGAACCCAGTGTATCATTTGCAGTGCGGAGAGCGTAGCCTTTGGCCCGAAAGGTTCGAGGACCCACTCTATCTAAAGCCAGGGTATTTGGCCGATGAAATGAAAGACCATCACGGCCCGCCTTAGATTAATGACGCAGGGTCGTATCCACAACTTTGGTGCTGGCCCTGCTGTTCTGCCATTATCTGTAGTTGAGGAGTGCCGCGTAGCACTTCCTAACCTCAATGGTAGTGGTTTTGGATTACTAGAAATCTCTCATCGTAGCCAAACTTTCCAAGATATTGTTGATTCAGCAATGTCAGGACTTCGCCGGGTACTTGGGGTGCCAGATGATTACACCGTTCTTTTCCTACAAGGTGGTGCATCACTACAATTCTACATGACTGCTCTCAATCTTCTTGGTGAAGGCGAGAAGGCAGACTATCTCCTAACCGGTGGATGGTCAAAGAAAGCATTAGCTGAAGCACAGAGAGTTGGTGATGCTCAAGCGGCCTGGAGTCCGGATGAAAGCGGATTCAAGAGAGTTCCAAAAAATGGTGAATACCAAA
>DUDF01000075.1 GCA_012959435.1 Candidatus Poseidoniales archaeon
TCCTTCACCTGTACCCAAGAACCCGTGTCCGAATACGACCAGTGGACCACTTTCATTGAGGTCAGCAAGTACCTGTGGGATGACCATTGTGAAAGGTATTTCAGAATCTTCGACATACTGTGGCAAGCTGTCATTTCCTCTGACCAAAAGAGCAGGTGGGTTTTGTGATTCAAGATATTGAGGTGCAGTAAAAGTACCTCTGATTCGGCGATATAGTTTATCGTCATCTCCATAATTATCCTCGCTTGAGGTTACAGTGCAACCAATCCCGTCCTCACCAAGTCGTGTGAGTGCGTCAGACCGCATTGTTGAGATATCACTGAGAATCGATTGAGATGAAGCGGTGTGGAAAACCCAGGCTGCTTTTACGGAGATTAAATCGTATGCATCCAGATGGCTGCCAATGAATGCCTCAATTTCATCCCGCCTTGATTCAATATCAGGTGATGTGGTTTCATCACCATCAATGATGGCCTGCATTGCTGGAGATGGTGTGATAGGATTTCCTGATAGGTCAGTTAGCCCAATGAATGCGACACCGTATGTGGTATTGGTATCAAGTGCGCCCAATGTGCGCATGAATACTATTGTTGCTGATGGGTTAGTTGCTCTGTCGTCTAGTTCAACCCAATGAGCAACTCTTTCGCCATTCTTGAGATTAAGTAAGACAGTTGCATGGCCATCCGAGAGCGAAGTGGCGATGCTGTGTTGGTTTGCAACTCCAGTCAAATTCGGTACTGTGGTAAAAGCAGTCATGATTTGTGTTGAAGGACTAAATCCGTCAAATCGGTTTAAGTCTAAAATCTCAACGTTTGAGGTAGTTCCTGAACTAGGTAGTGTGTTGCTAGCGTAGTTTACTTTGTAGCCAGTTTCCGTTGAAGTGTCTGCGGTGAGAAACGCGTTAGAGGGAAACGGCAGCATGCAATGCAATGGATTCAGATTGTCACAACCATCGGTGGTTATAATTTCAACAGGCCCAAGGTCAATTTCAACATCAGGTGCCAGCCCATCATTGTCGGTTTCATTTACAGTATCTAAAATACAGCCAGAGAGAAGCATCCCTGCTGCCATTAGTAAAGCGAGCGTTTTCGAATAGGCAGTCTTGTTCATGAAATGGAACCATAGAGACATAGTGATAAAGTATCCTCAAGGGATATTTTGGCCTAGAACACTACAAATGATGCGAAGTGACAAAGGCCACGGTATCTACCACGAGTCGTGGCAGACATTAGCGACTATGCTTGGTTTGTGCGTGACCTGCCTGCAGCAGCATCCTCTGTGTTACTAGGCAAATCCCGTCTTTACGCGGGAGATTGGAACGGTTACCTCTGTTGTTGGAGTGATGAAGGTGGCCTTTTGTGGACCGCACAAGCTGAAGATAGAGTTGAGGGAATGTGTGGGGCTAGTGAGGCGAAACCACCGTTCATCTGTGCCACCGCTGGTAGCAAAGTGAATTGTATTGATGCGGCAAGTGGTGAGGAGAGATGGAATCACCAACTCATAGGCTCGTCAGATTTAGTCACATGTTCTGATGATGGTAACCGAGTGTTGGCAACATCATCAGTATACGAAATCGAACTCAATGATTTCATTGAGTCAACCTGTTGGCGTTTTGATGGGGATGGAAACCTTGTGCGCCAGGACACTTTCGAAGAGAGACCATGGCATCTTATTTTGGACCAAGCGGGTGCTGCTCGAATGGGGGTTGGCCGACCACGTTGTGGGTTGATTATGCAGACTGATGACGAAATAACCCATCTTAATTTGGCAGAAGATGATCCAATATTATGTGGTGCAACAGCATCAGGAAAAACTGTTTTTGGGCATGCATCTGGACTCATATCCCTTCTAAGCAAAAACGGAAAAAAGATGAAATCCCTTTTTGATGGTTCTGAAGAAAGTGTTCTAACGCTCCAATCAGATGGCAAGATGGTGATTGCTGGTGGTGATGACGGGATGGCCAGAGCAGTCTCTTGTAAGGGGGGCGAGACATGGGCCGTGGACCTCGGACGACCCTTAGATGAATGTACAATTGCTTTCGAAATATTAGGTGAGAAGAGTTGCTGGGTTGCAACATGGAATGGTATTCAAGCCAGTCTTTGGGTCATCGGTTCTGAAAGTGGTAAAGTTCATGTCGAATTTGACAACCTACCGCGTATCCATACTCTGACGAGTAGGGGTGATAGGGTTGCAGTTGGGATAGATGATGGCAGGGTGATGTTGTTTAATGAAGAATTATTTTCGCGTCGGATTACTGGTGAAGGTAATGAGCCAGATGGGCCAACTGATGGGCTGGATTCCTCAACAGGTCAAAGCCGCCTTTCATTACAGGAAAAGTTGCGCTCACTACGGAAATGATTATGCTCAAACATCTCGTTTTATATCGTGTTAATTTTTCTTGGTGGGGCAATTATGTTACTGAAAATCACATTTTACTCTAGTGGAAAAAGGGGTCGCTGAGTTACATTTCCGGTTGAAACAGGGCAAATCAACCGAAAGATTTATGGACCAGCGCCGCCGAGAGTAAAGTCGCTACTCCTGAGGAGTGGTGGGGCTGGCTCGTCCAGACCCCGTGCCCGTCTGCCGGCGTGGGCCCCTCGGGGGTAGAAGTCGGCCGCCAAAACGAGCAATCGTTGCGGCGATGACTGGAACAGAAATTGACTTTGGTTGATGGAAAAGAAAGTCTTGCAGGAAGTGATGAGCACCTCGGTGCAAATCCACCAAATAGACAGGGGGGAAACAACCTTCGGGAAGTTGAACCCAATAAATTTGGTCTGATGGTCGAGGAAGTGTTCCAAGTTCGCTTGGGATATGAAATTGACTATCCGCTCTGGACAGGGAATCGAGTGGACACACGATGACCGGAATCGGAAGTGGAAGATGGAAGCTGTTGGAAAACAACTGAGATCAACTGTGGGAAATGGAGGAAGTCGAAAGACAACCAAAGTTAACTGCGGATGGTGGAGGATGTTGAAAGATGGCCAAAGTTTACTACTGAAGAAGAAGGAAGTCAGTCCGTATCTTGAAGAACTGCACAGGGTGAAGATGGAATTGACTTTGAAAGAAGAAGATGAAATCGCCTGTGCCTAGGGAATCAGTTGGGTTTGGTTAACTCCTTACCTGCTGTGAAACTTGGAAGCGGTGAAACAGAATCGAAAGAGGAAGTTGAATCGTAGTGGTGGAAGGAAGACCTCGTGTCAACCGGAAGCCGCAACCAGCGGAGGCTGGTGAGTGGGAGGTAGTACCACCTCCGGAACGAAACCCACTCACCAGTTCTCCCAATCCCCGTTTCTTAACGAGGTAATTCATCCTCGTTGTCTTTCCTATTCTAACTGTTACGCAAGGAGAAGCCCTGTGCGTGGCGGTTTGCCGACCTATTCTTTTGGGCCAACCATTTCTTCTGGTTTGACCCATTCATCAAATTCTTCATTGGTCAACATCTCCAATTCAAGTGCAGATTCACGCAATGTAATCCCCTTTTTATGAGCGTTTTTGGCGATTGTGGCGGCTGAATCGTAACCAATGTGCCGATTAAGAGCGGTCACTAACATCAATGAATTTTCAAGGTGGGCGCCAATCGCCCCCTCATTTGCTTGCAGACCAATTACACATTTGTCGCTGAAAGAGCGACAAGAATCAGAAAGTAGCCTAATGCTGTGTAATAGATTGTGAATCATCATTGGTTTGAATACATTTAATTCAAAATTTCCTTGACTTCCACCAACTGTGATGGCGGTGTGGTTGCCAAATACTTGGCAGCAAACCATAGTCAAGGCTTCAGCCTGAGTCGGGTTTACTTTCCCAGGCATTATACTTGAGCCAGGTTCATTTGCAGGAAGCGACAATTCTCCAAACCCACAGCGTGGCCCTGAACCAAGCCAGCGGATGTCATTTGCAATTTTCATCAATGAAACGGCTAACACATTTAGTGCACCTGATGCAGCAACAATAGCATCGTGTGCAGCTAGTTGAGCAAACTTGTTGTCAGCAGAAATGAATCCAAGACCGGTTTTGTTAGCAATTTTTTGAGCCACTTTTTTGGCAAATTTAGGATGGGTGTTTAATCCTGTACCAACAGCAGTCCCACCCAACGCGAGTTCTAGTAAGTCATCAAGTGAGTTCTCAATTCTCGAAATATCAGCATCAAGCATAGCGACATAACCAGAGAATTCCTGCCCTAATGTGAGCGGTACAGCGTCCATTAAGTGGGTTCTACCAATCTTTACGATGCTTGAAAATTCATCAACCTTTGAGGCCAAAGCAGTTCTCAAATGTTTGACAGCAGGTATCAGTTGGTGATGTATTTCTTCGGCTGCAGAGATATGCATTGCAGTAGGAAATGTGTCGTTGCTTGATTGCGCTCTGTTGACGTGGTCATTTGGATGAACGGGGGTTTTACTGCCCAATTCACCTCCGGCGATTTCAATCGCACGGTTAGCAATAACCTCGTTTGAATTCATATTAGTTTGAGTGCCCGAACCCGTTTGCCAAATTCGAAGGGGAAAATGGTCGTCTAATTCTCCAGAAATGACTTCATCACATGCTTTGCTAATTAGTTCAGCAGTAGTACTTTCTAATTCACCAAGTTCTAGATTAGTGTCGGCAGCAGATTGTTTTAATATCCCAAATGCTCTGATTAATGCTCTTGGCATTATGTCGCCCCCAATGTCAAAATTGATCAGGGAGCGAGCAGTTTGAGCACCATAATACCTGTCTGCTGGCACTTGTAATTCACCCATTGTATCACTTTCAACTCTTACTTCTCCCGATGTCGCTTTGGCACTACGGGTAACCACTTTCATATCGTTTGAAGATTGTAAAGGAGAATCATCTTCTAAACCAGCAGTAATCAGTTGTGTAATTGTTGCTGAGCGCCCACCCTTACGCCCGCGTCCTGTTTTTCTATCAAGGCGCTTAGCCAAATCTTCTGGAATACTGATGCTTATTATTCTCCGGTCGCCCGCTCGATGCTTCGCCATAACTAAATGATGAACCCGGTTACTTAATAAGTTAATGAGGTAGTATTCCGACAAATAATCATCAATGAAATAAATCATAAACGATGCGGTTCAAACCAAAAACGGTTAAAATCAGACACGAGTAACAGAGATTATCTTGATAGGTGTTGTTGGTTTATCTTGCATTCCAGTAGGAGAACCTTCAATTTTTTTGATGATATCCATACCTTCAATCACCTTAGCAAAAACTGGGTGTGAGGAAGGTGTGCTTCTATCCCACCAGTCAAGGAATGAATTGTGGTTTGTATTGATGAAAAACTGTGCTCCACCTGAGTTTGGACTACCTGTGTTAGCCATTGAAAGTGTACCAACATCGTTAGTGAATTGCGCGTCAGAGGGGTGTTCATCTTGGATAGTGTATCCTGGTCCACCAGTCCCACACCTTGGGGAATCTGGGTCTTTAGAAATTGAACATCCACCTTGAATCATGAAGCCTTTGATAACTCGATGAAAGTGTAATCCATTGTAGTAGCCATCATCTACTAATTTTAGGAAGTTTGCTGCTGTGATCGGCATCTTTTCACTGAACACATCAAGTGTCACGTTTCCTTCACTGGTCTGCATCAATACGTTGGTCATGAACTAGGCCGGGGGCCTAGAGATTTTGAGTCTAATGGTTGCGGGGGTGTGTGAAAAGTCATTCAGTTTCAAATCTCACTCGTTGATTTAATTGTTCTTTGAGCCCAATTGTGTCGAATTCGGCGTTTTTCCGCTCAATAATTTTGCCATCAACAATATACCATACATCAATTACTTCAGTAGATACAAATTCTCCAGATGCTTCAATTCCAGAAACGGTACCAGAGTGCGTGCCTTTTGAAATGATTTTTGAAACAACATATTCATCTGCATCAAATAATTCGATAATTTCACAGTTGATATCCGGTGAAGCAATGTGAACAGCCTCAAAATATTGCTTGTATCCGAGCCTGTCAAGGGTACCATGTGGGCCACCTTCAGCACGGAATGAAGGGGAAAACATTTCGTCAATAAGATTTGAATTATTTCCATTCCAACCTTCTTCAAACCAACGCCGAATGATAGTTACGTTTTTTGAGTCCGACATTTAATATCCAAATTAGGGGGGGGGGGTGGAGTATTATTCTCTTTCTCTATGAAATTGACTGCTAGGCAATTGCCATAATTCATTTTTGCTTTACTAATGTGTTATCTGGTGGGAATAGGGGCTATAACTTAGGCTTCAATATCAGCAAGGGTAGTTAGTGGGTAGAGTGGTACTCCTGCCTCTGTAAACGCTTCCATTCCACCTTCTTGGCGGTCAAGAATTGTGATGCAAGCGACAACGTCACAACCCATTTCAATAAGTCGGTCAACTGCTTTTAGTGCAGAGCCACCAGTTGTGGTAACATCTTCCAAAATTACACATCGGTCACCTGATAATAGTGTGGAACCCTCGATACCAGGTGGATTGCCGGTCTTGCGCCCCCCTCTTCCTTTGGGTTCTTTCCGCATTATGAATCCTCTGAGATTACTACTTGCACCAGCCTTAGCGATGGCAATCCCAGTTAGCGGCACTGCTCCAAGTTCAAGCCCTCCAACGGTGTCAATGTCCCCGAGCTCTCCAAGTTTCGCATGAATTAACACCCCAAGATAGTGTGCGCACTGTGGATCCATCATGACTGGCTTCATATCAAAAAAGTGGCGACTAGTACGCCCACTTGCTAGAGTAAATTCCTCATGGTCTGAATGTAGCCAAGCAAGTTCTCTTATTTTTTCAATTAGTGATTCCCTTGCGTTAGGTGCGCTCGTTGATTCCGCCATGCTTGTCGCCAAAACGTTGTCATCATGGTAGGGTCATCAACGTTGCGAGTTCCTTATTTTTGGAATTATCCAATATTATAGAGGGCGAATGACTTTTAGCGCTCGCTTTCTAAACTGCTTTGTTGGGAAGCGGGACGGCGATTGGACAATGCTACATCCATGGAATGAAGAGCGTTTATCTAAGGAGATGGATGCATACCATGTGTGGCTTGATGCGGCTTGTGAGTTAGAGTATCAAATTGCAGAAAAGGCTAGAAGTCTTGGTAAAGATTTCACTGAAGTTGTTGAGATTCCTAGGGCCTCTGACCTAGCAGATAGAACTGAAAAACTGCTTGATGAATATCTTGATGGTTTGAAGATTGTAGATGAATTGAGACAATTATTGCTTGATGTTGACAGGGAAGAAGCAGCCATTGAAATGAGTAAATCAGTTGCTAAGAGGGTGCATGCACGTTCTGGAGATTTAGTAAAAGCAATTGATACTGGGTTGCGAGTTGGTCTCGCAATCTTGACTGAAGCAGTATTGGTAGCCCCACTTGAAGGCATTAGCAATGTGAGATTACTCAACAATGCAGATGGTTCTCAATTTGTATCTGTTGACTTTTGTGGCCCGATTCGGGCCGCAGGTGGTACAGCACAAGCACTCGCAGTTCTCATCACAGATGTGGTGAGACGTGAGTTAGGTGTAGGGCCATACATTGCTCGGCATGAAGAGATTGAAAGAGTCAAAGAAGAATTTGGATTATACCGTGGGAACTTGCAGTATCGGCCCCCACCAGAAGAGATTGAAGCAATTGTCAAAGCTTGCCCAATAATGGTTAACGGCGAATCAACTGAAGCACAAGAGTGTGCTGGGTATGGAAATATCGAGAACGTGGATGGTTCACGAGTTCGTGGAGGGGTTCTCCTCGTCATTGGTGAGGGATTATGCCTCAAAGCACCTAAAGTACAGAAGCACACTGAGAGACTTGAGGTTGAAGGATGGGAGTTCATCAGTCATTTTGCCAATAAGGGTAAGTCAGATGAAGAAGGGCAAAGTGGTGGGTTTCAGAAGCGCTCTATCAAGCCCATTACTAGATTCATGGAGGACATCATTGCTGGCCGACCGGTATTTGGAGAACCTCTTGCAGCAGGTGGATTCCGCCTAAGGTATGGGAGAACTAGAGCGACAGGATTGGCGGCCGGTGCTCTGTCACCAGTTACCATGCATGCGATGGGTGAATTCATTGCAGTCGGTACTCAATTGAAGATAGAAAGACCTGGGAAAGCATGCGCAGTCACTCCCTCTGATTCACTACAAGGCCCAACTGTAATCCTCAAAGATGGCCGCTTTGGTAGAGTGGATATATTATCAAAGTGGGGTGAAATTGATGACGACGTATTCTCAATTTGGGACAATGGAGAGATAATGCTAGGATTCGGTGAGTTTCTTGAGAACAACAAGAATCTCATTCCATCTGCATATAATCGTGATTGGTGGGCAGCTGAACTTATTGAGGTATTAGATGATGAGAAGTCGTTGTCTAATTTTGTCAAGGCTCTTGATATTGAGAGATCAGAACTCCCAGACGGCATCCCTGGAATTATTTCTAATGATGACATAGAAAACTTCCATTTGAAGAAATCTTGGGTAAAGCATTTGCAAACAATGCCACTTGATTGGGATTCAGCACTCAAAATTAGCCACCAATTCAACTGCGCTATCCCGCCGCCTTGGAATCTAAATTGGTTGGATTTGCCAATAGAGTGGTTGAAAGTATTACATTCAATTATTCAGGAAGCAGAGACATTTCCTGCTGAAGAATCTCCCCAAGATTCATGGAACAATGATTCAACATCAATTAATTGGATGAGATTGAAGGGCGGTGCAAAAAATTGGCAACAAGAAGGTGAAGATAATACCACTCTTAACGACCCACCAGGGAATCGGATAGACTTACCACCTCCTCTCAATGCATCTTATCGATGTGGAGATGTATATCTTCAACATGGCATGCTAAAGACATCTCTGATGTTATTGGGGATACCCCATCATCATGATGGTGATGACATCGTAATAACTTCGAGTTGGGAAGGATTGTTAGATGGTTTAGGTTTGAAAGTACAAAATGGGAACATCACGAAAAGGATAGAAATGTTGCCTCACTTTGAGGACCGCTTGCAGAGAATTGATGGCGCCTTAAAAATCCTAAAAGTAGAATCAGAACGGTTCAATATTCTTGAAGCGAAGAGAGCAAAAGTGAGAGTACAAGCCGAAACTGCCGCTCGTCAAAGAGGTGAAGGAATTGCTGCTACCGATAAAGCGGGAGATGAAGCGGCAGCAAAGATTCTTGACAAAGGAACGACAGACCTAGACCGCCTCATTGCTGCCCAGAAATTGCTTGATGACCACGCAGTTGATGGGATACTATACATCATTAGAGAATGTAGTGAGGCTAGGTGGGAGCACAATGCTCCTGTTCGTATTGGGGCTAGAATGGCTCGGCCCGAAAAGGCTGCTCACAGATTGATGAAACCTGCAGCCCATTTATTATTTCCAGTGGGTGTCCAAGGTGGCCCTCAGCGTTTACTAACGGTAGCCTCAAGCAAAGGTAATCTGCGTATCTCAATGGGGCCTCGTGAATGCACTAAATGTGGTCGTGCATCACCATTTACAAGATGTCACCACCGGCTTGTTGTAGATGATTTCGCATCAACTTGTAATGGTAGGACTTTAGCAATTAAATCGTCAAACTCGAATAGCCGTCGTCAAGGAGAATTTCAAACAGTCCCACTTACAAAGATTCTTGAATCCAAGATTGAAGAACTAGGTATTGATAAAATTCCAAAGGTGAAATGCGTGAAGGTTTTAACCTCTAAAACCCAAACCCCAGAACCTCTTGAGAAGGGTATACTACGCGCACGTCATGATTTACCGGTGTTCCGTGATGGCACCGTGCGTTTCGATATGTCTGACATTCCAGTTACTCATTTCCGGCCTTGTGAGATAGGAACTTCTTGGCAACGCTTAGTGCAACTAGGTTATGGTTCAGATGTGGATGGTAACCCATTGGAATCAGATACTCAAGTTGTTGAATTATATCCTCAAGATTTTATCCCTAGCACAAAAGGTATTGATCACTTATTGAATACCTGTAATTTCATTGATGATTTGTTAATTAGGTTTTACAAAATGGAGCCACATTACAATGTTGAAGATGCAGAAGGACTTGTAGGTCAGATGGGGATTGCTTTAGCACCCCACACTTCTGGTGGGGTGTTGTGCAGAATCATTGGATTTACCAATGCTTCAGGTGGATACGCACACACACTTTTCCATGCTGCAAAGCGTAGGAATTGTGATGGTGATGAAGATTGTATCATGTTGTTGCTTGACGGTTTACTGAATTTCTCTAAGGAAATACTACCTGCTAATAGGGGTGGTAGGATGGACGCGCCTCTTGTTCTCACGACTCGTTTGAACCCAGCTGAGTTGGACAAGGAAGCCTTGAACGTTGATTCAGCGTGGTTCTATCCACGTGAATTCTATGAGGCAACCACTAAAATGCCACATCCAAAAGAAGTTGCTGATATCATGGATTTCGTAGAAAAGAGAATTGGAACAATTGGCGCACTACGGGGATATGGGTATACTCATGATTTAACATCATTAGACGCCGGGCCATCTAACTCTGCTTACAAGATTCTTGAGACCATGGTTGACAAAATGAATGCACAAATTTCGTTAGCCCAAAGGCTACGTGCAGTTAATGTGGAAACGGTAGCATCATCTGTTGTTGAATCACACTTTTTCCCAGATTTGAGGGGGAACCTATTGGCTTTCACTCGTCAGAAATTCAGATGTGGACGCTGCGGGGAAAAATTCCGTAGAGCCCCATTATCTGGTAAATGCATAAAGCCGGTAAAAGCGAGTACAGGTACTGCGGCAATTACTCGAAGCGAAGGTCCAATGCAGTGCGGTGGCAACCTCATCATGACGGTTTCAGAAGGGGCTGTAAGGAAATATGTCAAAGTGGCAAATCATGTAATGGAAACTTTTGGAACATCTAACTATACTCAACAAAAATATGCTGTATTAGCAGATTCACTTGATAGTTTATTCAAGAACGACCGAGTAAAAGTGTACACATTAGACGACTTCTTCTGACGAAACTCCCGTAATTCGGTGATTATGCTAATAATAACGAATCAATCCGGGATTATGTTTATCAGCCGAATAGGTTGATGCCTAGCATGGTCAAGGCACGAGGTGGTACATTCATCGTCCACAGTGTTCAACTTTGTTTTGGCTTGGATTGTGTTAGTCACCATGGTCCTCATTTAACCCGGGACTCCGCTGCCTTGTACTGATCTTCGTTCTTTTCTTCAGTCTGGGCGGCGGATGCGCCCACCTGCAAAGAATCCAACAATTGGTAGTAGAAGTGAAGTGATTAGTACTAACCCAAGGTCACCTTCTGAAACTTCAAAAGAGTCAAAGAATTGATTGATAAAATCTAATCCAATAGTGAATATAATCAATGCAATAACTCTCGGTACTGCAGCAGAAATCCCGGTAAATAATCCAGACCAACGACCTCCAAAATAAGCTGCAAGGAAGACCCACATGAGTGAAAGAAGAAGGAACAAATTGATTGGGACACCAGGGAACCAAGATCCAATCATTGGAGTGGATAACACCCCTAGAGGAAATGCAGTAATAATCAAGATAATTCGATAGAACATTCCTATCCCATACACCTGACGCATTGCTTTTCCTAACGCAACAGGCTTTTCTTGAGGTAATGACCCCCGATGCTCAAATTGGGCACCTAATTCATTACAAAATGAGGTTTTATTTGAACCAGAAACAAATCTCATGCCTTTGCGCACCTGTTTCAAATAATTGTCTATTTCACTCATTATTATCATCTCCAAATAATATATTCATTCCTTCAACAAGTGGAAGCCAAGCATTTTTCAGTTCTTTTAAACGTTCTTTTCCGTCAGTGGTCAAAGAGTAGTATTTACGTGCTTTTCTTCCTTCAATTTCTTTGCGCATATCTGGTTGAAGGTACCCCTTTTTCTCAAGTCTACCAAGCGCAGGATAGAGCGCCCCTTCGGTGATGGTAAATCCTCCAGCGGTAGCTTCCTCAAGGCCATCAATGATGGCTCCACCGAAGTCTGCCTCTTTATTGAGATAAGCAAGAAGGGCCAACTCAAATGCCCCTCTTCGTAGTTCGGTAACAGCATCTGTTTTGCGAGCCATGAACCCATCTCCTAATCTTGCTACCTCGGTCTTCCGTCATAGCCTTGCCCCGCTCATCCTTACTTTATTTTGGCAGCTTGAGTAGGGAATAGTGATGCCTGATATGATTCTTCAGGGTTGTTGAAGGGAGTGTGCCCTCGCGGGCGTGTGGCTGATTGCCACATCTGTTTGACTAGACTCTTTGCTGACCGAAATCCAACAACGATTGCTTTGAGCGGATGGCGCAGAACCCAAAGTGGGTTACCCATGCCACGCAGTGGGTGAAGCAATTGTTCGGTAATTCCATCTGGGATGTATTCATCCACCCCGTACACTTCGGGGCGCCTATTTTTGGGCATGTAGTAGGTGCCGAAGATAAGGTCCCAAATTGGAAGGAAGACAGAGTAGTTTGACCAGATGGCTTCGGGTTCGTTGGTGTGATGCCAATGATGAAATTCTGGTGTGATGATTATCTTGTGTAGGGGGCGTAGTCTCCACTTGACATTTGCATGTAGGAACAATCCACTGAGAATTTGAACGACTGCAATTATTCCTGCTGTCGCAGGGTCAAAGCCTGCAGCAATCAGGAAGATGAAAGCGGGAGCAATTAAGGTTCCATCAAATGGGTGGGCTCTGAAGCCACTCGCCCAGTCTAGGTGTTCGGTTGAGTGGTGGATTGCATGGAAGCGCCATAGAAATGGTACTTCGTGGTACCAGCGGTGCGCCCAGTAGACTACAAAGTCGAAGAGGACGAGAGCTACGACGGGAGCTGCAATAGATGGGATCATCGCTACCAGTGGCCGCACTAGAAGGCCGGGGATCCAAGCTAGGCTGATGATTGCAACTACCCCTGCTGCGATTGCACCAATGAGATTCAACACAGGAGATGCTAGGGCGTAACTAACATCGGTTGAGATTTTTGAACGCATTACTTTCTGCCCCTTGTGTCGAGGAAATAGTTTCTCAAATGGTACGATAATTATGAAAAGAATAATCACAGTAAAAAGTGGTTCATAACTTGAGGTGTAGAGCCCAAATCCAACGAGTGCTAAAGCAATAAGTCTAGCAATCCAACGCCCCTTCCATCCTCTAGTTTCAGGCATTGGTTCTAATCCTTGTATGAGATTGTTAGTAGTAATTGAAACTGGTGATAAATCCAACATCAAAGGATGTAACTTTTTCTCACCTATCATTTTTCACCACCTCTATTATTTCTAGTTGGTAGAAACCAGTGCCGTTCATAGTGGACCCAGAGGGCCACCATCAGGGGGTTGACCACCATCAAGATCGACCATTCCCTGAATATTAGCTTGTATTGTTGCTTCTTGAGTAATGTTTCCATAGCCAACTTGCGTTACAGGTGCACTTACTTGTTCCATCATTCGTAATACATTCTTGTGCTTACGCTTGCGGACTGTGATTCCGATTAATCCAAGCACCCCAAGTAGGCCAACAACAACAAATTGTAGGCCAACAACTTCACCAGATAGTAGCATGCCACCTAATTGGATGATGCTCACACTAGCTGAATATCCTGGGTCATGGTAGATGTAATCTGCGGGGGGATAGATAGCCCCACCAATAGCGATGTATAACGCAACACTGACTGCATCGTTACTCTCTTGGAATGTCTCAGATTCGTGTAGTTGGAAGGTTACATTTGCAGTTTGGGTAGAGACACTATCGCTTCCAACCTCTGCGGTGTCAACCCAATGATATTTGTCTGGAACCTTTGTGTAATCATGACTCCAGGTGACCGATGTACCACTTACTTTGTTGACGGCACTATTATCACCGGGTGATAGGAGATTTCCATCTTCGTCTTCTTTGTCATATGCCATTTGTTCATCGAAACTCCCCTCACTTTCGTTATTGACATCATCCATGAAGTCTGAGATGAGTCCGAATGTGAATGAACCTCTAGCAATTACAGATTCTACCATCAATAGTGAGTTTGCATCATGGAAGTCCCAACCATCAATGGTTTGGTCATACTTGAAGTCGGTGCCAACTCTGACTCCACTCCAAGTAATATCTTGCTGTTCACCGATGTTTTCTACCACAAATGGAATTTGATCTGCGATAACATCTGAGTTTTCATCATGATTTGGATTTGCATCTAAAGTAACAGTCCACCATGGAATTACTTCGTCAGTTACTGGTATGATTTCAACTCCAAGATGGAAAGTCAGAGCAATTAACTCTACAACGTCATTGTTCGCAGTCATCCACCAGCCATCGCTATTATCGTATTCAACGTTCTCAGCCAAGAGAGTGAAGTTCCAACCCATTGAACTTCCATCACTCCATTCTTCGATGCCATCAGAAGACATATCCCAATCACGCTCAAGAGAAACGGCGGCGTGAACATCTTCAGCACTAGTCATATCAAAATCTGTGAGGCCGGTTCCATTTCGAGTGTAGTCAAAGACACCATTTCCACTGGTATTCTCTTCATCACCCGGAACCCCACTGTCTTCGAATTCAATCATGTGTACAAGACTAGTAGCGAATACTGTTGCAATAGGTAGAGGTACTCCAGGGACTGACATACCCTCAACAGGGAAGTCTTCTAAATTTACACCACCGAGGTATTGTACTTCTAAAGCAGCTATGCTAACTGGTCCAGGGTTATCTTCTGAACCCCAGCAAACAGCGAAGTAAGAGAGGCGACGAGTCACATTTAGCATGACATAGTCACCCATGCACCAATCATCTTCTTCGTCATCATTGTCTTCAAATCCGTCTCGGAGACGGATATTTTCTCCAACTTCATCGCTTGTGACTAATTCGACATGGTCAAGGGGGTTCATACTTGAATCAGATTCTAAATCCGCTGCTTGTACCATTGCAATAGGGCCAAGTAGTGATTCTAGCAAGTCATTCATATCTTCATTTCCGGTCTCAAAAGAGATAGCAGGAGCCATCAAAGTTGTTGCTAGCATAAGCATCACCATCACACTTGATCTAAAGGTGAAGGTTGTGTTGATTCGTCCATTCATTTTTCCATAATTGTTCTGGTTTACTGACATCTTGTCGTTCTCCGTTACCTATCCTTGTGTCACAAGTTTGCTATATACCTTGTGTCACAATGTTTCATCATGATTTGCAATGAATCACTCCGTAGTGGCACGAAACATGCTGTGGTTTCAGAAATCAGATACTTTCCCACACACGCGTGCGTGGGTGTGTGCGGGAATCAGAATTCGTCATCATCTTCCATACGTTTCCACAAGTCTCCAACGGTTTGGATATCCTTGCTAACCTTTGTCTTTCCTTCAAGACCAGCGATAGTTCCTTCACCTAATTCTCTATCAGATTGCGTCACTTCAGGTTCGGGTATTTCACTGTCATCCGACTCATCCTCTGTTGATTCTTCAAAGCGTCTTCGCATCTCATCTCGTTCCGATTCCGAAGTGGCACCTAACTCAATTTGGAAAGATTCAACAGTTGTTCCACCATCTCCTTCCATTTGTTTTTGAAGAGATTCCCATTCTTCTTTGTGACGTTGTTTATGAAGTGGAAGTTTCTTTGCTAATCGTTTACGTCTTCTCATTCGTCTAACTGCTTGGTCAGTAACTAAAATCATGATTCCAAGCACATTAGCAATGATGTACCCGGTGGTCTGATGAGGTGAATAAATCCAATATCGCATTGTGAACTCACCATCAATAATTTGCCCGGCATCTTTCCAGTTAATTCTAGTGTTGTTTTCAGAATGGAAACGAAGTTCCAAAACATACTCTCCAGGCAAAATAGTGCCCCCGAAATTACCACAATTTTCATTCAAACCACCTGACCACGTTATAATCGGTTCTGGAAAGGGCACGGAATGGTCATCAAAGTCACCTAAGTCATCTCTTTCTTTTGCACCCACTTCCCATAATTCCCACGATGCGGTAATGTTAGAGTGTTCTGAGTAGGTAGTTTGGAACTGGCAATCAATCTCAAAAGGCAATTCAGCCCCAAGAACATTGGGGACCGTCATTTCGTAATATTCCCTGTGACCTCCTTTCTCTGAGAGTACTGGGTGAGGGGTTGCCATAGGTGACAAACCCATCCAAATTAGATTTAACATCAACCAAGTGATAATTGCTGCCCAAGGCTTAATAGGGTCTTTCGGGTCAATCTTTTTCTTGCTTTTTCGCATCAAAAAAGTGTCCCCCTCAGGATGTCGAGAACTGCATCCATCCATTTCAGTTTCCGCAGTTTGCGCACCGGGTCAGTAATACCTGTCCATCGACCTATCTTATCACTTCGAAAACCAATTAGTCTAATTTTGTTGATTGGGATTCCACATGCCGCGACAATACATGCGGCTCTATCACCATCAGTGAATCCACCAGGATTATGCATCCCTTCAATAGATTGAGGGCACTGATGGGTAAGGATGAGAGTTGGGCAATTTTGTTTTAGAACCGGGAGAAGTTCCTGCCATTCGTCCTGGTTATCTCCATGTGCATGGAGGGCAAAAGGAATCTTTTGCTGACTCGCTCGTTGCATTGCTTCCCCTCCATCACCATCTGATACTACTAATGCGAGTCTACTCCAAGCGGATTGTGCAAGTTGTGGGGGTAATTCATCGAATACGCCAACACTTCCATCAGCAGCCACAAATTGGCAATTATCACTCAATAAAAGTAAATCTTCAGGTTCTACTGCAGCACCAAGAATAGCAATTTCTTCAGCCTCTTGAAGAGTTGTAATCAGCCTTTTAGTAGCACAATTAACTGCATCTACACCAAGACAAGATTGCTGAAGAGCAATTGCTGACTGCAGATCATATTTCAAATCCCATCCAAAGTCAACTCGCACGTCATCTTGCATGCTAACTAGGTCTTCATTAACGGCTTCTAATTCAGTCTCCTGCTGTGCCGGCATCGCCCTCCCCTCCGGTCCCCCGTCAAACTGAGAGTTCAAGAACCCGAGCGAAGCATCACAGTACGCTCATGCCACTACCGCGCCGCTTCCCGACTATCGAATCTCCCAGTTTACTGGCCCGATTCCCTTTCCTTCCACAAGGAGAGGAGTGGTTGAAGTCTCTATTAACGGACAATGATATTGACCTTGATACATTGATTGATGGTGAATGGGTTGAACCAATTCGAATTCGTGGGATACACAGAATGTTGGAATCCATTAATCTCGCAGAGGGTGTGTCATCAACTACTAGGCATGATATCCATGAACCATATGGTCAAATGGTAGAGGGCTTGGGTTTTTACTATGCTATGTTAGTAGTTTGCGCTTCTTTTGACGAAAGACTAGTGAAGCGTTGGGTAGAAGGTGAAGCTAGTAGGGCTGACAAGTTACTCGGAGATGCCATTGATGAACAAACATTTGAGTTAGTTACACACACATATCTTTCTGATGTTCGTACCAAAGTACAATCTGTAGCAGGTGTATCAATACACGCTGCTAAATCTTCAACTCTCATATTTGAGATTCCAATGACTGATTTTATTGAACTTTCACCGCGAATTACTGGTAGTTATTGGCGCATGGTAAATCGCCCTATCACAGATGGTTGGGTAACAATGTGTGCCACTAAGACCGAGACATCAAGGCAGCGTTTAGCCCGCCTCTTGAAAGAAAGAATACGTCAAGTTCTTGTTGAAAGGTGTCAAGTTAATATGGAGAAAATGGACGATGAATTTGCAGCAAAATTTGCTGACCCAGTTGGTAAAATGGTGGCACAACTTCAATTTACCAAGGGCCAAGAAATCAAGGTTACTGCGGCACATAAAGGCGATTGGCCACCCTGTATGACCTCAGCAATTGCCGACCTTGCTCAAGGCGAAAATGTCAACCACGCCGGTCGCAGATTCCTAGCAAACATGAGTCGAGCCTTAGGTCTCTCAATTGATGAAGCATCCTCATTTTTTGTCAATGCACCAGACTATAACGAGGGTACTACCAAGTATCAATTAGGCCATCTTTACGAAGGTGAATACACACCCGAGAAGTGTAACACACTGAAATTACATGCTAGATGCCCAGTCTCACAGGGTACAATCAGTGATTCACTTTGTAACTTAGAATGGATGACTCATCCACTAAAATATGTGCGTGCACAACAACGTCGAAGAGCCCGCGATGCCCCCCCTGAACAACCAGTAGTAGAGCCTGAACCAATAGAAAATAACCAAACCAATGGTGCTAAAGGGGTAGAATAGGACAATGATTCATAGCGGAGTAACACCCCAGCCGTATCAAGAAAGGTCAGGTGAGCAAGGATGACGAGAACTCTAGTGCTATCAGTTGACCGTGATGACGATCTCGGCAAGAAGGCTGGTATTAGGGGGCCAATAGTTGGTCGTAAGGAGGTATTAACTGCTGCACTGCGGCTTGGGATTGCAGATCCAGAAGAGAGCGATACGAATGCGATTCTCGGCGCTCTTCACCTTCATGACCAGTTGAAAGAAAGTGGTGAACCAAATGATGCAGTTGAAGTCGCGGTACTTACTGGCGATGAGAAGGTTGGGATTCGTTCAGACCGAGCGATTGCTAAGCAATTGGAAGAGGTGATTGAGAAATTCCAGCCAGATCGAGGTGTGATGGTTACCGATGGAGCAGAAGATGAGAGCATCCTTCCAATTATTCAATCACGATTAAACATTGACCACGTTCAGAAAATTATTGTTCGTCAATCAAAAGGGATTGAGGGTACTTACTATTACATCGTAAAGGCGATTGAAGATGAAAAGTGGCGTATGAAACTACTCGTTCCCCTCTCAATTTTCTTAATTATGATCGGACTAGGTTTTATTGTTCCAAATGGTGGGATGATTTTCGGTATGATGCCATTATTCATTGGTATCTATTTGATGGCTAAAGGATTAGGTGCAGAACAACATCTTAATCGAATAATGAGAGATATGAGGGAAAATGCTGACGCCGCCTTTGTTTCATCGATATTATGGTTCTCAATGGTGTTCTTCTTTGTCTTTGCAATTGCTGAAGGCTTACGTGTTTATTCAACAAATATGGCATTATCAAAACCACCAGGTGGACTTGAAATTATACTACTCGTGTTGCAGGGCGCAGTAACTTGGATTGTTTTGGCATTTCTTACATTAGCCCTTTCTCTGCTAGTCTTGAAGATGAAAAAAGGAACATTCAGTGGAAGAACAGTGCAAATTATTGCTTTTGGTATCGTTATTTGGACACTATGCAGTGCCGGCTTAAAGATGGCATTAGAGGTTCTCAATCACACATATTCCCTCGACCCAACAACACTCTGGGCAGACTGGGACCAAGCAATCGGGGCGTTGGTGTTATTCTGGGCGGTTAAAGGCGTAGTGAATTCAATTAGTCGCCAGGAAACCTCTGGTAGCTACTGGGGTATCTAATCAGAATCCTTAGTTTGGTGGTTGTTGACCGCCAATAGGTGGAAGAATTTGGCCTTGCTGAGTAGTTTGTTGTTGCAATGGTTGCGTTGCTGGCTGCTGGGTAGCAAAGGCAGGGTGGACGGCTCCGCCAACCATCGGTGATGCTACACCTGGTTGTTGTTGCATGGGCATGCCTCCTACTGCTTGGATAGTACCATCTGCTTGCTGAACCATCATCACTCCTTGCTGTGCTTTGTTATCCTTGAGTGTGAAGATGAAAATCACACCCAATCCGAGTACGCAGAATGAGCAACAAAAGCCAACCATTCCTCCAAATATACTCATTACACCGCTTATATCTACAATTTGTTCGCTGAGAACCACCCCTCCTGTTCCGCTGAATTCAACTTCCCAAGTACCCGGTGCGTATACAACAATTTGACCAACATATGTGTGGCCCGGCCAGTCGTAGTATTCACAGTCATTGGGTTCTTCCTCACAAGGGATGAAGCGGTTATCTAAATCCCCTCCTACAAGATCAACGCCGACAGTTTCCCCATCTTCAACAAAGACAAAGTATGAACCCATGACATCAAAATTACCTTGGTAAGTATCCGGTGCCGTGCCACTCCACACTTCAACTCCGTTTGGGTTTTCAGCAAGGTCAGAAACTGTTGAGCCACCTCCTGCAACTGCTAGAATGACACTACCGATAAGCAATGTAACTCCGAATCCGAGCGTAATCTTCGTCATGATGTGCATGAACAGCGGTTCAATGCGGTGGTTATTGAGGGTTTGGCAAGTATATTTCTTTGATGAACACAGAGAGCTCAATTTTCAAACATTGCTTCATTCATACAATTCGGGCAAGTTACTTTGATTGGCCTAACTGCTGGAATCCCAAGTGGTGCACTACAGTGTGGGCAAAGAATTGCCTGCTCTACACTAGACTGCCGAGATTGGCCATCATGGCTTGGGTCATAGCGAACCCGATATCGGTGTGCATTTTCAATATAATTCGGTTGTTGCCCAACTGGGGTTTGTTCGGTGGTTGGATCATGTGTTGTTTGGTCCTCAACAACGCTCATGCTCGGCTGAGTACTACCACCTTGCTGAAACGCTTTCACTTGTTCTTCAACTTGTTCTACTGTCAAGTTATGTTGGCGAGCAATGCGGTCAAGAGCGAGCATTCTATCGTATTCATCCATGTTCGCTAATTCACTCAGAACACCATTGCTCAACTGTGTCATCATTTAATTCGCGGTCTGCTATCTTTCATCAAGGTTATGCAACGTTGTTAATTTGGAACCAGCCTCATTACATCAACACACTTGCTTCAAATAGGGTGGGCCGGCCGGCCGGCCTTAGGAGTGAGTAAGGTGTCAGGTATATTCGGACGAACCGCGAAACCAAATAAGCCAAGTGTAGCCAAGCAAAATGCTGCACGCAAAGTAACTTGTGGACAGGTCATGCAAAAGCCAAGAGTCCTTTCTTCAACCGTCACGATGGATAGAGTCCTAACTACCTTGACATCGCGTGATTGGGACCATCTTTTCTTGGTAGATGACTTTGGCATCCCAGTAGGGCGTATACACGCCGTAGACATGTTGAAATTGATTCAAAGAAAGCGAGTAAACCGTGATTTGGCTTGGATGCAATCAGTAGAAGCAAGTCAACTAATTTCCCAACCACCTATGCAGGTTTCAAGTCGCACCCCACTCCTCAAAGCAGCAGCATTGATGATTACCCACGATATTAATCAGATGGCAGTTGTTGACCATGAGGGTGCCCTTATTGGTGTGGTAAGCCATGCAATTGTTGCACGCCACTTACCGAAGTTCATTCTCTAATCAGTGGACGAGATGTAACTTTAAGAAATCAGCAATATTGTTGGTTAATTTGGATAGTTCTAACTTAGCATCTGAAGTTCTGGTTGTAACAGAAGTTTTTGCTTCGGTTCCGGAATTCCTAATTCCAATGCTGATGTCCACGTCATCGAGTTCCCCACTCAATAACAAGAGACTAGACTCACCAACAATTTCATCGCGGTGAAATATACCTTCACCTAACTCTTGTGAAACTAATTGTTCAACCATTTGTGATAATTTGTTTGACCCGTCCCATAGAGTACGGTCAGTATCTTTAACCCCCACTCTCGCTTTCCAACCACTCGCTACATTCACTCGACCATTACCAAGTTTTGCACGGGCAAAAAGTTGAGCAAGTAGGGTTACGGCCCCATCCCCTGCAAGTCCCCAGTAGCATGGTTTTGTGGGGTGTGGTGTTGGCATAACAAGATGGCCAGAATCTTCACAACCACAGATTGATGGTATCTCTTCAGAATAGATTAATGGATTATTAGAGTTATTTTTTAGACGCAGTGAATCGGCCAGCCAGCGGTCACCGATGGCAGTTTGCATTGTCTCAATGCCAAGGTCATTACATGCCGCAGGGAGGCAGAGGTCCGACTCAATACTGTGAGCTAGTTTCATCTGTGCATGTCCAGATTTTTTTAATGAATGAAGCCAGTCAAAAGCCATCTGGTCTCCGTCAACAATTTTGATACCAGTTTTTGTTCC
>DUDF01000076.1:0-2856 GCA_012959435.1 Candidatus Poseidoniales archaeon
GTTTTGGCAGTTCACCTTCAGATTCAATTAGGTCTGCACGTTCTTCCATTAACTCCCATTGTGAGAGGCGGCGAACTCGAATGACATCTCTTTTCCAGTGAAATACTACTGCTATACAATTTGCAATAATTAACAGCAACATTAGGGTCGCAGAATCAAATTTTCCAGTGATGACAACCATCCATCCTGCAACACCAAAAATCACCAACAGAGAAATTGCTGGTAACAACATCACTTTACGAAAGGTATCTGCTAGAGGGTCAAGAATTTTGATTATGAAAAGTGCTGGAAAGATTCCACTACCAAATAGCAGAGTGGCGCCAGCCAACACATGCCACAGAACAGTCGCAAACTCTCCTTCCATCACATCTCCTAGAGCGCATCACTCTTCAAGTGATGCGGAAAACTACATCATTGATTTCAAGTGTAAACACGATATCGCAGTAATCATGGAGGGGTCGATTGATTGGGCTGGGCAGAAGTTCTCCCAAGTCGTACAACTTCCCGAAAAGTATGGTGTTTTAGACCTCACTGGCGGGGTGATTCCTGAATCAGATTATGAGTTCTCAATTGGACGTTATGATGAGGACAGGCGTGGGCTATACAATACCGACATTTTTGAGGGAAAACGATTCATACACATGGGTATCGATATTGGTGGCCCGATAGGGACGGTGTGTCACGCTTTTTCTGATTGTGAAATATCTCATTTTGGCTATAATCCAGAAGCAGGGGATTATGGTAATGTCGTGATAACAAAACAGGTTATTGATGGTGCAAATGTATGGGCTCTATTTGGTCATTTGAGTAGTAATTCTCTAGAGGGGAAAAGTATTGGTCAGAAATTATCTGCTGGCGAAGTTCTTGGCTGGTTCGGTGAATATTCTGAGAATGGTGGCTGGGAGCCGCATCTACACTTTCAACTATCACTTGTTGAACCAACGACTCATGATCTCCCAGGCGTGGTATCACCTGCTGAAAGAGAACAGGGTTTGAGGGATTTCCCCGACCCTCGCCTAGTACTGGGTGCACTTTACTGACTAAGGTGTTCTTTGAGACTGCGGATAGCGCCAATAGCGCTAGGGTCTTTGCCGCGTAGAATCGCTACTGCACAGGAAATCCAGTCCATTGCGATGCAAGAGTAAAGCATTGCTTCAAGTAGAGATTCACCTTCACAATGAAGTTGCCAAGCGACATCAACTTCGACATTTTCCATCATCCAATCAACTCGCTTTTCGACTCTTTCATGCATGCCACTCCAAGTGAGTAAAATGAGGGCTTGGCTTTTTTTTGCCGAATCATCTGTCCAAGCAATTATCTCATTGTGATTCATCTCTGGGAGTGAATTAGAGCGAGCAAAAATCCCCCCGTTCTCATTGAGTTGATTAACGAACCTTGTCCCTGCACAGTCTAGTTCTGCAGCGGTGACTATTCCGACCTCTCTGTCAAGCAAAGTTTGTGCAAGTGCAAGTGAAGGTGAGTCTGGATTATTGACAAAATCGAACTCTTCAACAGTCTCTTTCAATCTCTCAATCAGTCCTGATAATTCTTCGTTTGGGATAATTCCTTGAGAGATTGTTGTGCGTAGCAGTGCCCCGAATAGGTGGCCAAAGGCCGAGCGGGGAGGCTGACCTCCAGGAACTGAAATATGATTGCCTAATTCTGTAAGCTTTCCACCACTTGAAATTACTATAGTTTCAAGACCTTTTTCAACCGCCTCAGAGGTGGCATCAAGAGTTTCTTCGGTCTTTCCTGAATATGAAGTGGCGACAACTAATGAGTCATCCTCTATCCAGTTCGGAAGTTGATAATTACGCCAAGTTGTAACTTGAGTATCGCCTTGATAATTTGCTAGTGAAGCAAGGAAATCCCCTGCCGCTGCTGAGCCACCCATTCCTAAGCACAGAACAGATGAGGGTGTTGTAGAGTTGACTTCTATTGTTTTATCAACCTTCATCTGAGTTGCAAAATCATTGGGGAAAAGGCGCAGAAACCCTAGCATATCTTCGCTATCAAGGGCTGCGACTAAATCTGTAATTTCTGCTTCACTCACCGATACCACCGCCTGCTAATGTAGGTAAAGCGACCCATTCATCTGCTATCAAAGCAATGCGCAAAGAACTCTGAACACCATCATCATCGTATGGAAGTGAAACCACCTTCACCTTCCAATCATTTGGGTCCATGAATTCAGCAGCCGAAGAATCTCGATTCAAAACATCAATCACAAATTGTTCATCCGTTCGACTTACTACGGTAGTCTTCTCTAAGTCTCTCCAAGTCAAGCCAGTTCTCTGTAATCGGCCAACAGCTGAGATGATTGCTCCTTCTTTCTGCCACGAAGCGATTAGCCAATACTTGTCCTTGCGACGTACTACATCACCAATATCAAATGCCGGTTTTCTATATGAAATAGTCAATCTTGTGATATCTTCTCCATCTTTCCGTCCGACCACACTGTTTGTTTCTTTTGAAGTCCCACCAAATTTTCTAAGCAGGTGCTTTGTCCATCCTCTAGCAAGTGCCTTGTTTCCTAGAACCATGTCATAACCCCCCTGGACATTTCCCTCGGTGTTTACGAAAAACATCGGGTCTGGGCCAATGCTTCCCAAATAGTCGTCGAAAGTCACCCTTAGTGCATCCAATTCTGATTCTGAAAGGCGGCGACCAGACGAGCGAAGTTGTACGGTCGCCTCAAAATAATTTCCCGCCTTGCGCGTACAAGTCGGGCATACAGCATTTGAAATCCTCACCATAGTTGAATGAATGCTCTCAAATTCAACCCCGCCGATAAATCCGTTAACTTGTACTGAAAGTCTGGTATTTCTATCATCCATCACTTCTCTTAGAATGCCA
>DUDF01000076.1:2893-14799 GCA_012959435.1 Candidatus Poseidoniales archaeon
CGTCAAGTGCTTCTGATACTAATCCTTCTTCGTATTCTTCATCTGGGTGATGGCCCCAGCGTTTTTCATGGAGATACATCATGCATTTTGGGCAGCGGAATCCCTGGATAGTTTCAGGTAGAATTGAAAGAGTGGTTCTCCCCTTGAAACATGGCGTGCATAATCTCTCAGAGGTCAGTTCACCTTCCTTACCACACAACACGCAAAATGCCTTGCCAAGTGCCATACCCATGTCCCCCTGATGGTTTTTCGCCATCTGCGGTGCGCTTGAATCCTTTGGTTGGCTAAATTCAGTGCTATTCTTCTTCTGTATTTTGTGAATTTATTCCTAGTGTTGATTCTGCGGCAGAGAGACGATCAGATAACTCGCCAACGCGGGCGAGTAGTTTCCAAGTCCAACCTCCGATGATACCAATCATCGCTACATACGCTATCGCTAGAAATAATGTTCCACTTGTCATCTCAATACCTCGTATCTAATTTTCCCTGTATCTCCGTGAGTCGGTCTTCTAAACCGCCGATAATATATCGTAACATCACTTGTCCAGCAACTAAGATTTGGAAGGAGAACAAACCGAATAACAAAACCATCAGAATCTGAGGGTCTAATCCGCTATCTTCGCCACCGCCAATAACAGGCCCGGGGTGGCGATTTTGCCAGATTCGAATGGATATTATTGTGATAGGTACCAAAATGAATCCAAACAAACCTACAGATGAAAAAGTATCTCGTGTATCTTCTGTATCTGGTTGTGCTTGATGCCCCATTACAAGGAATAGTGAGAGGGAGGTTAGAACTGCGTAGGTATTCAATCTCACATCTGTTAAATCCCATGGGGTCCCCCATTCAGCAGTCCCCCAAATCGGTCCGCTGATAATTACACAAAGGCCGAAAACAAGTCCAAGTTGAGCGCCAACAACATGTAGTTTCCAGCCCCATTCTAAGCGCTTGAGGAACCATGCTCCAGAGCCGATAAAAAGTAGAGTGAATGCCTGGAATGAAGCCCATGCTGCAGGCACATGCCAAAACAAAATGCGGTATGCTTCAGGTGCTTTCCAATCATCAGGATTTACACCAGGAGCCCAAGTGAATCCAAGCCACAAAGTGATGGCTGCTAGCATCAATCCTAGAAGGGTCAAGGCGACCGCAACAGTCAGTACCCCCCTTCTCATAAAATTGGTGAATAATCCTTCACGCTTCAAGGTGATGGCTTTTTTAATCACTCAGAAGCAATCAAAGGCACAAGAATCCAAATTGCCAAAGGCATCAGATAAATGGCAAGTATTTGTGTGAGAGTTTCATTATTGATTGAGAACCCATCCATGGCCAATAGATCTACAGATAGCAGGAAAGGCCAAATTAGAATCAATAGAAGTAACAACACTAAGGTTGCACCCTGGCGAGGAAATGTGCTTTCTAGAGAATGAATTCTAGCGGATGCCAATGTGCAACAAATGAAACCGCCAGAAACAATCAACATCTGCGGGGTATTTCCAAACAAGAAATAGATTGACAGAAGTGCTAGTAGAAAAGGGACATAGAATTGGTTTTCGATTCGAAAACTCATCTGTAATGGCCTTCCAAGTTGTGCGTTCCACCAATCTCCTGCACGTGAGTCTGAAAGGAGGTTTAGATAACCGGGTTTTACTAGTGCTGAAATTAATGCAGGTGTTAGGGCTAATAGGGCAAGCCAAGAGTTGTTTGCAGGTGGCTCAATTTGAGATAACATCCCTACTATTACTACTAATGCAATCATGCCAGAGACAGCACGGTTGATAGCAGAAATCCGAGTTCTTTTTTCAAGAGTTGAAGTCCACTTCCCTTGTGGCTTCAAAGCATACGAATCCACCTTACTAATTGGCAAAGAATTAACTTTCAAAGAGTCACTTTTGCTGTTCTCAACTTTTTCCTCACTGATACTTGAATTACTTACAGTGATGCGTCTAGTGGCTAAATCTGAGAGGCTTTCATCGTGTGTGGCGATGACGAAAGCATGACCAGATGATGATAGGCTTGAGATTTGACTTTTCAATGTTTGAATACTATTCTCATCTAGGCCTTCAGAAGGTTCGTCTAGCAAGATAAGACGCGCCTCGTCGCTAGCGAGAGCAGGAGTGAGTCCAGCAATAATTCCGACCTTACGTTTCATACCACCAGAAAGCCAAGCGATTCTGTCTTGGGAACGGTGGCGTAATCCCCATTCCTCTAAGCGCTTTGAAACCCACTCTTCATTAGCAGTTCTTCCTGAGGTTGAGGATGCTGTTGCAACTCGTTCGCTGACAAATTCATCTTGAGAAAATCCACCACTCTGTAAAGCCAATCCAAAGGGTGGTGGTTGGTTTCTGCGGCCATCTGAATCTCGGATTAATTGGCCGCTATGGTGGACTTTTCCAGCGCTTAGATTGAGAATCCCAGCAGCAGCTTCAATGAGAGTTGATTTGCCAGAGCCATTTTCTCCAACAAGAACAATCACATCTCCGCTAGAAACCTGCAAATCAACGGAATCTAGGACCGTTGATTTACCTCTTTTCACAGTAAGTGAAGACAACTCTAGTAGAGGTGCTTCACCGCTCATAATCCGGCGAGAGTGGTTTTGGGCTTGATATCTCCGCATCCACCCATAGGGTGAATTGCACCTCCCCTATCGGCAGTCTGAGTCAGATGGCTGGTTTTGAGTGGGCAGGAGTCACAACCCTTGGCTGGGGTTTAGTGCTGGCTTTTCTCATCTTAGCAATTGCACCAATCGCATACGCTTGGCGCCAGCGGATTCCGATTTCGTTAGCAATCGTAATTTCCCTTCTTGCTTGTTGGTTTTTCCAATCTATTCTGCAATACTTTGATGCCACTCGTGACTTCCTAACTTTTACCTTAGCACTGAACCCAATGTGGCAACCCTCACCATCAGAATTTCATCGATTACTGACTGCTGGCTGGTTACATGCAGTAGGTCGTGGTGGTAGTGATATTGTTATTCAACACATACTCGGAAATGTACTTGTCATTGCCTTGGTCGGTGTCCCTTTAGAACAGCGTCTTGGGAGAGGGAGATTCCTTCTTGTTTACCTAATCGGAGTAATCGCAGGTAACCTTGCATGGTGGTTTTCCAACTGGGGTGAATTCCGTTTTGCTTTAGGTGCAAGTGGGGCAGCGTTTGGGTTACTGGGGACCTATTTGGCGTGTTGGCCAAGAGATGAAATTGAGTTTCCTCTAGTCTTAATTCGCAAGTGGCCGGTCTCATTGATTGCACTTTTTAAAGTTGGTTTAGAAATTGTTCAAGTCATCATGTTGGATATCACTGGGACAGGCACATCTTCAGTCGCTCATCTTGCTCATGTTGGTGGTTTCTTCGTCTGTTATGCACTAGGTAGAACAATTGCTAGAGGTGGGCCGACTCAACCCGAAATCCGCGACCTTGGTCCGAGTGCAGCAGCGGCCGAAAAGGGGGGAGAATTTTCTCGAAAAAAGAAAATGGGTGGGCTCAAATTTGACCCTTGGGAAGATGCTGAAAAACCTCTAACGGGAAAGGCTGCAAAAGTGCTTGAAAGACTGCGAGAAGAAGGCGATGAGTTAGAGACTCGACAGGCTTGGCTTGAGGAGTTATCAGAAGCCGCCCGTTGTCCAGTGTGCGCCTCGGAATTAGATGTTGAAATTAACGATGAAGTTACTCGGTTATCATGTCCTAAGAGCCGCAAGCATCTGTTGTGGCCTTAAATTGATGTTTTTACTCCTATGGAGTAACCATATTTGATGCAAACCGTCTGCAATCGTGCTTATATCCCACTCCGGAGTCTTAGACTCCGTTGGGGGATTGATTCTTGTCAAGCTGGACTAATAGAACCGCAGTTCTTCTTGTCTTGTTGATGCTTGTGCCTAGCATCGCAGTGACTTTTTCTTCAGCAGGTCTAGATTCTTCATTGGATGTGCCATCGGTGGATGCACCCACTTCTGCCGCCACCACACCTCAGCCACCAATCCTAGTTGAGGGGCTTCCACCTCTATTCTGTTCGGAAACAGAGATTTGTCCAACTCCTGTTCGTCTTCCAGAGATTCCAGCTGACAGTTGGAGTCATGAAGATCATCAATGGTGGTTTAGATATGGTCCAGATTTAGATTGGAATGGAATGGATGACAGACTCCAATACATCTTGGCTGATGTGTACCCTTCTCAGTCACCAACCGCAATAACTGGGGGTGACGGCCGACTAACAGTTGCCCTAGTGATTGATTTCGCATGGCACCCCGAAGCACAAGAAATGGACCAAGTCAGAGAAATCCTTCTTTCACATGGATGGGTCGATGAAGAAGGTGGGGCGAGATTTTTCACGGTCGGTGAAATCGATTCAATAATTGTGGACAAAGTACCTCAAAGCGCAATAATGGATATTTACCATCTAGAAGGCGTGGTGGTGATTGAGCAACAAAATGTGATGGTACCTTCAATGGCAGTTGCCTCCAAGGCAATCAAAGCAAGAAGTAGTGAAACTTACACAAGTGGTGCTGATATGTTGGGTATTCGCGGTGACGGCGTAGTTATCGCAATTCTAGATTCAGGAGTTGACAATGAACATCGTTCCCTCAATGATTTTGATGATTTAGACGATGAGCCTGATAATGATGCTAACTCATACAACGACCAAAAATGGTTGGCTGGTTTTGATTCTACAGATTCTTTTAACAGTCAAACATCAGATGGTTCAGTTGACCCTGATGATACAGCAGGACACGGTTCTCATGTTGCTGGTATTGCACTTGGGACCGGCGATGCTAGCAGGAATCACATTGGGATAGCGCCAGGGGCTTACCTTGTTGATGTCAAGGTGTTTACTGATATTGGGCGCTCAAATTCCCAATACACTATTGCTGGTATGAACTGGACAATCAATAACAAGAATACCGATTGGGGAAATAATGCTTCAAGCAATGGCATTGATATTATGTCAATGTCTTTTGGCAGGTCTCGCTCGCCAATAGGTGGTGCAGATACAGGTGATAATGGTTCAGATGCTGAGGCACGTTTGGTCAATGATGCATGGGATGCTGGAATAGTTCCAATTTGTGCAATGGGGAATGATGGTGCCAACTATGTGGCATCTCCAGCTTCTGCTGACCATTGTATTGCCGTTGCTGCATCCGATGATGTTGATACCGTTGTTAGGACTGATGATGTTGTTGCCAGTTACTCAAATTATGGTCCACGTAATGATGATGGTGATGATGACTCATGGGATGAGTTGAAGCCAGATGTAATTGCTCCGGGAACCGATATTTCCTCTGTTCAACATGCTGCTAGTGGGCCTATAGGTGGTGCCGTTATGGCAGATAATTCGTATACAGAGATGTCTGGGACTAGTATGTCAACTCCTGTAGTAGCAGGATTATGTGCTTTGATTCTAGAGGCAAACCCTCATTTTGAGCCTGCTGATGTCAAATCTGCTCTTCAGAATAACAGTGAATTTATTGTTGATGAAATCGAATCCATAAATGGTCAATCATGGAATGCAAGTGAAGGATTTGGGAGAGTTGATGCCACAATGGCACTTGGTGGCGGCGGTGGCCCAAGTTCTGCGGGCAATTGGGTTGGTCTCCATTTACCGTATAATGGAACATGGATGAATGTAGGTGACACCTACCGTTTGCGTGGCAATGCTTCAATTCCTGCCACTGAATTATTTGATTCAAACAACAGTATTGTTTCGGTTAGGGTATCAGCGAGGTATACTTATCTCCCCGCCTCTGGTCAGACTCTAAATAATCGTACAGCATTTACTTGGTCAAATGCAAGTGGTATAGACAACTGGACATTTGATTTCACCCCTGAATTATGGCATGATGGTGCTGGACTTTACATGGAAGTCCGAGCATTAGATAATTTGGGTAGATGGTCACAACCCGCGTGGGCCGAATATTGGATTGGTGAAACCACATTAACTCTTATTGAACCAAGTGGGCATGGTTCGGTGTCTGGAGATGTTGAATTAAAGGGCGAATACAAGGCTGTTAATGGTCAAAGAATTGAATATCGAATAGGCTCAACTGGTGATTGGCAGTTAGCGACAGATAATATTGCCTATCCGTATGTTTGTGTTGAGGCAGACAGAGATGACTGTGATGCTAGAGAATGGTCAGCAAATTGGGATTCAACAGAGGTGTATGATGGTGGCTGGGTGCTTTACACGCGACTTGTATCAGATAATGGTATAATTAGTGACCCAATTGACCGTTATATCAATGTGGATAACATACCAGCAGCACCAGATCTTGAACCGGTTAGTGACATTGTTATCACAGAGAATGGTATTCCTTTGAGTAATGCATTTGTGAATTCATTCCTAAATGTAGAAGTCACGATACGTAATAGTGGGGATGCTCATGCACGAAACTTTGATGTTATCTTACTTGATGATGGCTCTCAAGTAGCAATTCAATCAATTAGTAAACTTGCTTCAACTGATTCCCTCGCTCTCAATCTTGGATTTCACCCTACTACAGCAGGTTCACACAACCTTGAGGTAATCATTGATCCAAATGACCAAGAAGATGAATCACGTGAAGACAACAATGATGTTTCAACAAGTTTCACTATCAACAACAGGCCTAGTGGGGTAGACCTTGCAATACGGCAAGGTGCTGCAATTACGAAACCATCCGTTTCCAACCCAAACGGAGATGTCACCATAGAAATCCGAGTTGAAAACCTAGCTGGAGATGGTTCTTCAGGCGCAACATTCAGTTTAGAAAAATGGAGTAATTTGGGGTGGGAGTCATTGGAGAGTGGCCGTAGTTTGAATATTGTTCCCGGTGCTGGTTTTGTTGATGTTCCTTTCACTTTACATGAAGGAACACTTGACCCTGGGCTGGTGAAATTACGTGCTATTGTTTCCCTTGAAGGCGGCCAAGATTTGAATCCAGATAACAATCAACTAGAGTTCACTTTACTAGTCGATGAGGCTCAACTACAAGGGGCGAGAAGTTTGGACTTACCAGGTGGCCATGAAGTACTCGGTTTCTTTGGACTTAGGGGTGAAAACCTCATGTTTACCGGTGCAGGTTCTTCGCTTTGGGTACACCGAATTAATTCTCAATATGATCTGATAACTTGTCTTGAATTAGAAAATGATTGGGCGGGTGAATTCACCATAGATAATGGGGAATCAGATAGTGCTTATGTCAGTTGGACTCGTAGGTACACCGACCAATTTGGAGTGACTCTTTCAACTCTAACTTTCTCATCTGTTGACCTTTCATGTACTTCCACAGCAAAAATGGATTTGTTGCCCTCTCTGATGTTAGCAGAAGGAACTTATTGGGGAATTGATTTGGCAGTAAATGGTGGTGAAGTACTGATTGGCGGCTACCATCGTGATTTATTCACTAGCGGAACTTATGATGATGAAACATCTATTTTCCTACTTGCAGCAGAATCTCCTCTTGATAGAGAATCATGGAACTTGACTGAAAATATTGTGACTGATTTAGAACCACCAATTAACAGGGAAGGCAGTGTGAAAGTAGCACATGGTAATAATTGGACTCACATCACTTATCAAGCCAATCGAGACGATGAAACTGGAGTTGAGAGAGTTGGGACCTTCTATGCTCATGGCAGATTAGGAGTCGGCAACTGGTCATTCAAAGTTGCCGTTGGTGATCAAACCACCATAAACGAGTTAGCGGTCCTTCCAGATAGCGAAGGTGCTGATGTAGTCGTGATGGCATGGCGCGAGGGAATAGGCCAAGACGCCAAATTAGTTGTTATCAGAGCCGATAGTAGTATGCAAACTCAAGATGTTGTGAATCTATCAGCACCTGGGATGGGAATGATTCAATTCGTTAAAACAAAACGTGGAATCCAGATGTTCCATGATTCAGTAGGTCCTTCAGGACGACAAATAGTCTACTCAATTATTGAGGCGAATCAAACTATCATTGGTACCCCAATAGGTGAAGGTGAATTGATGAGTGCCGGGCGTTCTGATATTGCTGGAGAAACACACCTGTTTTACCTCTCGCCAACTCAAGATTGGCGAGCTAGGATGCTTATTGATGACAGTGCGCTAGATATGTCAAATAACGGCATACTTGATAGAATTAGAATTTGGACTGGCCTAGATGCTAGCACCTTTACATTGGCTGTGAGAATTGTGGGGGTCGCTTTAGCAGTGGGTTGTTTGTTAGTATTCTTAGCATCTGCAGGGATAATCACTCATCGCCGAAGAAGAGGTCCAAAATTAACCGTTGAAATTGAAGATGATGAAGAGGTTATTGATGTTGATGAAGATTATGTTAGTATAATTGAAGAAGATGAATATGAGTTAGACCATATTGATTCTTCAGAGAAATCTGACAAAGAGGATATTGAGGAAGAGATTGTGTCAGAATCAATTGAACAGGCCAGTAAGACCGATTTAATTGGTAATGAAGATGGCGAAGAAGATGGCACCACTAGACGGCAGAAACGAAGACAAGAGCGCCGTAAAGCAGCCGAGCCAAAATCTGAAGAATTACCACCTCCCCCTTCACCATCTGAATTAGAAGGTGAATTACCACCACCTCCCACTCCGATGGAACTAGGAACTCTCCCCCCTCCCCCCGGAATTGATGTTACCTGTGAATGTGGTGCGAACTTCAGGGTCAAAAGCATTGAATTGAAGTATGTACAATGTCCTGTTTGCTCTGAGCGAATAAATCTGTAAGGTGATTATTATGTGTGGAATTTTTGGATACATTGGAAATCAGCAAGCGACCAACTTGCTGATAAATGGGCTACGACGACTTGAATACCGAGGCTACGACTCTTCAGGAATTGCAATTCTTAATTCTAAAATTTCCAATACAAAATGTATTGGCAGAGTTGCAAATCTAGAGTCAGTATTACCTGATAACATGAATGGGAATTGCGGAATTGCACATACTCGTTGGGCAACTCATGGTGGGGTAACAAAGGAAAATGCACACCCTCATCTATCGGAGGATGGAACCGTTGCTATCATCCACAACGGAATTATTGAAAATTCACGGGCTTTGAGAAATTGGCTAATCGCTGAAGGTGTAACACTCCAGTCCGAAACGGATTCTGAGGTTTTAGCCCACTTGATTCACAGGGCTCGTAGTGATGGTTTGTCTCCTCTCGATTCAGTACGTAGGGCTTTGAGGCAAACACGTGGTACCTGGGGATTGTGTGCCATATTTGAAGATGAACAGATGATAGTATGTGCAAGAAATGGTTCCCCACTAGTCGTAGGGGTAGGGGATGGTGAGTCATTTGTTGCGAGCGACCCACACGCACTCACTCCACATACTCAACGAGTAATTTTCCTAGAAGATGGCGATTTAGCAGTGTTAACTGCCGGGGGTGTCCAAACCTCACGGCTTGATGGTGCTAGTACTGATGCAACAGTCACTACAATTGACCAAAGTTGGGGAGTTGCTGACATCGGTGATTTCCCGCACTTCATGTTGAAAGAGATTCATGAGCAACCAGAATCACTTCGCCAATGTATTTCAGGAAGAACTCTTCTTTCAGAAGGCAATGGGAAGTTGGGTGGCTTAGATTTATCACCTCAAGAGTTGTTACAAATACCACATATTCGATTGATCGGTTGTGGTACTGCTTTACATGCTTGTCAAGTTGGAAGATTAGCGATTGAGGAGATGGCTAGAGTCCCAACTCAATCGCATGTTGCCAGCGAATTCCGCTACAACAATCCAGTAATTTCTCCATCAGCGCTTTACCTCGCAGTAAGTCAGTCAGGAGAGACTGCAGACACCCTTTCAGCAGTGAAGGAAATTCAACTAAAGGGTGGCACAGTGATGGGTGTCATCAACGTGGTTGGCTCATCAATTGCTAGGCAATGTGACCGCGGTGTGTATATTCACTCCGGGCCAGAACAAGCAGTTGCATCTACCAAAGCATTCTCTAATATGGTTGCAGCATTGACAATTTTTAGTTTGCAAATTGGACGAGCCAGAACTCTCTCTAAAATAGATGGTAAACAGGTAGTAAAAGCGTTGAATTTAATCCCTGATCAGATTGAGAAATATCTAGAAGATAGTGGTCCAATTATGGAAGCAGTTGAGGCAGTAAAGGATGCACCCTATGTTCTCTTCCTTGGGCGAGGGGCGTCTGCACCAGTAGCTCGAGAAGGCGCTTTGAAATTGATGGAAGTCGCTTACATTCCTTGCCTAGCATATCCTGCTGGAGAAATGAAACACGGACCAATTGCTTTGCTTGAAGAAGGTAGCCCAGTTGTTGTAATTTGTCCTAATGACAAATTCAGGGCCAAGACCCTATCAAATGTTCAAGAGTGTCGGGCAAGGGGAGCGAAGATTATTCTTATTCACGATGAAGGTGATGATGAAGCGGCAATGGAAGCAGATATTGCCATCTCAGTCCCAGCCACTCATAGTGTCCTGTCACCATTATTGACCGTAGTACCACTACAATTGTTGGCATATCATGTAGCAGTTGAGCTTGGTAGGGATGTAGACAAGCCTAGAAATCTTGCTAAGTCAGTTACTGTTGAGTGAATTGTAAATTCACGATGTTTTCATCTAGGTTCAGTTGACTGTAAATCGGCTGTTGCTAGAGTCCCAGCGATAAGGCTGGTAGCCAAGAACGTGATTTGTATGTCTCATCTTGACGATGGATAACTTCCTTTCCACAATATCACCTGTGCGCTCCATTGTGAGATGAATTACACCATCAGATAGATAATCCTCTATCCCAAACTCACCATACTGATTCTTTGATTCACCCATCATTTCACAGATAACAATCCCAGTCAATCCCATTCTACGGATTGCTTCAAAGAAACGAAATACTTCATCACGAGGGTTTTCCATTTTGGTTAGTGTAAAGAATGCGCCAAGACTGTCAAAAACCACTACCTCAAAGCCAATACTATCACGGTAGTTAGCTAATTGCTTGATGAGTTGTCCCATCCAATCTACGCTTTCTGACATACCCTGTGCGTCTAGTTGAACTCGAAGGTCTGCTAGGTCAATGATAGCGATACTACTTCGGACACGTGGGTCTTGGACATCCATCCCCATTCCTGCCATGTGGCTTCCCAAACTGTCTTTTCCTTGCTCTAGTGTCACATAGATTCCAGAGGTTTTCCCTTCCATCACTGCGTTGTATAACATGGAGAATCCCAAACTCGATTTCATCGAACCTGATACTCCAGCAAGAAGCACGATATGGCCCTTCGGGATACCTCCCTGCATATTCTCATCAAGTCCTGATATGTAGGTTGGAATTCGTTCTTGTGCGCCGCTCACTCTTATTCCCCGCACCGGCCTACAATGGTCCGCATGATAAACGCGCTCCCCATCCCGTGTAATTGATGAGCCGTTGCAAAGTGCACCTTGCTAGTGCCTCAAGTCGCCGCTATGAATGGCTAAAAGTGCGACTTGATGCAGAATCTGTTGATTTTAGTGCGGCAGGATTGCACAGTGCTGAGCAACAGCCTCAAAGTGGCTTGGATGTCAGAACTCAAGTGCAGAAAATACTAGCATCAAAAGTTGAAGCGGCTAAAATTGAAATAGCCATTCAAGAGATAGGAGAAGTTGATATTCCTGATTTTATATTATTAGCAGATACCTTGGTTGAAGACCCGGATGATTTACAACAGTCATTAGGCCAACCAATTGATCGTGCCTCAGCAGCAGGAATGTTACTGAGATTAAGTGGGAGACGGCACAATGTTTGGTCTGGAACAACCCTTCTAATTAGGAAAGGAAGCAGTTGGGAAGAGAAATCTTCTGTTGAACATGCAACGGTAGAAATTAATCAATTAACCGATAGTCAATTTGGTGAGTTACTCGATTCAAAAAGTTGGCTTGGGAAAGCAGGCGCTTATGACCTCGCTGGGGAAATGGGAAATTATGCTAATCTAATTTCTGG